>JAITPD010000047.1 GCA_031289615.1 Lactobacillaceae bacterium | reverse complement strand
GATGGCCCTGCACGAGTCACGGCGAATGGCAAAATAATTTGCCAATTTCACGGTGCTAAAGCCCGCGTGAAAAGGTTCGCCTTGATTCGGCAAGGGACTGGTCATCCGACGACAGAATCGCTTCGCAGATTAATCAAAGTACGTAACATCTTTGTCATTTAATTTGAGGGGTGCTGGATTGATATGATGATAGTAGGTGATCATCGTGTTTACAAAGGCTGAGCTTCGGTTATAAGCTTCTTTTCCAAATCACTACGTCGCTACGCTTTGGTAGCAAATTGGAAAATAATCTTATCCCGACAGCTCAAAACGCCTTTGTGCACACTCCTTAAAGCGAGGTAGCGGCACCAATTCGACTCATTTTGTAAAAATGTGTAGTCGAATGGAACCGTGTCGCCACTTTCTATCATTATTGAAAACCCACCACGCCAGTGAAAAATGGCCAAAGATGTTTCGTAACTAGCATAACTAGTTAGGAAAATATAAACTAATGAAAAGAGGATGAGTACGTGGTAGAAAAAACAGAAAAAAAAGTAACCAAGAAAAGGCGTACAACATCATCGGCAAAGCAAAAAAACTTAGTCATTGTCGAATCACCATCAAAAGCAAAGACAATTGAAAAGTATTTGGGGCCAAACTATAAGGTAGTTGCTAGTATCGGGCATATTCGCGATTTGCCTAAGTCACAGATGGGTGTTGACACTGAAAATGAGTACGAACCAAAATACATTAACATCCGCGGAAAAGGCGACATTATCAAGGGCCTAAAAAAGGATGCTAAAGCTGCTAAACATGTGTATCTTGCTTCCGACCCGGACCGTGAAGGAGAATCAATCGCGTGGCATTTGGCGCATATTTTGGAATTAGATATTAGCTCTGATGAAAATCGGGTGGTCTTTAACGAAATCACAAAGGATACAGTTAAAGATGCTTTTAAGCGCCCTCGTAAAATTAATATGGACCTTGTCGATGCGCAACAAGCTCGACGGATTTTGGATCGTCTTGTGGGATATTCGATTTCGCCATTGTTGTGGAAGAAAATTAAAAAAGGTTTAAGTGCCGGACGAGTTCAATCTGTGGCGCTGGGTCTGATTATTGATCGTGAGAATGAAATTCAAGCCTTCGAACCCGAAGAATATTGGGAATTCCCAACTGAGTTTAAAAAGGGTGCTAAAAAGTTCAAGGCTAATTTTTATGGCTTAGACGACAAGCGTGTGGACAAAGTTCCGGACAACGAAGCAGTTCAAGCAATTATGAAGCGACTCAACAAGGCCGAACTCTTTGATGTCACTGGCGTAGTTAAGAGCGAAGGAAAGAATAATCCAAGCCCCGCGTTTACCACATCAACTTTGCAACAAACAGCAAACACACAGCTTAATTTCCAGGCTCGACGCACGATGTCAACTGCTCAACAATTGTATGAAGGAATTAATTTGGGTGGCCGGGATGGTTCCGTTGGGTTGATTACCTATATGCGAACTGATTCAACCCGGATTTCTTCAGTTGCTAAAAATGATGCATCGCACTTTATTCATGAAGAATACGGAGCAGAATACGCTGCAACTAAGCCGGTCCAAGGCAAGTTGCCAGAAGGGGCCCAAGACGCCCACGAAGCAGTTCGTCCGACTTCTGTTTACCGTACGCCAGCTTCAATTAAGGATAAACTCACCAACGACCAGTTCAAGTTGTATCAATTAATTTGGTCACGATTTGTTGCTTCACAAATGACTCCTGAAATTATTGATCGAGTTCGCGTGACGATTGAGCAAAATGGTGTCATGTTTAGGGCCAATGGTGCTACAACCAAGTTCGCTGGTTATACCAAAGCGTATCCAGCAGCCAAGGCCAAGGATAACGTTCTTCCAGAGATGGACGAAGGTGATACTGTCACAATGGCTAGCATCAATCCTGAGCAAAAGTTCACGCAACCAAAGCCGCGTTATACTGAAGCAGCGCTCGTCAAGGCGTTGGAAGAAGCCGGCGTTGGGCGTCCTTCGACATATGCAGCGACAATTGAGACGATTAAAACTCGTGGCTACGTGCGCATTGATGCAAAGAAGTTCATTCCGACTGAAATCGGGAAAATGGTGCAAGATGCCGTTCGCGCTTATTTCCCAGATGTCGCTGATTTGAAATTCACAGCTAAAATTGAAGGTGAATTAGACAACGTTGAAACCGGTTCTGAAGAATGGGTGCGCGTGGTCGACGAATTTTATAAGCCATTTAGGGTTGAGCTGACCAAGGCTGAAGTCGAAATGGAAAAAATGGTGGTTAAGGACAAACTTGCTGGTGAAAACTGTGAGATTTGTGGAGCACCAATGTTGGAACGTTTGGGTCGCTATGGAAAGTTCTTTGCTTGTTCACGTTTCCCAGATTGCCGTAATACCAAGACAATCGTTAAAGAAATTGGGTTACTATGCCCTAAGTGTCATCAAGGACAAATTATTGAGCGCAAAACCAAGCGTGGACGGACATTCTACGGTTGCTCGCGTTATCCTGACTGTGACTTTACTTCATGGGACAAGCCAACTGAAAAGACCTTAGCTGACGGGACAACTCCTAAAGCAGGCGAAGAAGCCACTAAGCAAAGCACTGCTAAGAAAGCAACAACTAAGAAGACAGCAACAAAGAAAGCGACAACCCGAAACCGTACAACTAAAAAGGCGGTAGCTAAAAAATGAGCCAAGACAACGTAGAATTATTCACAAAATATCTACGTGGAGAGCGCCAATATTCGGAAGACACGATTCGGGCTTATCAGTCTGATTTGGATGAATTACGGCGTTTTTTGGCTGAGACTGGACGCGAATCAGCTCTAGAAAACGTGGATCACTTAGATGTCCGCGTTTTTTTAAGTTATCTCTTTGATCATGGTGATGGAGGACGAACGATTGCGCGAAAAGTCAGTTCGCTCCGTAGTTTTTATGGCTTTTTGTATAACAATGGTAAAGTTATCCAAAATCCGTTTCAAGATGTGCAACTTCACAAGGCTGGCAAGCATTTGCCTCGTTATTTTTATGAGCAAGAATTAACAAAGCTTTTTGATCAAGTGGCGACTGATAACTCAGCTTTAGGCATTCGTAATCAACTGTTGCTAGAGATTTTATATGATACTGGAGCGCGTGTGTCCGAAACTGCTGGCTTAACGCTTGGTGAAATTGATCGTGGGCCACGCGTTGTGCATATTACTGGTAAGGGAAATAAGATGCGCGTTGTTCCGTATGGTAAATATATGGAGCATGCGCTAGATGTGTACTTGAAAACAGTGCGCCCGGCGTTGATGAAAAATGCTAAACGGTCACACGATAATTTATTGGTCAATAAAAATGGCGAACCTTTGTCTGCGAGTGGGATCGAATATGTGTTAAAGCAAATTGCGAAAAAGGCCGGAATTACCCAAAATGTTTCTGCGCACATGTTCCGGCACACATTCGCCACGGATCTATTGAATAATGGTGCAGATTTACGAAATGTACAGGCGCTTTTGGGCCATAGTAGCTTGAGCACCACTCAAATTTATACGCACGTGACGAGAGAAAATTTGCAGGAAAGCTATCGTAATTTCTTTCCTCGCGCGTAGAATCATGTGAATCAATGGTGGGATTTAACATGAAAATTTGGTACACTTAAAGCAATAAGTGAAAGCGCTTTTATGGAGGATCAAATGGCTATTTTAATTGAAAATGGCTCAATCCAGGTTAAGATTAACGAACTTGGGGCAGAGTTAACAAGTGTTGTAAATCAAGCAACAGGGATCGAATATATTTGGCAGGGTGATCCTAAAATTTGGGGTCGGCATGCACCTAATTTATTTCCGATTGTTGGGCGGTTGCATGGAGATACGTATCGTTATGCTGGCAAAGATTATCATTTAACGCAACATGGTTTTGCACGTGATTCTGAATTTGAAGTGATTGAGCAGTCTGAAACAGCTGTTCGGTTGCGCTTGACTGATTCAAAAGAAACTCGACAAATTTATCCGTTCAAGTTTCAGTTTGATGTAGTTTTCAGTCTTGATACGGAAGATTCGTTGGAAGTGCAGTATGTGGTGACAAATTTGGATCAAAAAGAGTTATATTTCTCAGTGGGTGGTCATCCTGGCATCAATTTGCCATTGCAAGCGGGACAAACGTTTAATGACTATCTTGTCAACATAACTCCAGCCAAAGAATTCGGGCGCAAGGTTTTGAGTGGTCCATTTGTGGACTTTGCTAAAGACACAACCTTTGATGCATCTGTTGCATTGCCAGTGCGTCGGTCAGATTATCAAAACGATGCGATTATTCTTGAATTAAAGCAGGAACCAATTAGTATCGAGGTGACCGACCAAAAGCATGAACATGGAGTAATGGTGGATATTCAAAATGCGCAATATGCAGGAATATGGACAAAAGCCGATGTTGAGGCACCATTCTTGTGTGTCGAACCGTGGTGGGGAATTGCTGATACAGTGGACGCTAGTGGTGATTTGACGGACAAGTTGGGGATTAATCATTTGCAGCCAACAGAGACCATGCAAGGAATTTATGCACTCACATTTTTCTAGATAAAGATAAGCGGCAATGATAGCCGTTTTTTGATGGATAAAAACATTATTGATAATTGGTAAAGTGCTATTGAATGCTGTAAAATAAGAAATAGTTTATATCAAGTTCTATTATGGTGATGAAAAAATTCATGTGCCACTGGAATTTGACAGAAAAAAATAAAACTGCACCACAGAGTGCATCACAAATCATAAAAACGTTGACATATCAACGGTTAGGGGACGTAATGCCAGAACTGCCAGAAGTAGAAACTGTAAGAAGAGGTTTGACCAAACTTGTAGTCGGACGGACGATTAAAAGTGTTGAAGTGCGTTGGGAAAAGATCGTGGGCATGTCAGCAGAAGAATTTGACGCTGAAATGGCGGACCGCAAGATTGAAAAAATTGATCGTCGCGGCAAGTATCTGATGTTTCGCCTGAGCGGGGACAAGACTCTCGTTTCGCATTTACGGATGGAAGGGGCTTATTATACCGTGCCAGCGGATACTACACCTGGAAAACACGATTTGGTCACGTTTCATTTGGATGATGGCAATGACCTATTTTATCGCGACACCCGTAAGTTTGGCCGGATGAATCTGGTTGATACAAAGGATGCCATGCACCTCACTGGGCTGGCAAAGATTGGTCCAGAACCGACTGAAGAAACGTTGACGCTGGATTATATGGTGGAGGAGTTCAAGCGTAAGGGGGCAATCAAGCCGTTCTTGTTGGATCAAAGCCATATTGCCGGTCTGGGAAATATTTATGTGGACGAAACGTTATGGATGTCAAAGATTCATCCGTTGCAACCTGCCAACACCATCACAAAGAAACAATTGGGCGTGTTACGAGAAAACATTATCAAAGAACTTGCGCGAGCTACTGAGCATCACGGAACTACGGTGCATTCATTTACCAATGCATTTGGTGAAGCCGGTGGATTTCAAAATGAACTGCAAGTTTATGGACGCGTGGGACAGCCGTGTTTACGTTGTGGGACTGAGTTAGTCAAGACGAAGGTGGCGCAACGGGGAACAACCTATTGCCCAAAGTGCCAAGTTTTAAAGGTATAGAATTAGTTTTTAGGAGAATGAGATGTTGAAACTTGGGTTAACTGGTGGAATTGCAACTGGTAAATCAACGGTTGCTAATTATTTTCGGGAACTAGGGATTACAGTTATAGATGCAGATCAAATTGCGCGCAAGGTTGTCGAGCCTGGAATGCCAGCATTGGTAGATATTAAAAATGAGTTTGGGCCAGATATTCTTTTGCCAAATGGTGAGCTAGACCGGCAAAAGCTAGGTCAAATCGTCTTTTCTGATCCAGCCAAGCTCAACATGTTAAATCATTTTACACATCCGCGCGTTCACACAATGATGCAAGAATTATCTGAAGAAGCGCAAAAACAAGGGGCTAAGGCGATTGTTTACGAAGTACCGTTGCTATTAGAAACTGGCAATGCTATGGGTGCTGAAAAGATTATCGTCGTGACTGTTCCACCAGCAATGCAATTACAACGTTTGATGGAACGTGATGGATTGTCCCAAGATGGAGCCAATAAACGAATTAATGCACAAATGCCGATGTCAAAAAAAGAAGAGTTGGCTGATTATGTAATCTCAAATGCTGGCTCGATTGAAGAAACCAAACAACAAGTCGATGCAATTTTACATGCTTTACAATTAAAAAATTCATGACCACGGAATCACACCTGCATCACCAATAAATTTACCAGAAAGGAGCTCAATTATGCCATTTAGTCTTAACCATAAATATAAGACGATTATTCATGAACAGCTGAAGCCACAAGACTTACAAGTTCTTACTAATTTGTATTTGCCACTGATTGGAACTGAGGCGTTGACGCTTTATCTAGCACTTGCCAACACACTTGGCAACGAGAGTGAGATGCACAGCCATATTACTCTGATTGATCGAGTAGGCCTTTCTGGACAACGCTTTTTACAGGCGCGTGAAAAGTTGGAAGGCTTCGGTTTGGTCAAGTCATATGAACAAACGTTGACGCTTGGTTCGCAGTGGGTTTATGAAATTTTTCTTCCCGTCTCAAAGCAAAACTTCTTGTCCGATAAGCTCTTAGTGAAATTATTGAAATTATTTTTAGGATCAGATGAATTCGAAATATTGCGTGCTCAAATGCTTCCAAAGTATCAACCGATTACTGGCAAGAATGTTTCCAAAGGCTTTTTTGATGTCGTGAACGAAGATAATTTCAAAACGGTGGATGAAGTGCAGCTTGTTGAACCAGTACAAGCACCACTAAAAGAAGCAATCACCAAGTCGACACCGCAACTTGATTTGGACTTAATGGCCGAGTTGTTGCAGAGCTTTGGAGTTGATAAAACAGAGCTCTTAAAGCAACAGAGTGACTTGTTAATATTAAAACAATTGTATGCACTAGATGAAATCGCATTGGTACGTGTCATTCAAGGTAACGTCAGCGCAAACCACACGATTGATTTGAAGCAGATTGAAAAGCAATTGACGGTTGATTTCCAAAAGCAGCAAACGGTTGAAAATACTACGCAACCGCAGACTCCACCTAAGTCAACTGGTAATCCATTGGTTGATAAGGCTAATCAGATGGGGCCACTTGAGTTCCTGGCTGATATTCGTGAGCAAACAGGTGGAATCGTGACCGCGAGCGAACAATACGCGATTGAGCAGTTGATGCGCTATGACAAATTGCCTAAAGCAGTGATCAATATGGAGCTATATGTGTTGGCAGTGAAAGAAAAGCGCACGAATTTGTCAAAGGCGTTACTTGAAGCCACGTATACGGATTGGGCCCAAGCGAAACTAAAGACTCCAGCCGACGTGATTAAGTACATCCAAGAACGAGATCAAAAGATTAAAACGAGCGGGACTCGTCGTGGTTCGTATGCTAAGCAATTGCCGCCGCGTGAAACCAAGCCAGATTGGGATAATCAACCTGTGACGGTGGTGAGCGAGAAAGAACAAGCTAATTTGGATGCAATGTTAGCCAACATGGCCGCCAAACGTAAAGAAAAAGAGGGCAAGTAGATGCCAGAGATTAATTTACAGAGTCAAGACGGGATTAAAAGTGTAGGTGCGACAATGCGAAATATTATGGAAAACCCCAAGCTCCAAGAAACATTTGCAAAAGTGAAGGCAGAGATTTTAGCTGACAAAGAAATTAAAGCTTTTGTACAAGAAAACCAGCCAGAGTTAACGTCTGCCATTTTCGAGCGGGATTTAGCAACGGTTTACGAATATTATTTGCAACAAAAGAAGGCGGTTCAAGGTGAAAATGATGTTCATCCTGGCTACATTCCAGAATTGTTATTTGTTGATCACCAAATTGTGGTTCAATATCGCGCGACAGAAGACACTCTTAATTTGCATAATAAGCTGCGAGTGGCGAGCCGGGTTCAGTCAATCGGGATGCCTAAGCAATTGAAGGGTGCAACAATGGACGATTTTGCTCACGCTGATTTGGGGATGACATCTGCTGTGATCGCAGTTGCTCAGTTTATTGAAGAATACGTTGCAGAGCCAAATGAATTCCATCAAGGGCTGTATTTACAAGGACCATATGGAGTTGGTAAGACATATTTGATGGGAGCAATGGCTAATCAGTTGGCTGTTGATGAGATTGAGGTAATGCTGATTCATTATCCAACGTTGGCGGCCAACATGAAAGAAGCAATCAACGATCCTAGTAAAAATATGGATGACGTTCGTGCTGATATGAAGACGGTGGCGATTTTGGTGCTTGATGACATTGGGGCAGAAACAGATGGATCTGGTTGGATTCGTGACGATGTGCTGGGCGTGATTTTGGATTATCGTATGCAAAACGGTCTGACAACTTTCTTTACCTCTAATTTTTCAATGAAGCAACTAGAAGAGGAGCACTTTGCAATGTCAAATCGTGGAGCTGAGCCAGTTAAAGCTGCTCGTTTGCTTCAACGCATCATGTATTTGGCGCGCGAAATACCAGTAAGCGGAGTTAATCGACGGTTAGAATCATGATTAAATTCATCACAAACAATAAAATAATGTTGTGGGTAGCACTGGCTTTAACGGTTGGGGCTACCTATTTTGCCTTGCGCAATGATTCATTTCTATATCAAAAACCAATTGCCCAAGTTGTTTCGGTTAAACAAACTAGTCAAAATGAGTCAACTGATTCCTTTGACAACAAGGTGGAAAATAAAAATCAAGTCGCCCGAGTTAAATTTTTAAATGACGGGCAAGCTGGTAGAATTGTGACTGTCAAAAATGATTACGATACCAGTCGAGCCATGACGCAAGAATTAAAAACGGGGATGCAGATCTTTTTGGTGCATCAAGGAGATGATTCGTGGGGCTTTGCAAATTTAAAGCGGGATTCGACCTGGGTGCCATTTTTAGTGGCGCTGATTGGAACGTTGCTAATCTTGATGGGCCAAGCTGGCCGACTTACCGCATTATCATTAGGAATCAACACAGCTCTGTTCACGTTGACGGTCTGGCTCGATCTAGCATTAGGAACTGGCTGGATTGTTAAGTTGTTCTTTGGCTTTAGCATCATCACCTCTGTTACAACGCTAGGTCTTGTCATGGGCTTTAGAAACCGGCAAACGTGGGTCGTCTTTGCAACCGTCATGACGGCCACTCTGAGCGCGATGGGCATTGCAGCATTGGTTTTTGCCACGACGAATGGTGCTGGAATTCACTTTGAGTTGTTGGAATTTATCACGCAACTTCCTAAGCCGATGTTCTTTGCGATTACTTTGGTCGGGGTATTGGGCGCTGTGATGGACGAATCAACAGACATGATTGCAACGTTATTTTCTTTGAAGAAAGAGAATCCGGACGTTTCAACACGTGAATTAATTACAGCGGGTCGTCACGTGGGCCAAGAGATTTTTGGAGCGCTCAGCAATGTGCTGTTCTTGATTTTCATTGCGGCTCAAGTTCCTATGGCGCTGTTGTATCTTAGAAACGGTAATAATCTTGGCTATACTTATGATATGAATATGGCTCTTGGAATGGCGCAAACGATGATTAGTGCGATCGGAATTGTCTTGACGGTCCCAGCCGGAATTATGTGGGTCCTAATTTCGCAATTCTTTGAACATCGAAAGTTGAGGAATAAGTCATGACAGTCACGATGATTTTAGCTTTAATCTTATTTCTTTTAATGATCGGAATTGGTGGGGTCAAAGGCTTTGGCGCATTCATTAGTCTTTGGATCAATTTTGGGATTTTATTTGCCATGATTATGATGATCAATTGGGGCTTCAATATTTTTGTGATCTTATTGATTGGAAGCCTGTTAGTTCTGTTGATTACAATTTTGAGTGCTGGCGCGGATGAGGAAACAACGACGATTGCGATGCTGGCCAGTATGATTGTGATGGTCGTGTTGGTAGCAATTATTTTTCCAATGGAGCACCTTAATCTGGCGCAAGGTTTTGCGGTTGAAAATTCAGAAGAGTTAGAAAGCTTGTCTCTGCAAATTGGCCTGAACTTTGTCAATATTGGAATCGTGGCGGCGCTCTTAGCAACATTGGGAGCAATTGCAGAGGCGTCAATTGCTATCACTTCTGGCTTTGATGAAATTGCGAGCCATCATCCTGAGATGCGCTTGGTTGATCTGTTAAAGGCCGGCGCGCATTTAGGACAGCAAATCGTGGGAACAGCAGTCAACACAGTTTTATTTGGTTTTATGGCAGATTTTTTGAGCCTTGGCGTGATGTTTGCCAAGTTAAATTATAGTTTTGGTGATATTTTAAATTCAAAATTATTCGTTGCATCAATGCTTGCAATGTTATATGCATTTTTAGGAGTGATATTAGTATTACCAGTGAGCCTGTTACTCATTAGAATCCGGCGCAATCGGGTTCAAAGCGATAAATGACGCTAATAGATGGTCATTGTTAGTACTAGTACGGTCCACTTTTTAAAATTAAAAGTGATAATAACGGGTAAGTGTCTAGAATTTAGTTAGAGCCACCAAAAGCAATAATTTAGTTAAGAGGATAGAGAAATCTATTCTCTTTTTTGTTGTAATTATTAAAAATTTTGGAGGTGTTATTTTGAAACTTGGAGAATTATTACTCAAAACCCGCAAGGAAAAAAAGATAAGTCAAGCTTATATTAGCGGAATATCTGGTGTTTCAGAACAAAGATTGAGTCGGCTTGAGCGTGATTTTACGGACGCATACGCGTACGAACTACCTTTAATAGCAAAAGGGTACGACATTCCGTTGCAAGACCTTATTGATGCTGTAAATAAAACTGGGAGGATTTATCGATGAGTGAAAATGATTTAAATGTAAACTTCTATAATTCTTTATCAGCTAATGGTTCTGACGATATTGTGAATGAATTGAAAATTCACGAACAAAATATTCAACAAATCGTTTTGCTGTCGGCACGAGCAGTTGGTCAACAACTTTCTGAAGCCAGGAGTATTTTATTATCACTGAACTCAGACGATAGCTTTGATCTGTGGATTAAAACAATTGGTATTTCAAGAGCAACAGCATATCGCCAGATTAATCTTTATGAGGCAAGTTTAGGATTAGATGAAGATAATCAAAATTTGTTAGATGCCCTTCCAAAGTCTTTAGCATACGCCGTCAGTAATGTTTTGATTAAGGACAAAGAACAACGTAGTGAACAAACAAATAAAGCGCTTGAATCTGTTTTTGACGGAGACATTAAAAGCCTTCCAGAATTTAAAGAAGCACTTGCTGAAAAGAATCAAGAAATTGCTTCCAAAGATGCTGAATTGAATTACTCAATCGAAAATGCTGAGAATTGGAAAGTTGAAGTAATCAGTTTAAGAAATGATTATGACGAACTTAATTCCGCTTTGAAAGATGCTCAAGAAGCTTTAGCGGAAAAGGAGGCTAATCCGATTATTCGCGAAGTTGAACGGTATCCGGATGATTATAAGCGTTTAAAAATTGAGCATGATGCAGCGGTTGCCAAACTTGAAAAACTATCAAGTAAGCTAAATGCGGAAACAAATTTGCGAAAAGAATTAGTAAATCAGCGCGATGCTGCCAGAGAACGATCACACAACTTAGAACTCCGGTTGTCTACAACATCCGAAAACGATGATAATTATGAATATTTAAAAAATCAATTGGATGAAGCCAACTTTAAATTAAAAGCTCAAGAAAATGATCTAAATAAAAAGGATTTAGAATTAGCAAAATTTGAATCGGCAACCAATTATATTTCCCAAGCAAATCAATCACTGGATGCAACATTATCACCATTGTTAGTACAAATTAATCCTGATGAACTTGAGTCTGATTCACCTTTATATAGTGCTCTAGTGGATTTACAACAGCGTACTAATAATTGGTCACAAACAATGTCGTCAAGATTGTCAGAGGTTAAATAAGGGGGCTTTATGAGTAGTAATATAGAATTTTCTTTTGTCACTCCTGATGGATTGGAAGTTGATGAAAATGGGGAGCTAGTTATCCATGTCGGTAGATTACCTGCAAGAATCACCAAAGATCAAGTGCGTAAGAACGATGTTTTATTGGCAACTAAAAGTCCAAAAAGTTTAACTGAGCCACTGCAACTAGCTGTTGTTGTGAACGTAAATGCAAACTCTGATTTAAATGGACATATGATCAAAATTTGGGTTCCATCAAGAAACAACTTGACCGATTATGTTGCATTAATGGCATTGCAACACGGACGTGCTAAAACCAGAATTGCTGAAGAAAGCTCAGGGCATTCTTATGAAAAGAATTGAGTTTGGTATGAAAGTCTTTGCCGTATTTGTTTTTGCTTTAATTGCGGGAATTCTTGTTTATACAGGAAAAATTTTGTATTCGGATTCGACTGCTGGTAACTTTACACCAACACCAGGCGTAACCATGAATGCAATTGAGGCTCAGGCGAAAAAAGATAATTTGTTACTGATTTTCTATGAACCTGATGCAAAATCAACAAAGTTATTAAAGCCTGAAATGACAAAAAGGTCTCAATTAAACGCTGGATCAACAACTGCTCCAAAAGTTGTCTATCTTGCAAAAGATGACAAGAAGAATGCATCAATCTTAAATCATTTTGGTATAGGAATTTCTGATGCCGTACAAGCTGTGCCAGTTTTAAAAGGTGGCTCTGAACAAGTCTCGATTGTCAGTGAAAAAAATGATAATATCCCAATTGGTCGAACAGATTTAACATCTGACAATGGGAATAAAGTAACTATTCAAACAAATTATTTAGATGTTTATTTTACAGCAAATTGGGGGAATTAAAATGAAATTTAAAATACCTTCAAGTGCAGAAATTGCTTTTTGGATGGAGGACGGAACAATTTGGCGTCAACGGGCGTATGTGATCATTTATGTTTTGTTAATGGTTTCGCTTCTAGTTGGTGCAATGATTGGACGGCGTGAAGAACCTGTCAATATTTCAGATACAAAACTACAAACGTATCAAGCCGTTGGAGACGGAACAGTCAACGTAGCATTGGTCAGCAAGTCATACAATCCATCAAAGCATATGATGCAATTAGAATTTTCTGCTCAGAGTTCAAACGGTTTAACAACACTAACCGGAAATGAGGTTAGTTTTACTGGGAATGTTGTCCGTGGCAATGCAGAAATTAGTGTAATTCCTACTATAAACAATCATTGGACAATTTTGGTAACTGGATTGCAAAAAGATTTTGGAGCGTTAGAAATTAAAACAAAATCAAACATTCCAGTTAAACCATCGCTCACAAGTACACAAGTAACAAACGCAAAACCAGAATTTGCTATCACACAAAAGCATGTTCGAGTTGATAATAAATTGGTTAAACAATCAATCAAATCTGTTGCGTTAACGGCAGTAAAAACAGAAATTGTTAAACAAGAAAATTCAATTAAGAATTTGAAAAAGAAAATTTCTGATGGTAAAAAATTAATTACCTTTGATCAAAATCAAATTCAAAAGCTTCAACAGAATGCAGATACTTTAACAAATTCTGAAGCAAACAATGCAGCGGATACAATTCGAAATTTGAATCAGGAAATTGCTGCAACGAATGGAACAATTGATACTTCAAATTCAAAGATAGCATCAAAAATAAAAACTATTTCCCAATTAACTGACAAGCAAACGGCTATAAAAAATGGCTCGTTTGATTTCCCAGCAAAGATTGAAACTGGTGTAATTAAGAAGAGTAATCCTTCAAAATAGTGTGGTAGGACAAAAGTAGTACTTTGTCTAACATAGTAGGACAAGTGTCCTACTATAATTCTAGTCAATCTATTAGGTAGGACAGCTGTCCTACCTTAACGAAGTCAATATTACCAAGCTGTTAATGTTCGGGTGGGACAAGTGTCCTACCTTAAAAGACCGTCGGTAGGACAAAGGTGGGACACCTGACAAAAATTGGGACATATAAAAACCCTTGCACTGCAAGGTCTCACGCTTGCGTGGGATAGTTTTACCTTATGCTCTGTGGTGTGCGAGAATCATTTACTCAGTTAAAAATAGTTGATTTTAACTGCTGGTGGGACAGTTGTCCTACCAGATACATAGCTAGATAAAAATATCTGGCAATTAATTTTTTTAAGAGGAGAGTATTTATGGAAAGTGACATTAGAATTCGTCGTGTTGATCCTGGAACTGTTGAAGATTTAAAAATAATTGCTGCTGAAAATGGCTATGTAAATTATCAAGATTTGCTACGATCGGAAATTGAAATTTTAAGAAAAAATAGACAACTTTCTTCTGATTCTTTTGACAAATTCTCAAAGCGCTTGTCTGAGCTTCAATCAGAAATTTTAAAATCAAATGCAGAAAATAAAAAACTTTTGGGTCAGGTAATTGAATTACTGGCTGAAAATTTTGGAATTTAGAAAGGATAATTTGGCATGCAAAGATCAATCAGATTAACTGAAAATATTGAACATCGTTTGTTGAAAATTAAAGAATATAAAAAGAACATTAATAACGGTTTGGTAAATCGAAACGATACTAATACTGATGCAATAAATTTTGCAATTGAATTGACATATCAATTATTAATTCAGCCGTTTGAATTTGATTCTCAAAATAATTATGAAGAAATGATCAGCATATATTCAAGCGTAAATCTTAATGGTAGGAAGGAAAACAAGAATGAAAAAATCAATCAGACTTTCAGATGAAAATGAAGCTAGATTAGTTGAACTGATGGATTATAAACAAAATACGTTTAATAGGTTATCTGAACGTAATAATTCAACCTCAGACGCAGTTGCATTGGCAATTGAATTAACCCACCAACTTTTCGTCCAACCATTTAAGAAAAACGATCAGAATGGTTATGAAAAAATGTTGAAAAGATATTTGACTGATTCAAAATCTTCTGACGATCCAACACTAAAAATTTTGAAAAATATGTCTAAAGAGCAAGAAAAAGAATATATTGCTATTTTAAATATTTTCAAATTTATGATTGGTGATGAAAACGGCGCTTGGTTAGCACAAATGGATCACTTTGATGACGCAAAAGGAATTACTGTTTTGATTGATAAACAAATTAAAAAATTAATTAGCAATGACATTAAGTCAACGTTGGCAGAACAAAATAATAAATTTTAAACATAACTGGTTATTAGAGGGGGTAGAAAAATGGATAAGGAACATGAAATTGAGTACGAAAAATTACTAGTGCGTATGGTTAAGTTAGGTGCAAATAAGTGGGACAGTTCGATTAAAAAGCAAATTGAAAGTTTTACTTTTTATTTGTTGCAAGAATTAGATTCGATTGATGAAGCGCATTTAATTTTGAAGGGTAAAGGCATTCAACCATTTGAACAAATTGAAGAACATGATCGATGGAATTTTAAAATTGGGGAATCCGATGAGCTTGGTAATTTTAAATTACCAGCTGAATTAATCACAAATAATAAAACTGATTTAAAAATTGTTAAAGCTGAACGGAGCATTTATTCAAAAATTCGTTTGCTACACAGACATGATCACGAAGCTACACAATATCACCGTTCAGAATTAGAACAAATTGAGCTAAGGAAAAATGTTGATTGGGCCAAAAGATTCGGCTTAACAATGCATCAAATTTCAGTTGTACTTGGTGAAAAAGAAGAATATTTAAATAAACTTTCTATCAAAAATAATTTGGCTTAAAGCCAATTTTGAATGTGGCTGGCGTCGGTTCTTGGCTCCTAAAACAACCTACAAATTTTTTAGAAGTGTAATCACTTAAATCACATCCTTGAACGTTGGTTCGATTCCGATAACATTCATTTCACATAATTTTATTCAAACAAAAAAAAGGAAGTAGCTATTATGATGATTCAACCTATTAAAACTAAAACAGCTGTGCTGCGAGAAGAGTACCTAGCGATCACTGGTAACGTCACTGTTGCAATGTTATTGAATCAAATGATTTATTGGTCAGAACGCGTGCGTGACGCTGACAAGTTTGCTGCTGAAGAAAATAAACGAATGGAAGATGATGGAAATACTGGGAATCAGATTCTTAACTATGGTTGGATTTATAAAACTGCTGCCGATGCTGCGAATGATTTAATGAACATGGCATCTGAAAAAACTTTTGGTCGTGCATTCAAAACTTTAATTGAATTAGGCTTTTTAGATAAGCGTCAAAATCCAGATCATGCGTATGATCACACTTTGCAATATCGTGTAAATTTGGTGAAAATTCAAAATATTTTGGCTCAACATGGATATGTTTTGAATGGGTACACGATGATCAAAGGTGAACAAGAAGAAACACAAAATGATTTTGAGATTGTTGAAGAAAACGTGGCTGAACCCGGTGTCTCATCGAATGGACAAAATGTCGGAACGATGTGGACAAACCTTCCTAATCGAATGGACAAAATGACGGATCGAAATGTCAAAATGTCGGATCTAAGTGGACAAAATGTCGGAACAATACCAGAGACTACTACAAAGACTACGACAGAGATTAAGAAAAGCGATGAGGAGGAACGCGAGCGCGTGACGGCAGCGCAAAACAATTTGTCAATTTCAAATCCTGCAAAAACAAATGACGATGCATCAGCTCGAATTGGTCAAGTTATCGAAAATAACCCAGATATTGCTCCTGTGGTGAACATGGTAGCTGATTTGTGTGTGGACAATCCACAACAAGCAGCAATAGTGCTTGAGTCAATTGACAGTAATTATTGGGCCTTGCGTGTTGCTGCTGACCAGGGGAATACTGTCCTCAGTGACGAACAAAAATTGTATGGTGGCAGCAAAGCTGTAATTAAAATTTTATTTGACGCAACTAGTCGTCAGCTGACGTACATGAAAAATCATTTGGCTGACAATCGTTATTTTGGTGAATATTTTACCAACGGGTTAGCGAGTCGGATTGACACGATGATCAGTGCTAGTGATTCTGATGGATCAGAATATCTAAGGGCATTGTGAGGTGCTTTATGGACGTTACAACTTACGAAATTGCTTGGGAACGTGATAGTTTGACAGACGTAAACAAGTATAAACAGTTACCACCGCCACAAATTGCGTTTGAGATTAGCGAGTGGATCAATGATCACGATATTTTATCATTCGATAATTTTGATGGTCTTGTTGAATTCATTGCAAATAATTGGCAATTGACTGATCAAAGTGTACGCCGGCTTATTGGTGTTTTACAGGATCCAACTAGTGGTATTGTTAATTCAATGTTGATTGGTTAAACTGGTCGAATTCGACCAGTTTAAAACAAAAAATTGAGGGGAAATTAAAATGGGACAATCGTTAATTACAAATTTAATTGAGCATCTAACAACAAATAAATATCAGTGGGGTTTTAAAATTTCAAAGCCTAAAATAAAGACTGTACGGATTTCTCATGACCTTCATGATTTAGACTGTATCGACAATACTGATTTAGTTGAACTGGTAGTATGGCGTGGTAAAAATTCGATCAACAGTCCTTACCATGCGCTATATCATTCCATGAAGTCGTATGAACCACTGACAGCAATTCAAGTGTACGTCAATCGTGATCAACAACTGTTTGATGTGGATACGATTATTATGAATGATACTGTGGATCAGATTGCATTATTCTAAGGGGGACCAATGATTAAAAATTTAAGATTGATTAGAAAAACACTATCGATGACCACTTATTTAGCAGCTGAAGAATTATCTGAAAAATTTCCAGATAGAAAAATATCTCAAGCAAGATATGCTAATTGGGAAAGAGGGAATAACGATCCTTCAATTCCAGATATTATAAATTTGACCATATATTTTGGTGAAAAAATTGATTCAAAAATGGTAGAAATAGTTCCTGCCTTAAAAAAATTCACTAATGGAATTTCGATGGATTATTTGGTTGGTTTTGATGATGGGTTATTAAGATATAAAGAAATTGAAGCAAAATTAGCACTTATAAATAAAGATAATGAGGCTGATGATATTATGAATGCAGCGTATCTTATTTTATTCATTCAAGATCAGTTAAATGTAGTTGGAGAAGGTTAAAAACGATACTTTCTCAAAAATTCATCAATGATATACCTATGGAGGTTATAAATGAGTGTGACTTGGATTTTGTTGATTATGATGGTGGTTCTACTAATACCGCTTATTGTTATTTCAAGAGTGATAAGTAATCTAAGAGGACTAGAATATACAATTTTAACAATTGTTTTTACAGTTGTTGAAGCCGCATTTTTGGCCACTGTAACGTTTTTGATAATTCGAGCGTTTAAAATAATTTTGTTAAAAGCGTGAGAAATGCCGCATACAATGTTAAAAGAATTGGAGTAACAACCGATTTCTTCCATTCTTTTTCTTTAAGTAAAGCCTGATAACTGTCCCAGCGGTATCCAAAGTCAGTTATTTTGACAATTAGTTCGTCGTCGAAAACAACAGTAACTAGATCTTTTTGGACCATATCTGGAATATTACCATGTGCTTTAACATAAGAATTTTTAAAATCATTAAGCGCTAAGCTGCCATTGTTCTTAATGAGTTCATCTAAAATTTTACGTTGTGTTTTACTAATTTCTATATTTGAATATTTCAAAGGCATGGGTTTAGCTCCAAATTAATTAGTTTATTTATAGTATACAACGATACGTTAGCCTTATTAGCTGACGTGTTTTTTAATATCGTCAGAGTAGTGTTAGATTGATTATCAAGAATGAAGAAATACATAATTGCAGCATATATTGAAAGAGGTGATTAGTCATGACTGAAAACAAAACAACACTAGAATCAGCAACTACAGGATCTAATCCAGATATTATCATTAAACATCGTTTTGATCCGGCCAAGTCATATTATGTGAGATACCTAATTGATCACAATGGTAAGGACAAAGAGGTGACTGACGCTAGTAACGATCACAACATCGTTGGCGAACGTGTTGCCAAAGAAAAAGGCGAGTTTGGTGATTATTTAGAATACGCTTCCAGGGCGGATGTCACGTCAACTGAAGATGGTGTCGCAAATGATTTAACCCCTACATTTACAAAAGATAGTTTTAATCTTAATTCAAAAGAGATTAAAAAATTACAGGATCATATTAACATGGCTGCTAAAAATCATAATCTAATGTGGAAAACCGTGGTGTCATTCTCGGATGATTTTTTAATTCGTGAAGGGTTGATGGACAATGTAGAGGATCGGAATTTAGATCAGAGGCGGATCAAACAGGTGATTCAAGCAGCCATGCCAGGTATGTTAAAGTCTGAAGGAATTAGTGAATCAGCGGAATGGTTTGCGGATATTCATTTACATGGTGATCGAAATAAGAATCACGTCCATGTGCACATCGCAACGTTTGAACAAGTTACAAAGCGACCAGATAAATTTAACCCAGTGACACATCGGATGGAACCAAAGGGGCTGTTTAAACAACGTACGATTGATCGACTTAAAAAGAAAATTTGGCGCGACATGCGCTTAGATAAGAATAAAGAACATGAAATTGAACTTGAAGTTAATGTTAGTAAAACTTCTAAACAAGTCTTATCGGCTGTTTCCTCACTCGAATTAATGAAGGAACAAACGCACCTTATCAACACTTTATTACGAACTTTACCAGATGAAAAGGAAACGAAGTGGCGTGCAAAGTCTAATGCAGTACCTATGAAAGCTGCCAACGCATTGGCCAATGAATTTATTAATCGTTATTTAGAGACAAATGGGAAAGAGTTACTACACGATTTTATCTCTAATACTAGTGAGTTAAACAATATTTATAAGACTGGAATGGGCGACAACGATCAAGCTAGTGATTACGTTCAAAATCGCCGTGATCAGTTGCAAGAACAGTTGGTTAATCGACTATATCAAAATTTACGTGAAATTGATCCGAATTCGTTAGCCGTTAGCAAAACGATCGAAATTCAAGATACCCCCATGGACGAACAAATTAGATTGAAAGATTTATTGGACAGCCAGGTGAAATTAATGCGGTCTAAGGATTTGGTCCCACCCAAAGAGGTTACTAAAGAATTAGGGCTGCGTAAACGCGCCATTCGTCAAGGTAACTTAGCTGCAAGGCAAGTGGTAATTAAACAGCGCTTAGATTATCAAAAAACCTATGATGATGAAGATAATTTAGACCTAATTAGTTATAATTTCAATGATCCATTAATTGTGTATATTCATGAGCAACTTGTAGACCAAGATCAATTACTAGAATTACAGCAGAAGCCATCATTTAAGCGTTCTGAGGACGATGAAGAACGAATCAGACAGTTTACCATAAAATACCCTAACTTGTCAGAAACACCCATTAAGGCCTTTACAACTGATTATGCGAATGAGCTAAGCGAACAGCGTAAAACAGAGTTAGAATTGGTGACGAATGCATCACAAGATAGTCTTCAATTAGCTTATGGAACACCAGATTTAATCATTAAACGCAAAGATGTGGTAGACAAGCTTAAACAAGAGTTGAAGTTAATCGAGGCTAAAGGTGAAGTGTTTAACAATAATGATAAGCTTGCGCAAACTGGTCTGAGTTATGATGAGCAACAAGAACTAAAGCAATCCAATGCCGCGCTGTTTGGAAAGATTGCAGAAATTGAGGGCCGCGAAAATACTTTTGAAAAACATGAGAGAAAGACTGCCCAAAGGTTTCAAGAAAATAAACGAAAGAAACGAATGAAGCAACGTTTCCGTGGTCGTAAATTGAATGGCATTGAAGTTAAACGTATTATTAACAATCTGTCTTATTCAATGGAGCAATCAAATGACATTGAGCAACAAACACGTGAGTTGCACGAGCAAGAGATTGAACGACAACAAGCTGAAATGGGATTGTAAATCAGTACTTTCAATCAATGATTTCATGGGTTAATCAAGAACAATTAGTAGTCCGAGAGATTTTCATAGTATTGAAGAACGTAAATTCAATGCACAAACACAAGTATACGATCAAGAAGATCGAGGCATGCAAATTCAAATAGTTAATCAGGTGTTTCCCAAACGAGGAACACCTTTTTTATTGCAACTTTTCAGAAAATTTGATTATAGCATTATGCTAGTACTACAAATTATCAGAAGGGGACAATAAGAAATGGCAAATAAAACAGATGACTTTACAAAACAAAAAGTGTCGTTACAAGAATATTTAGAATACGTAGGAGAATCATGGGGAAAGGTTGATCGGAGTGGATGGGCTAAACTAGATAGTCACGATAGCTTATATGTTAACTTAGACGACAATCGTTTTGCGTGGCATGCACATTCATTGGGCGGTAACTTATTTAATTACATGAAAGAGGTTGATGGTATTGAAGAATACAAAGACCGTTTATCAACGCTACACAAAATTCAAATCGACAGAACGGGTGCCTATAAGCAAATCATGCATGAACGTGGTCCTAAAGAGCAATTTGATGTGAATAAGCATGAGTTAGCTGATTTGTCAGATCAATCCAAGAAGTTTTTAACGGATGTTCGAGGAATTGATCCAGGGATTGTAAATGCATTAGCACGTGGTGGCCTTTTACGAGATGAAGTTAAAACCGTTCAATCAAAAAATAGCAATCATAGTTTTGAGTCTCGTAACATTTGGTACCCATGGCGTGATTCTGATGGAATTATGGTTGGAGCAAATGCTCAAGCTACTCACAAAAGCAAAAAGATTACTAAGCATGATGGTTACTGGAAAGGTAACGTGCTCGGATCACCATCTGATCAAGCTGGGTTTAATTTTAGGGTTGGGCCAAAAAAGGAAACTCCTGATAAGTTAATTATCTTTGAAGCATCATTAGATGCGATTAGTTATTGGCAGTTACACTTTGCTGAAATTCACAATAGTAAAGAAAATGTTCAATTCTTTGCAATGTCAGGTGTTGGAAATGGTGCTGCCGTTTGGAAATTCATGCATGACCATTATTTTGACGAAGAACAAGATACGGGTTGGCATTTGCCAGCAGAGGTACATTTTGCAGTTGATAATGACCAACCAGGGCGGGACATGATTCATAAGTTTACTGATACCTTTTCAAACATTAATCTTTTTGATGACACCAAGATGATGGTTGATGTACCATCTGACATTCGTACTAAGGATTGGAATGATCAATTGCGCTATGGTGATACACTAGAAACTCTTTCTGTATCATTAAATAAATTAGACGAATTGCCTTTGTATATTGAGCCAGTAAAGGTTGAAGTTATACAGCCAAAGCAAATTCAAAATACAGTCACTAAGCAAATTGATCAAAATGTTTCAAATGATCCATCAGTTGTTAAGATCCCAGAGATTATTAAAGCTGAAATGACCCCTGAACAAAAACAACAGCGAGAAGCAGAAAAGCGGGTGGTTCAACACAGTCGGCCAGTACCAACGCAAAAATTTACTGCTGAATCAATTGAAAATTACGAACCACAAAACAATAGTGTGGAACAACCACAAACAGCACCTGAAATGGTGTTCTAAGGGAGGTAAAAATAAACATGTTAGATAATTATAATCGGTATCACTTAATCAATACTGCAATCACAGCAGATGAACAGGAGCACTTGTTGTTATCGGCACAATTAGTTGATGATGAGAACGATGTCACAGCTGTTGAATTGTATTTAGAAGATGTCCTTGATGTTTCTCGCTTATTAGTCCATACCCTAAATATGAATAAACATTTAGCAAAATCACAAGACGTTAGTTTCACATCTGCTATTGAATTAGAAAAGCAAAAAATCGCTAAAAAAGAGCAAATCGAACAAATAGTATCTGATGACAACAATAATATTGACGAAAATAATGTCATTACAGAAGCGGGGAAAGCAACTAAGTTACCCGATATAAATGCTGTTCATGCTGCTATAGAAAGTCCTGTTGAGGTATCAACTCAATCTACTATTGACATTGATGAACATAATTCAGTAGATGAAAGTGTTGAAGAACGGACGATTGAGGCAAAACCAGCAATTGAAGAAAGAAACCTAAATACTGATGAAGAAACACCAGCCATGGGAATAGAATTGGTATCAGAATATGTTGATGTAACTGAGGACGAAACTGATAAAATATTGTCACAACAAAAAATATTGGAACAAGCTCGTCAAACCAATAAAGCAGTTGTGACAAATATGTTTAATCAGCCACAAGGTGAGGCATAATGACAACTGAAATTAAAAGCTACATCGACCGTTTTACCGATGATGTAACGGAAAGGATTAGTGCTAATCCTGATAAGTACGTCATTACTGGACGCGATCCAGAGATTCAAAAAGTAATTACTTCATTGACTCGATTGACTAAAAATTCACCAGTACTGTTGGGTGAACCAGGGGTGGGTAAAACCGCAGTGGTAGAAGGATTTGCTAAAGAAATTTTGCAAACAGATACTTTGGCAACGTTTGCTAATGTGCATGTGGTTTCATTGAACATTGCCGCATTAGTAGGTGAACACTTCACGGAATATATTGACGCCTTGATTCATGAATTAAGTGAAAAACGAGATGATTATATTTTATTCATTGACGAATTGCACATGATCATGGGAGCAGGTGATAGTAATGGGTCGTTGGATGCCGGTAATATTTTAAAACCAGCTTTAGCCCGTGGTGATTTTCGGGTGATTGGTGCGACAACTCTTGATGAATATCATGAATTTATTGAAAAAGATGGTGCTTTAGAGAGACGTTTCCAGCCAATCATGGTCGATGAACCATCAATTGATCAGACAATTTATATTTTGAATAAAATGAAGCCCCGTTTTGAAAAATTCTATAGTATCAAAGTAGAATCTGATGCGATTAAATCAGCGGTAGAAAAATCAGTTCGTTATATTAATGATCGTTTTTTACCGGACAAAGCTATTGATCTATTAGATGGTGCAAGTGCGCGAATTAAATTGGCCAAACAAGATGTATTGACCGCTGATGACATCTTAAAAGAATTGGAAATTATTACAGGCATTCCAACTTCGTCATTAACTAAAACGAGTGCTGAACGAGGTCTTGCCTTACGGAGTGTTTTATCAAGACGAGTATTGGGACAACAAAGAGCAATCAATTCAGTTGCCCGTGCCATTAGACGAACACTGGTGAATCATAATGACTACGGCAAGCCATTAGCTAGTTTGTTGTTTATGGGCCCTACTGGGGTCGGCAAGACAGAATTAGCCAAGGCCACGGCAGAAGCGTTGTTTGATGATGAAAATAAGATGATTCGGTTTGACATGTCTGAATTTAACCAGGAGAGTTCAGGTACTGTGTTTGCAGATCGAGCAGCCCGTCAAATTAAGGACAATCCTTATACGGTTGTTTTACTAGATGAAATTGAAAAGGCGCACAGTGCTGTTTTTGATTTAATGCTTCAGATTATGCAAGATGGAATTTTAACTGATTCCACTGGTAAAACTCGTAGTTTCAAGAATGCGTTAATTATTATGACGTCTAACTTAGGATACAAGTTAATTAATCAACAAAATGAACTAGTTGGTTTAACCCATGATGATTTTGGGCATTCTGACAAGTCATTCATGAATAATGTTTCGACTGAACTAAAAAATAGTTTTCGTCCAGAATTTGTCAATCGGTTAGATGAAATAGTGGTCTTTAATCAATTGGATCGAGAAGATATTAAGCACATCACAGAATTAAAATTATCGCAGTATCAGGCCATGATTCAACGTGAGAATGGATGGGAACTTGATTATGCTGATGATTTGGTCGATTATATTTCCAATGAAGGGTTTGATCCAGCGAACGGAGCTAGACCAATCGCCAGGGCGATTAATTTAAAGTTAGATGATCCAATTGCCACATTGATGCTTAAAGAACAACAGATTGCACCTAATGTAGCACATCAAATAACGATTACAGTAGAAGAACCTGAAAAACGAAGTGAACGTTTTGATAATCGGACATTAGCCTTTTATCTAAACGTTTTGGAGCATGAATCAGCATAAATATAGTTACTTTTTGTACCAATGAAAAATAAGTATAAAATGTGACATGATTTAAAAATATATTTTTAGGAAAGAGGAATTATCCATGGCGAAATTAGATAGTGTAAAGGATTTAATTATTAATGCGCTGACACAATTGGGCGGTATTGCAACAGCCATTATTGTTGGACTTGCATTGTTAGTTGGGATCATTACTGGAGTTTATTTTTTGAAGAAGGACCAACGTGGTTCTGAAGAAGGTAAGGGTGGATTAATGCGAGTTGGAACCACAATTATCGTCGCAGTTGGTGCATCTGTTATTTTCAGTGCATTCGCTGCATTCGTTACTTCAGTTATTCAGTAGTAGATAGAGCAGCCGGCCGGCGATCGGTTGGCTGTTTTATTTTCATATTCACAAAACATATATTCTATACACCTATATATAGGTGTATAGAATATATAGGTGATATATATAGTTTTAAAAACATCAAGTTGAACAAGGGAGTGAAAATGAAATATTTAATCTTAACAGAGAAACCAAGTGCACGCCGCAACTTTGAAAAGGCATTAGGTGGTGCAACGGGCACATTTGGCGATTATGATTTTGAACTGACAAATTTACGTGGGCACGTTATGACCCTGAAACAACCAGAAGAAATGGTTGCCAAAGAATTGGCAGAACAATATAAAACATGGAAAATGAACGGATTACCATGGAATACCACAGATTTTAATTGGCAATACACATACATTAAAAGTAAGAATCCACGGACAAATAGAATGGAATCCACTAAACAATTGGTGGACGATTTAAAAAAGAAAGCAAAGAGTGGATTTGACGGAATCATCATTGCCACTGATACAGACCCGTCTGGAGAAGGTGAATTATTAGCATGGGAGGCGATTTTAACAATTGGTTGGAATAAGACTGTTTTACGGGCTAATTTCATGGACGAATCAGAAAAGAGCATTAAAGCAGCACTATCTAAATTGCGTGACGTATCAGAATTTACAAATGATGGTGATTTTGCCAAAGGGTTTGCACGCAATCGTTGGGATTTTTTGTCAATGCAACTAACTCGAATTGCTACAATTACGGCACGTGATAATGGCTATAACGTGGTGGCTCGACAAGGACGGTTAAAGTCTGCCATGTTATGGCACATCTTTGAACAGCTGCAGGCGATTAAAGCCTATGTCAAGAAACCATTTTATGAAGTCCGATTTACAGATGATGGAAAGCATATTTATAAGCGAGCTGTTGAAGATGCAGATAATGTTGCATTTCGTTTTGATCAAGAAACGGATGGTCAAAATGATTTAACAAATTATCACGAAAGTAGCGTTACAAATGTTGTGACAACGCTCAAGAGACAAGCACCACTTAAGCTACTAGATTTGTCATCATTGTCTGCAATTTTAGCTAAGGACGGTTATGAAGCCAAAGAAGTGTTAGATACTTATCAAAATATGTATGAAGCGCAAATTGTTTCGTACCCACGAACAGAAGATAAAACGATCACGCCTGAACAATTCAATGATTTGTTACCATTTGTGGATCAGATCGCGAGTCTAATCAGTATTGATTTAGGCTTATTGAAGCATCGAGAGCCACGTAAAACCCATGTTAAAGAACAAGGGGCGCACGGAGCAAACCGCCCTGGCCTTGTGATTCCAAAGTCATTAGAAAGTTTGAATAAATATGGCCCATCAGCACAAGCAATTTACATGACATTAGCACAAAATTATTTAGCTATGTTGGGTGAAGATTATGAATATAATCAAGTGACCGCAGAATTACAAGAATATCCTGATTTCAAAACTAGTTATACGGTTCCAGTGAATATGAATTGGAAATTGATCTATCAAGATGATGACCAGGAAACAACTGAAGACGATGCTAACGTAATTGGGACCGTGGCTGCTCCATTTTTGTTTGAGGGAGCGAACAGTAAGCCCACACAACCGACATGGAAATGGTTAAAGACGTTTCTTGAAAAGTATGATATTGGAACTGGTGCAACAAGAACCAGCACGTATGCCGAACTCAGTTCAGGTAAAAACGCGTACATTAAAGATACTAAGGGAAAGATTGATTTAACCTCAGCTGGGAAAGTTAGCGCTTATTTGGTCAAAGGTACTTTTATTGCGGATCCTAAAATTACTAAACGGGTCTTTGATTTGTTTGATGGTGTTGGAAAATTTACAATCAGTGACGATGAAGCATTAGATTCAGTCACTAAGACGATTAGAAATGATATGCCAATCATTATTGAAAATGGTAAGTCGTTGGTTTCAACAATTGGTGAACCAACTGGAGCTTTAATTGTTAAATCCAAAGAAGACTTTGTTGAAAAAGAAAAGGCCAGTGGCGAATGGAATGGGAAAACAATTCAATTTAACAAAGAATTCGGCGGACATGTGTTTAGTGATTATGAAGTAGACGAGTTGTTAGCGGGGCGAGAAATTGAATTTGATGCTATTTCTAAGAAAGGTAAGTCATTCACGGCAAGAGGTTCATTGAAAGACAAAGAGTATAAAGACAGGCAGTTTGTGGGGTTTGAACCAAACTTCAATAAGTAAACATATAGGCCTAGGCCTATACCGGGGTATATATAAACCATGGGTAACATATAGGTGATTCGTCTCACTGTGAGACAAATCACCTATATGTTTTTTTATCAAATAATAACAATAATTTTGCAATTTTGATGTCTTTTAGAACTTGTTTGGTTTTGTCAGATACTTAAATCATTGAAAGAAGCATTATGTATAGATATTAAAAAAGACAAAATAAAAAGAATCCAACGGCCTAATCTATGACAGGCTTCTAAGCACCTGCTGCTTGTACCGACTGAATTCTTAATACTTTAATTATAAGGAGAATACCTATGAAAGTCAAATGGTTAAACCCACGTTTTTTGGCAGAAGAAAAGGCAAGAACTGGCTCTAATCAGTTCGATGAAAAAAATAATCGTATTTATGTAGGTATATTTGATGAAGAAACAAATTGGTTTGTGCCGTTAGAAGGAAAGCTCACATTGAAGGCACCAAAAGATGGTGTGTTTGAAACACCTTTTAAGAACAACAATCCACATCTAAAAAGACCAGGATTGAATTTACAAAAGGCTATTTATATAACTGATAATAGCGCGTTACTGGATATTAAAAACACCGTTCCAAAATTGCAGTATCAATATATAGAAAATAATATTTTAAATTTGGAGAGGCAATTCACTAAATATACAAAGAGAATCCTTAAGCTGCCACCAACACATCCCAATGTAGTAATGAGTACCATCCCATTTTATCCAGAAGGAATAGAAAGATTGATAGGACAACGAGTTGATCTGTTTGGGTTAGAGGGTGATGTCGTTAAATATAAGGATCCCAATCAGTTAGAAATGGAGCAAGCACAAATGGCAAATGGACAGGATTTATATTGGTATTCTTCAATGCATCGAAACGTTATTGAACATCAACTCAACAATGAAGCAAAGCAATTCGTTCCAGATTATGTTAATGAGCGTGAACACTATGGTGCATTGGGCTTTGATGAACCCCGAGATGAAGATGATTTTTGGTATCACGGTTTTGGACCTGAACCGTCAAATGAAATTATCAATTTAACACCACAAAAACAGATTGAATTGGTTAATCTTTATAAACGGTACGGAGAGCGGGAAAACTTCATGCAATCAACAACCAATTATTTAAAGGTAGAAGAGCAAGAAATAACCCAATTTTTAGATGAATATAATCAAGCATACGGAGATAACAACATGGCAGAGAAAATTGAACTTAAAACGTTAGCACAATACAAAAATGTTGGTGATTTAGTTGAGGGTGTTTACTCAGATTTAGAACAAAATTTAGAAACAATGACCAATGGTGATCTTCGTGCAACTAGATACAAAGATACTGATCGAGAAGTGGAGGGTTTGATCATTTATGGAGTAGATGGTGATGCTTTAGACCGTGGCCTCGATTTCGGATCACGCCTCGGGCATATCGATGGTGACGAATTAGCAATGTTGGGGGAATTTTTGACTAAATACAATGTAATTCAGGCTGAACAAGAAGGCGTTAAAATTCCAGATGAAATGTTACTACACGTCAATGCAGCAAGATATGCAACAGACGCTGATGAATTCCACCCAGATTGGGATTTTCAAAAAGAAATGATGACAAGTTTTCTTAATAGTGAAATTGAGAATTGGAATGCTAACGATTCATATGTCAGCTTAGTCACACTAACTAAAGAAATAGAAGAGGTTAAAGAAATGAGTACAGATCAAAACTTTGCACAACCAGTTAGTTTATATCATGAGAGTGATGCATTAACCGATACAGTAGCGGACTTTTATACTGAAAATTCAATGCTGTCCATGTCGAATGAAATGGTCTTTATGAAGCAAACACCGCAAATCAATGTAGAAGGAGTAGATGGTATTCAAGAGCTGTTGGAAACAAGCGATGTTGCTGTTGGGAACTGGTACATTAAGCCTAATGATAAACATGATGATTTCTTACTAATCGAACCAACCCTGGAACAAATTCAAGATCGAGATCAAATTTATCGAGAAATTGCAGAACATGACGTTGCTAATTTAATGGAGATTGGGTCTGGAAATCATGTGCTAAAGCATGGCTCAAAACTGGAATATGTTGACATCGATGATGGTAATTTAGATTCAACATATAATGGTGTTGGATGGTTGAAAGAACGATTGTTAAAGGAACCTGCCACTAATCCAGAAGATTGTGTAACCCCTTCTCAAAACAAGCATATTCAAGTGAAAGAAGTTGCAGTAAACGAGAAGGGTAACATTACATTTACCTGGGAGAATGACCAAATTGAAGAAGTACATCATGATGTGTTTGCTGCTATCGGTGAAGATGCGACTTATGATCGTCATCAAAGTTTGGTTCAACCTCAGTATAGAAATGAGGATAAGTCAGTCTTTATTAACTTAGCCGCATTTACCAGCGTTGATCTTGAACAAGCTGGAATTATGACATCATCAGCCGTTAATCGGAACGCTAAAATGTTGGAGCAAATTCAAGAAAATGCAAAACCAATGGCTAATGTACCAACTGAATATGACGTCGACTCAAACCTTGAGCCCTCAGAGTTTAGCGCAATGGTATCGTCATTCCAAAAATATTCAAATGACGTTGAGAAGAATATGGCTGAAATGTTGGTATACGGTGATGAACAAGGTTATGCATATGACCCTGAACATCTTGCTCATTATTGGGGAAAGGATATTCAAGAAAAGGTCATTACGGCCATGATTGAAGATTATCCAGACATACTGAAAGACAATTTTGAGGACTTTGCTGGTTCAATTAAAACTAATTCAACAATTGATTCCGAAAACAAACGTGTTTGGACTTTAACCCAAATGGATTTTTACCCACAAGTTGACGAGAAATATGATGGAACGCCATTAGTTGAAGGCATGGGCAACATGGTTGATAACTGGGATGAACTAATGAGTAACTTGACTTCAAATGAAGTTGCTAAGCAAATTGAATATTCAGATTTGAAGAATGATTTGGTTGAGTCAATGGCAGGTTACATTAAATATACTGGTGTTTCTAAACTTGCTGACAGTGTGAATAAGGCGTTAGAAGAAGCTGGGGAAACAGCTCGAATTGCTGCTGATGACTGGATTGGTTATTCACAAGGTGAATCTGGATCAATTTTGGTCCGGACGAGCGCTGAAAACCTTGAATCTGTTAAAGAATACACGGTTCCTGAGTTGGCAGCATGGGTCCGTGGCGATGAGACGTTTATGTCAGAACCACAGGTTGAAGTTGCAAATAACCAACAAATTGTTGATAAGGCAATGGACATTTAACAAAGCAAAAATAAAAGCCACCAGAATTGGTGACTTTGTTTATGGATAGCGGGCCTGCTCTATGGCGCAATCAAGGGTTACGCGTCCCTGTACCCGCTATTTAACACCCAAACTCGGATTCAAAACAGTGTTGTGGAGGATTTAATGGCTCTCATTAACAGCTAGAGCTGCCGGCTTTACAAAGTTATTATACAACAAAAAAAGCGCTAATAACAGCGCTAAAAATTATGTAGGGGGTTCGCTAACTCATGAGACATTCAAGGCATGCCTTGCCCGGAACCCTACGTTAATTATACAAAATTTAAGGAGATATTACAATGCGTTTTACTTATTTAACGACAGAATTTTTTGCTAATGCTTATGCAGAAACTGGTAGTGAACAATTATTAGCTAAGGATGATAGACCATATTTAGGTGTCTTAGACGAAAGTGGTTGGTTCATTCCCTTAAGAAGTAATTTATCAAAAAAGTCATCAGATAAAAGTAAATATTTAACTGTATTTTCAACCAATAATACTCATTTCAAACGCCCAGGATTAGATTTTCAAAAAGCCGTATTTGTAAGAAATCAAAACATGGTTGGTGACGAAATAGTTAGTCTTCCTAAAAAGCAAAAGCAGATTATTGAAAATAATTTTGCCGAGATAGAAAATAAATTTGTTGAATATATCAATTGGGTGCAAGAATTGCCTGATTATAGTAATGAAAAGAAGTTTGCAACACCTTTGCTCTTTCCTAAGGGTATGGAAAAGATTAAAAATATTCAAGTAGAAAAATCAGCACTTGATCTTGATACCAATAATAAAGATCGGGCTAATAACATTAGTGAAGCCTGGTGGAAAATTGTCAACAGCAAGGATTCGGACCAACCACTTAAGACCATGAATATTTGGGATGATAAAACACAACGTGGTATTCAGGTTGGCTATGCTGATTACTTGCAACCACGTTCGACTAAAACACTTTATGCAGATAATGTCGGCTTAACTGCTCGCCCTTATTCATTCGATATGGGTGGGCGCTTCCTGGATGAATTCAAGCATTTTGATGGAACGTCTATGCCTGCATATGACTATCTTAAGTTTGATAATGCTGATGATATTGTGGCGATTGTCGATTCAATTAATGCAAATTACCCCAGTTATGATCAAGCACAAAAACATCAACTAAAAGGTGAATTATTAGATCGAGTAGAGAAATTCATTGCTGACGAATACAGAGAACATCTTGGTGATTTGTCAAAGTTTGATGACGAGTTTGTTGATAATGAGAGTGATATTGCTTCAATCAATCTTGGTACAGAAGAGGCACCTCATGAAATCCAATTGTTGGTTTGGAAAAACGACGACGAACACGGCTCACAATACCTGAGTTTGTATGAAGTGAATGAAAGTAACCAACCAAACATCTTAATTGATGAAGGATCACATGAGTTTTTCTCAGGATTAAATGCTAATACTGGATTAAATGATATTTTAACACATTTTGATGCTGAAATTTATGGTCTATCAATGAACCACGATAACTTTGGACCTTCACGTGGTGACATTTCAGTTGATAAAGAAATCGGGTTATAGTAATGGCAGAAATGAGGTAGATTATGGCAAAAACATTGATTGAATTACAACAAGAACGTGAAAGTATCGTTCAATCATACAATGAAAAGGTTGCAGCACTTAACGAAAAGCGTGATAAGCAGTTAGCTAAGCTTGATGATCAAATTGAAAAAATTGAATCAGCAAAAGCTAACGCGATTGTAGAGAGTTTGAAGTCTAAGTATGGAACTGATGATCTTGAAAAGTTAGCTGCGTTGATTAGTGGTGTTAAGCAAGAAACAGAAATGGAGAATAATCATGAGCATGAATAGTGTTAATTTAACAGGACGGATTGTCCGAGTACCAGAGCTGCGATATACACCAACAGGAGTAGCAGTTGCGACATTTACTTTGGCATCTGAACGTAATCGCACAAACCAAAATGGGGAGCGAGAGGCTGATTTCATCAATATTGTGATTTGGCGTAAAGCCGCTGAAAATTTTGTTAACATGACAACCAAGGGATCACAAGTTGCCATTACTGGTCGTATTAATACTCGTCAATACGATAATCAACAAGGACAACATGTCTTTGTTACTGAAGTTGTTGTTGATAACTTTACTTTGTTAGAAACAAAGGCTGAAACTGATGCTCGTCGTCAATCAGTCGCCATTCCAGAAAATCAAATTCCAACACCTGATGCAAATGATCCATTTAGCAAAGGAAATGTTGTTGAAATTCCAGATGATCAACTTCCATTTTAATAGTTACTTTTTGAAAGTAAATTAATGAGCGTTATTTTGTATAAGAGCAAAATAACGTTTTTTTAATGGAGATAAACATAATGGATAAGAATTTACACTTTAAGATGTATAAAGCAGGCAAGCGGTGGCTCTTTGCAGGAATTGCAAGTGCAACATTAATGACAATGGGTGGTGTTAGCCTAGCCCATGCTGATGATACTGATAGCGGGGCACCTGTGAGCGAAGTAACTGCTGATACCCCAGATGATGGTGATGTGGTCGCATTATCATCAGCAAGTATTCCCGATTCAACAGCTGACGATTCAAGCTCGGCTGCTAGTGAAGCTGATTCAACCGCCAGTTCAGCGGCAGATAGTACCGCTAGTTCGGCAACGAGTGATGCACCCGCAGTGGCGACACATTCATTGACGGGTCAACAGACTTGGACTGACACTGATTTAGCAACCGCCAGTTTTATTCCGGTGACAGAGACTGGAACTTTTAAAGCGGGTGACAAATTGACGTTTAACTATAATCCAAATGATTTTGCCTGGGTTAAAAATGATACAGTAGCAGGAACAACTGTTTCAACTAATACAACTGCAGGAACTGTAACCTATACGTTTACCCAAGACATGACGGCGTCAATCGCGATTTATGTAAAATATAACAATCTTCCTAAGGCGACTTCAAGTTGGGCCAACGGACTACAGTCAGCCACCTCAACGGTTAGTACAATTCTTAATGGAGCGGCATTGGATGATTTAGACATCACCGTCAACAAAGTATATACATTCAAAAATCCAGCTATATATATTAAAAACGTTGGCAGTTCTTATGGAGTTGCCAACGAGGCCATTACATCAAATGGAACCGTTGTGTCGGACGGAATATTATCCCTTAATCCATATGGATTGTATCAAATTCTCAGCAATGGGGGTAACGCATTCACGCGCTCTTCAGCAGTTGTGTCGCAAGACATTGTGTTCACATACAGTGCCTTGACTAATGTTCAAATCGACAGCGTGACGTGGTTAGGAACATTACCAGCCGGTGTCAGTTATACCAATACTGATAATACGGTGACCATCACGATCGCCGCTGGGACACCATATTCAACAATTGTATCGATGTCAAGCTCATCAGTACAGGTCAACTGGCACACGATTGACGGTTCAACAAAAGAGTCAACTCCTTGGACCGGAGCGATTATAACAGGAGCGCTTGATGAGCAATCTTTTAGCTATACTGGTACGGCTGGACAAATTGGAACAAATGTATCATTAGCACGCATTGCAGGTGGATATAATATCAACGATGGTTCCCACGTGAGTGCTTTAACGGAGGTTGCACAAGCCGGAAATACGACAAAGGTCATTACAATCGGCGCAACTGCTACAGCAAACTACATTGATCCAAATCCAGATAATACGCTTTCTGATTCAGAAGATTTTTCAACGACTAATATGAATTACAATATTACCGGTATTCAAACGACAAACGGTGTGACTTATACGATTACACTTGCATCGGGTCAGGTGATTACAATTGTTGGTGACGGGACCATGCAGACACTTGCGATTGATTCAACGGTGGACCCAATTAAAAACATTGCAACGTTAGCACTAAATAGCGGAACTATGATTTGGTCAACAGAAGGGGCTTTGTATGGTAATGTTTCATTGATTGATCCATCGCAATTAGGATACATGTCAAGGACATACAATAGTTATTCAGCGGTAGATAATAATTCAGGGTTAAGTGCGACAAGAGCCAGCAATTTGTTACCAGGTGACATCCTTTCGGGTATTAAGTTTATTACAGCGCCCTCTTATCAAATGACCAATAGTGGAATGGTGCAAAGTGACTATAATGCCGCAATGACTGTCGGGGCGGGTACTGGGTCTACTATATATATAACCGTGTCTGAGACTGGATTGCTCACAACACCATTTATAAAAGCAATTGCAGTAGCTAATCCGGTTTGGGTACTAACGGCGCCAAAGGACACAATATTTGGATCTAATGGCATTCCGACCAAAGGTCTTGTGTACACGTATTCTGCTGATATGAAAACTTTAACCATCACATACGACCCAACCGCTGTAACCACCACGGTCCAATACGCAGGGACCACATCTCAAAACAACTCCTTAGCGGTCACTTATACACTAGTGCCGTTGCCTTCAGCATATCCAGGTGAAGTGATTGGGCAACCAAATGTCACGTTAACATTTGACAACACAATCGTTCAAAACTTGAATATAGAGACAGTGACAAACGCAACGGCATTGGCTCGAGATAGTTTTTCAACTGATGGTGATCGAACTACAATTATTTATGATGGTGCACAAGGAATGCTAGGTACGGTTGTTGCACCAGCCACATATTATCAACAAACCAGCATTCAAGGTTCTGGTGACACAGCAGTACAAGCTTCAACTGGGACCATTGATTTGTCAAAGAGTAACACACTCACCATTTCTGACATCTTGTATGACGGAATGAAGAGTGATGTGCCAGATACACTAACGACTTTGAATTTGCGCGATAGTACTAATCAATTAGGCGTGCATTTAACCGCCCCAATTCAAATTGTTGATGTAGACGGTAACCCAATTACTGGCGCAACAATTGTTTATCTAACAGCGCAAGGTATTGTCACGACCTATGACCAAGCTGTTTCGATCCAAATTAGTGGGGTTTCAATTGCTCAAGCTAAGATTGCCAAGATTATTGCAACCGTCTCATTAGATGATCCTGATACAACGATTGTGACTGGTAAGTCACTAGCTGTGACATGGACTACCCAACCATTGAACGCCGATGGTTCAGCCATTTCAACCGCTTTGTCAACGACCAACACGATTAAAGCGACACGCACAGTGACAGCATCTTATAACTTGATTGATTCAGATGATAGTAACAAAGTGCTTTCAACAGTAACGGATACCGGCGCAATTGGAACGAAGTACGACGGTACAGTCACCATCCCAGATAATTATGTCTTAGTCGGCTATCAATTAGCTGATGGAACCAAAGTAACAGGAATTACCACCCAAACGTTTAGTGAAGTGGTTGGGTCTGATGGAACAATTAATGGTCAAACGTATCAAGTGCTTCTAAAGCACGCCACGACGAGTGAATTAGTGCCCGTCACTGAAACGGTCAACTATGCTGGTTTGCCAAGTGACAAAGCTGTCGCAAGTCAAAACCAAACAGTGAACGCGACTAAGATTACTGACTTGGTGACGGGAGCGATTACTTGGACTGAAGCGCAATTTGACGCGATTAATAGCCCAGCTGTAGCAGGTTATACGCCAAATCAAAGTTCTGTGGCAGCAACAAGTTCAACTAACGGTACAATTAGTTCCGTGACAGTCACATATACAGCCAATGCAACGACAGCTACGTTGAACATTGTCGATACTGATAATGGCAATAAGGTTGTGCAAAGCTTTGAAGTGAGTGGTGTGGTTGACGGATTGATTGACTGGAGTAGTGTCAACGATGCAATCGTTGCGCTAACAGACAAGTACAACTTTACGAGTGGTGGAATGGGGACAACGTTTAAGGCGGACCCAGCAAGTAACATCTATCAGATGACGGTGACTGAAAAGCACACGACCGGTAGTTATGTCCAAACGATTAATTATGTCGCAACTGGATTGCCAACTGCCAAAAATGTTAGTTATGACGCAAGTAAAGTCGGTTATGATACCGACACAAACCTGGTCACAGGTGTAACGACTTACACGCTTGGTAAGTATGGACTAATGCAAGATAGTGACATTCAAGACGTGGCCGGTTATACAGCAACAATCGGCGCTGTTAATCTTGATGCAACTAGCACAACTGCACCAGCTGACCAAACGGTCAACGTGAGTTACGCAGCGAATGCTCAAAGCATTACCGTCAACTATGTCGACGATGATTTTAGCACACTAACAGACCGGCATAGTTTGGATCTTAAGACTAGTTCATTGATAAAAACCGAAACACTAGATGGAATTACAGATCAAGCAGTTGTGTTTACACCTGATTATCTTCCAGCTGGTTATGTATTTGTAAATGTAACTGGCCAACCGGCAACATTTAGCTCTGACGGTGGTCAAGTAATTACAGTTCACTATTACCACCACATGACAGATTCTCAATTTACGCGGACATTTACAATTCATTATGTTGGTGCTGGTGATCAAACACCAGTGGACGTTGTTTATAATTTATTATTAGATGAAGAGCGTGATGATGTGTCGGGTGTTGGTTTGTATGATTTAAGGTCAGTCAATGGTGAACGCATGACAAGTACCGATTGGATGACTACTGCAACCCCTGAAATAGCAGGATATACAGCATTGACGACTAGTGTTGACTACGATGAATTTTTCCCATTGACCAATCAGTATGATTATAGTGTTTCACCAGAAGATTTGATTTCAGATCGTTATACAACCGTAACGTATACGCCAAATGCCCAAACGATTACAGTAAATTATGTAGACGATGATGATAACAGTGCAATCGTTGATTCAAATACACTTAATGGTGTAACTGACCAAGCGGTTGAGTTTACCCCAAGTGCACCAGCCAATTATAACTTAGTAGCTGGAACTGAGATTCCAAGCACATTCAGCGCTGACGGTGGACAAGTCATTACAGTGCATTTGACACACAAGACGAGCTCACAAGATGAAGCTAAGACGATTTCACGATTAGTTAAGTTCGTGGACGCTAAGGGTAATGATTTATTGCCAAGTGTCTTGCAAACAGCGAACTTCACGCGAGTGGCAACCACGGATGCTGCAACTGGTTTAGTTAGTTACACAGCATGGGTTTCAGATAATGCTGAGCTTAACGCAGTGAACGCCCCAGCATTGAGCGGGTTAACACCTGATCAAAATGGCGCAGCTGCCGAGACATTAACTGGTGATTCAATCAATAATGTTGTGTCGGTTGTTTACTCAGACATTACAGCGCCCGACATGCCAAGTGAAGCGGTGACTCCGGTTAGTCCAGATGGTGGTACAACCACCGTTTCTGGAACCGCTGAACCTAATTCATTAGTCACGGTGATTACTGCGGATGGTTCTAAGCTGACACAACAAACTGGTAATGACGGAGCTTATAGCATTGACGTACCAAGTGCTCAGATTGGTGATGTAATTGCTGTCACAGCAACCGATGATGCGGGTAACGTATCTGATGCAAACCAACAATCAGTTGGGGCAGCGGTGGTTCAAAAAGATGTCGTTGATGACCCAATCTCAGTTAACCCTGATGATTTCTATCAAACAGTCACCGTTGAATTCGTGGATCAAAACGGCAATGTGATTGGAACCAGTGATGTTAAAATCACTAATCACCAAGACGTGAACGTGAATGTGCCAACGGGTTACTCGCACTTAAACGATGACGGAACGTATACCAGTGATGTGCTAATTAATGATGGCACAGATCACCAACAAGTCTTAGTAACTAAGATTCAAAGCCAAGTCATTACTGACGATGGGGGCGTTACTAATCAAAATGGTGACGGCCAAATTACTAAGACGGCGGTTGGAGCACCTTTGAGCGTGAATGCAAAGGACTTCTACGACAATACAGCTAAACAGGTAGTATCGCCTGTTGATCCTAAGCCAATCAAAACAGAAACGCATGAACCAACATTGAAAGATGCTTTGATTCCAGTTGAAACTGAACCTAAACAAGGCGCTAGTTTAACACAAATCGAGGATTCATTAGATAATGGAGTTGCGGTCTTACCTAACACGGGAGCTGCAATGCAACAACGCCCAGAGTTAGTAATGGTTGGGTTGAGTGCCTTCTTGTTGGCAATCACGGGACTGCTTGCTAAGAAGCGTCAAGATTCAGATAAGTAAAATAAAAGCCGGTCAAGTTGGCCGGCATACATAACTATGAAAAGAGGAACGTGATAATGAACAATGAAGACAATGACATCAAGGTAAGCAAAAAGGATCTTATTGGTGTCCAATGGGTATTAATTGGGGTCATGGCGTTGTTAATATTAACCATGTTTAGTGATTTTGCAAATTTTCCGCATGGGGTTGTTCAGTTAATTTCGATGCTGGGATTCATATTAATTACTTTTATTATTTTATATATACGCGCGATTATTCAAAATCATCGATAGTCGCAAATGCAGTAGGATTGTCGGTAATTAGCTTAAAATGAAGGTGAGCTTCAGAGATGGAGTAATAATAGCCTAGTACATTGTAAGTTAATTTATCTGGATCTATTTTATGAACACCATCGGGAAAATATTTTGTTGTAACGGCTTGAGCCACTATAAATATTTGTTTGTCATTAATTAACGTTTTATACTTCATCAGATAGTACGTTATTTCTTCAGAAGATTTATTTTTTGAGTAAGGTAACTTTAAGATGGATTCATAATCTAGCTCTCGGGTAATATTGTCAAAAGACTTGGCCCAACCATTTTTTGATTTGTAAGATTGATAAAATATCGATTGTACAATTTTTACCAAAACTATTACTAGATTGGTCCAGAATAATAACGTTGATACATTGAATGAAATACTGGTAACAAGAGTATTAGGATTAACATAAACAGTAACAAATGGTAGATTTGTTGGGAATTTTTTGAATTTGAATAAAATGTTTACTAAGAACCAAAGGGTCCAGAATTTGGTTGCAGTAAAGGTGAATAAATTTGCGATTTTGTATAACCCATTAACTGGAGCTATGCTATTTGAACGGCCATCCGAAAGCCACGTATATTTTACTAGATCAATTTTATATTTATCTAAAAGCATTATGATGACAAGAAGGATTAAAAAAATAACCGCTAACAATTCCCATATGGTTAACAGATTATCCATTATATGATTGATGCACACAAGTAGGTCTTTCCTGATAGTAGGTGCAATCGTGTTAGAAAATGATTGAATTAAAGAATGACTAATTTTGAATGGATTAAAATATATTGTATATAAGACAACGTTTAGTACTGTCCATATTTCAATTTGTAATTTACTTTTTAAATATTTAATTGAAGTATGGGCCACTTCTTTCATTAATTCAGTCATGTTTATCATTCCCCCAGGATACTTTTTAAAATTAATTATACGCGCTTACAATTAGTAAATCGTTCAAAACAGACAAATAAGTAATAAAAAGCCGGTCAAATTGGCCGGCATACATAACTTGATAGAAAGAAGGGTAACATTATGGAACAAACTACATTGATTGAGACAATCACAGCACAAAATAAGCCAATTGCAAAGTCATTAAATGGATATTTAGAAACTCCTGAAATAGTGAGTGTGATCAAGGACGAACATCAAAATGAATTTGCGTTAGTTCGGTTTGTTCCGGTTGATAAGTTAGAATTTGGGTTAATTGTTCTAATGGAGTTGACTACTGGTAAATATTTTGCAGTATCAGCGGAACAATTTTGGATGTTCATGAAAAATTCAGCTATTAAAATTGAGCCCCAAACAGGGTTTATCGAACCAAATGAAGAGATTACGATTTGGGATTAGCTTAGTGCTTAACCGTTTAGGGCTTCTGAATACTTGATCTGCTCATCAACTTGAGATATGGATTCTTCTTGAAAAACAACTGTGACATCTTGATCTTTAAGACTTTTTGCTAAATCTGGTAATAATTTTGCCACTTTATCGCGATTGTCAACAGTATAGTGCCTTGGTTTTTTACCAGGATATTCAGAATTCACCAATTTCCAAAAGATTAATGTTTTAAAATATACTGCATTTGGATTTGGGAGGTGATACAAACTCGAACTAGTTATTCGGTTTGTGCGATCAAATTTTTTAAGTGCTAACTTCTTATCGATCGTTTTAAATAACTCAATCGGCGTTAAATAAGATTCACCAACACCTTCATGAATCTCAAAGAAATCGCGTATTTTGAACCAATAATTCTTTTGTTTTACGAATGAGTCCATTTGAAAGCTTTTAGAAAGAGTTAATTCCAATTCATCAAGGGTTCCCCGCTTATTAAAAAGTAACCCTCTTTCGCCTGTTGATGTAACGGTTAAGAGTAGAGAAAAGTCCCGTTTATTATACATGAATTCAAAGAATCCAGTCTCTTCACTGTTGGGGAGTAACATCGTTGCGTACGTGTTACGTAAATTGGTTAGTGTAAATAACATTTTTAAGCCTCTTATTCCAGCGCACACAGCTGCGCGCTTCTGTTTGTATTTTCTTTTTGCATGGTACTAATTAGTTCGTCCAAAACTTGGATTAGTACTGTGATAAGGTCAATTATACGCCGTCAATTGCATATTTTGGGCCAAAGTAACCAAAATTGAAGCGTGTGGCTGTGTGGGTTGGAAAGTGTCAGATAGAGTAAAAAAGCCGGCTAGAATGGCCGGCATACATAACTTGATAGAAAGAAGGATAGTGTTATGGACTTAGCATTAGATAAGAAATTAATGCATCAGCAAAGAAACGAACCTGAATTAATTCAAGCACACAACGTGACTAATCTAGGCGTAGCCGATTTAAAGTTGCCAAGCGTTGAATTTGAAGGGATTGTAAAACTAGTGAGAGTTGATCTGGACGACATTCCGTATACTTATTTGATAATTGAGGTCGATTATTATTTTGAAGAAGTTGTCATCGTTTCCATAAATCCGCATGGTGAAAAATTAATTCCATGGAATTCTGATGAAGTATCTGGATTACTTGGCAAACATGTACACGTTAAGGCTGTTCTACGTGCTGGTTCAGTTTCTGATGAATTAGATGGCAATGATATTATTGCCAAAGAATTGACTATTATTTCTTAAAAACATCAGAAAAGTTAATTGTTTTCGCCTTTTCAATTGTAGGGGTAAAGCGGATAGTTTTACGATGAGCAATTAATTGTTCTAAGTGCCATTTATCGTAGGTTCTTAAAATTCTCTTTTGTTGATTTGGCCCGATTTTTTCTTGTGTTTTAGTCCAGTTGGCAACGGTCATTGGATAGACATCGTCAATATTTCCAAATGCCGAGGTGGTCCCAGAAGATCCACTAGAGACATCGGATTTCGTTAAGACGTTTAATGTTAGTGATTCTATTCTAAGTTTTAAATCATTCCAAAAAGGCATGGGAGAAAAGTTTTTATCTCGAATAATTGGCAACACAATGTCTTTGGTCTCATCTGGCCAATATGGATTATAACGGATTGATCCGTTAGATGAATATAGTTCAATCATGCGCATTATTTCAGTTGAATTTACTGTTATTATTACAAATATTAATGGCAAATCGGAGGATGAGTCTTGGTTTGAAACCAATAAACGTATCTTAGTTTTGTTGAAAATGTATGATGTTTCAAAATCATGATTCAATAATTTGAGCATATTTGATGCTTGGGTACTTGCTTCAGTGAAATCCATTTTATGTTCCCTCTTATTCCAGCGCACACAGCTGCGCGCTTCTGTTGATTTTGCACGGTACAAATTAGGTCGTCTAAAACTTATGATTAGTACCATATATAAGGTCAATTATACGCCGTCAATTGCGTATTTTGGGCCAAAGCAACCAAAATTGAAGCGTGTGGCTGTGTGGGTTGGAAGGTGTTAGAGAGAATGAAAAAGCCGGCCAATTGGCCGGCATACATAATTATGAAAAGAGGATAAAGAACATGATAAACAATAGTTTTACAATCACAAGCACGATTGAAGAGGTCAGAGTCATTCAAAGCAAATCTAGTTCATTTAGTAATAAGGTTATTGAATTAGTTCTTGACTACACTGATGAAAAATCAGGTGTGAATTCATTTCAATCATTTGAAATTGAGGAGCCTAATCAACCAGAAAATTTTTATCTAGATCTACAAGGGAAAAGTGTCAAGTTATCCGGTCATTTTATTATTGATGATACATTTAATCCATCAATTCGCTTCATCGTCAACAACGTCGAAATCGTCAATAAAAATGCTCCTAGCGCGTAATGGGTTCTTTGTAAAAATAACCGTAAACCCTCGTTTAATAATACGCCACATAGATTTTTTTGATATGAATTGTAAAATTTTAGCTTGTTGCCGTGGCGAAACTAACTTACCGCCACGTTTCCTTAAGTACGATGGATAAATTGGTTTGTCGGTATTTATAGATTGATTATTTGATGTAATCACATTATTTTGGAGCTGTGATTCAGAAGAATTCTGCCAAATATTGTTAGACACTAAATTTTTATATACTGTTTGCCAAAATGAATCTAATGATTTGTTTACTAATATTGTGTCAGCAATTGCTGGAAATGTTTCTTTGGGCCAAAACAGTTTGAATGTCATTTGGCCATCATCTTGTTTGTCAAAGATAATTGTATTAATAGCACTGCTAAGTTTACCAGGATTATCAACAATTATTGTCATTGAGATGTAGCCCTGTTGATCTCGCTTGGCATAAACTCGAACTTCTCCATAATTAAATGTAAATGATGCTAATTTAATCTGAAGGTTGGAAGTGAGAACTTGCTTCTCTACCATTTCGTATACAGATGTTGTGTTAATAATAGACATTCAAAAACTCCTTCTACCGCAACAGGTGGAGGAGCTTCAATAAGTCAAAAAGGATTGAATTACAGTCATAATGAGACTATAATATTACTTATAAAAGCTCTTCCACATCAGTGATTCCGGCAAGAATTATAGACTGTTGTGGTTTTTATTTATTTTGATAAATATTATTATACGCTTATAAAAGGTAATTGAATTTATGGTCATATGATCCAAAACAACCAAAATTGAAGCGTGTGGCTGTGTGGGTTGGAAAGTACATGTTGGTAGTTCATCATGAGCCTATTGGTAGTTAATTGTTACATTTTATAGTATAATAAGGCTCATAATAAATATGGAGGACAGTGAAATGGCTTTAAGTGATAAGAAACGAATTCAGGTTAAGATTGATAGTCATTTAACAGAGGAAGTTGATGATGTCTTAAACACGCTCGGACTTTCTCCAACGGCAGTCATTACGGCTTTATATACTAGAATTGCAGCTAACGGGGGAATTCCGTTTGACTTCAAAATGACTGATCAGGAATTGATTAATCAACGCTTACGTAGTGCACTTAATACATTGCCTGTTGGTTCACCAATTACAACTGATAAAGGGTTGGAGGAGTGGTTAGATGAAGAGTAATGACGTGGTAAGTGTGTATATAGCGTACAGTGATATACATGGTGGAAAGCGTCGGCCAGTTTTGGTGGTCAAACTTGATGAAAAGTATATTTACGTTTTGCGGATCACAACTAAGTTCGCTAATAAATCACCACAAATTCAGGCTAATTATTTTAAAATAGATAATTGGCGTGAAGCGGGGCTGAATCAACTATCATATATTGATGTAGGTGAAGTAGAGCCATTGTTGCGCTCAAAGTTTGAGAATCAAATTACCTCAATTGGGTCGTTACATCAAGCAGATCGAGTTGCCTTGATTGAGTTCATTCAAAACCGATGATTAATAATTAGTCTATTTCTCATTCACGAGATATAGGCTAATTTTTGACAGAATACATAAAAACTTGCCACTTTTGGTAAGCAAACTAATCAGCGTTATTCTCATATCAGATATTTATCTGAAGGAGTAGTGCTTTATGATACAAACAATTCAAAAATTTATGACTGGCATTGGATATAATGCGATGATTGCATTTTTCATTTTTTTACTAGTCTTTCCGTTTTTGGCCAAATTAAAAATATTCAAAAGCCACCGCGATCCATATTTTTGGCGACGGGTCCTTGAGGAGGGCAGTCCAGCATGGATTACAAGGCGTCTAATTACTACATTAGTAATTGCCTTAATGGCAGCGAACGCATTTACTCCAATTTTTCAAGCATTCTACATTGAAATCTTTGGTATTGGTCGGGGGTCGTTTTTACAAATTGGGGATCGGCTTTCACAAACCATCAGTGGTTATTATTATGATATTCCCCACACCATCTATATGATCAATCCGTTAAATTGGGTAAAACAAATGAGTATTTTACCAATGGCATGGTTGCCAACGTTCGTATTGTTCCTAGGCGCTGGTGTTTATTATTTGTACCAACGCTATGCCAACATGCGTAATCGACAACAAGACGAGTATGGCGGTGCAACATTTACGGAGCCATTTGAGGTTAAACAACAATATCTTGCTGTTCCAGATCGTGGTAAAACATTTGACGGCTATGGTGGCGTACCGGTTTCTCATCGGTTTAATTTGAATGGTGAGGGTATAGGTTTGTATCTGGCCACGATTAGGCCAAAGACAATTCCTAGTCAATTTTTGAAATATAGTTCTAGCGCACTTGGAAATCCAAACCCGATTCATGTTCCTGGACTATATTACTTAGACAACAAAGCTGTTAATACAATTATTCTGGGAGACACTCGTTCTGGTAAGGGTGAAACCGTGGTGCTTGCTACTATAGATTTGATTGCTCGTGGGAAAGAAGATCAATCGATTGTCGTTGGCGACATGAAAGGCGAACTTGCAACTAAGACCACTGATTTATTGAGACGACATAATTATGACGTTAAAATTGTCAATTTTGATAATTTGAATTATTCAATGCCGATTAATTTCTTGAATCAAGCAATTTTCTTTGCTAAGCGTGGTAATTATCCACGAGCACGGACGAAAATTAGTCAGTTGACTAACACCATTTTCCCGTCAGAAGATAATGATTTTAAAAATCGTTTCTGGACTAATGGATCTTCAGCTACGTATACTGGCTTGATTTTAGCCACAATGTGGTTCATGAGCAAGGAAAATCGTTGGGATAAAGTGACGGTCGGTAACGTGACAGAAATGCTGGAACGGCTCGGGACACAAGAAGAAACGGTTGACGTGAACGGAAACCGCTTAACACGGACTCCAGGGCCAAATGATAAAACCAAGCAAATGTCAAAATTGGATCTTTTAATTGATGCAATGAAGGCTCGTATGCAAAGTGATCAAGAAAGTGGCAAGCCTCAAGACGCCTTGCTACAAATGGCCATTTCTGCGTTTAACCAGGCTGGAATGGGTGGTAATGAGACTAAGCGAAACATCTATTCATCAATGTTTTCTGATGTGGAGTTGTTTACCTCAGACATTTCAGTTCGTAAATTGACTACGATTGGCGACTTTCGGTATTCATCAGTTGGGTTCCCACGAGTGATGGAACTGCAACTACCAGTTTACTTCCAAAATCGGAAAGTTTTGATTGATTTTGATGCTAACGGGAAACATTATTCCGAAATTGTGATTGCGGACGAAATGGGCCTTGTGCAATTTGCGATTGAACCTAAATTAGATGAGTACACAACATTTTTGGTTCACTTTGATGATCCAGAGAATAAGAATCATGAAGAAGCGCTAAACGGGACAACAATCTTTGATAAAACTATTACCATTGAAGCACGTAAAAAATATGAGCGTGTTGGTCTTAAGCAGAAAAAGTTGGATCCGTATAGCGGATTACCAATCATCAATGGGTATGAACTATCTGAGATGACCACTGATATTACACTTGGCAATACAGAAGTAAGTTTTGATTATTCAGAAAAAAGAACGGCGATTTTTGTGGTTTTACCACCACTGAATGCGCAATACAATCAATTGGCCATGTTCTTTATGGAGCAGCTCTATCAAGAAAACTATGATTGGGCGAATCGAAATAAGAACTACAACATTAATCGTATTCATTTCCTGTTAGATGAATTTGGTAATTTTCCAAAGTGGTCAGGCCTTTCAACCAAGCTTTCAGCAGCGTTGGGTTACAATTTTGCTTTTACGATGATTTTACAAAACATGGAGCAATTAACTGATGTTTATGGCGAACATACTGCTGGAACCATTCGGGCTAATTCATCTAATTTCGGCTATATCAAGACGAGTTCACAAGCGACTGCGGAACAAATTAGCAAATGGTTGGGTGATCGGACTATCACATATAGCACGCCTGGTAGTGACCAATCTAATTCAGATAGTCGGAGCCGTTCGATGAAAGAGCAGCCCTTGTTATCACCAGTGCAATTGATGCGCTTTAGGCCATCACAAATGCTATTCTTCCGTGCAGCCAAGAATGATGACTTAAAGGGCCATCAAGTTGATACAAACCCAATTTACAATTACGGTTGGACGGCGATGCCATTCGCCTTTAACCTGTTAAAAGGCTATATCAATGACACACCAGAGCTGTCTAAGATTCAAGTGGATAGCCCACAACGTTATTTGAATCTTGATAAGTATGCGATTGATTTTTATGCGTTGCTTGATGGTATTTACGCAGAAAATGATCCAGCATATGCTCAAGTAATGAAAAATAGAGCAGACAAAGACGCAAAAGATAAAGCTAATCAAATTGAAGCTTTTGAAAGTTCAAAAGATAATTATTTAACTGATGTTGAAAGTAACGATTCAAAATTGGTACAGCAATTAAGTGAGGCAATCGTCCCATTACTAGAGAAGGTAGCGGCTGTTAACCCTGAAAAAGCCAAGGCACATGATTTGGATACATTAATTAAGTTAGCACAAAGTGGCAAGTTCCCATTTGTGGGAGACTATGTAACGCGTAAAGCTTTAATCACGTTAATTGGTGGCACTCAAATTCATGCCTTGGATGTTGTTAAAAAGAAATATAGTACTGCTTAGTGTATGTCTATGAATCATATATGATTTAAGGAGGAAGGAATGTTAGATAAATTATTTATATTAGGATCAGCATACCCTGGAACGGAAAAGTTTATGGATTTTGCTAAAACAGGGTTGGATAACATACTGTCAAATATAAACCAGGGAGGAGCAGACTCTGGCAATAGCTCAAATGAGGTAGTTAAATTTTATCTCACTAATAACCCATATATGACAGACATGCCTGGGTTTTTCTCAAGTATTTCTGGTGGGTTGCAAAACTTTATATATAATGCATTGTATTGGTTGGCAAACATTTCAACTGGATTAATTAAAGGTGCCGTTTGGCTGTTTACGGTTTTGCCAGACATTTTGTTGGACCCCAACAGCCCATTGCATATGTTATTTGTCTTTGTGTTTGGGATTGGTATAGCTATGATGGTCATATCGATAGTGATGTTTTTGTTTCACTATGTAACAGGATCACAAATGCACAATGTCAGTAAAATGTTACAAAGTGCAATGACTAATATCGGAATGATGGCTTTAATCCCATTTATCACATTTACGATTGGTGGTTTATTAGGAGTTGTAATCAATGGTGGATCGTTTCAGGGATTTACCATGCAACAAGGTATTTTGGGAACAAGTGGCGTCTCTGGAACGCCATCATTGGCCGCAGCGCCATTACTAAACAATACGATCGATATTGAAACATGGGCAATAACTGGAATGTCGGCAGAGCCATATGCTCAGTCAAATGAAAAAATGCGTAATAATCTATCTGATAAGGATGGTAATTATCCAATTCCTGACTATACAACAGTTGTCCAAGCGGATGATATTAGTACTATAAATAAAATTGTTAATGCAAAACATCCTGGTGATGATAAGTTTAAGGATGTGGGAAATGTTTTTCAAAAATATTTATACAATGAAATGGGAAACACGGACAGCTCACCTGCGTACACATTGAAGGATGTAAGCTTCAAAAGTGGGGTTCTACATGTTAATGACGAAGTGTATAAGCGCTATCGGGTTCAGAATTTAGTTGTTATAGCATCATATGCAATTTTGATCATATTTAGTTTTCTGATGTCGATTAAAGTGGCTCGTGCAGCATTAAGCTCATACATGAATATGTTTGGGGGTATCATTGCTGCGAGCCGTGATGTCCAAGGTACAGATGCAGCGCGTTCAATGTTAATGGAAAACATCAATTCAGCGTTAGGAGTCTTATTGGATATTTTGATGCTAGTATTATTTACTGACTTAATGCCAATTGTCCCCGCACAAGTGCAAAGCAATTTTTCAGATCCGATTTTAAGTGGAGTCGTTTATGTCTTAGTACTTGGTGTGATGGCGGTTGCAATGTTTAATGGTTCATCTGTAATCGAGAAGTCATTTGGAATTACTAGTGGTTCAAAGGGACAAGGTGGTGCATTGAATCTAATGACTGCACCTGGCGTGATGGCTGGTGCTTTACTTGGCGGTATGGGTGCTAAACTTGGTGATCGTTTCCGCGAAGGCAAGGCCCAAAAGTTAGCTGGTGACAAGCCAGATGCTAATAAAGACCAAGGTGAAAATTACACCAATCACGGAGAAGATGCAGCTAAGGAATTAAGCGGTGCTTTCGATGATGCAACAGCTCCAAGTGGTGGGCCAAATTCAGGATCAATTGATGCTGAGGGTGGTGCTGACGTCTACGACGGAAATGCTAGTGCTGATGATGGTGGTCCTGGACTAAATGATGATGACGGTAATGGCCTGCAAGGAAACGATGGTTCTGATAGTACCAATAGCTCAAATGTAGATACTGGTTCATCTGATAATCGTGGGGCATCGTCTTTGGATGATGACTCATCAGATACTGGTGCTAATGGTTCTGGCGGTGGTATCAATTCAGGTGATGATCCAAGTGGAACTGGAGATTCATCGGTTGGTAATAATCCTGGAATGGATGCTGCTGAAAAGCTTTCTGCTGACGATGATGGGTCTGATTCAGACAACGGAGCTCTAAACAATTATGGAGCAGATGCCATTGATGATAACAATCAGGGTGCCGACAATCAACCAAGTTATCAAAATGATAATTTAACTGACAACAGTTCTGATGCTCAACCAACTAGTTCATCTCAACGGAGTTCACAAGGATACAGTGGTGCGCTAGCACGGCAGGTTCAACAATTGCAGCAAGGACAAGACCAGGTTGACTATAACAATCGGTTAAATCAAGCTCGTCAAAAGGTGAACGCTAATCATAATCGCCGTGTCCAACGCAAAGCACAAGGTAAGACGGTTTTGCAAAAAGGACAAAAGGCTTATCAAAAGCTTGAACAAAATGCTAAATTTGTTCAGCATGACGTTGAAAGCAAGCCAAAAGGCAAGAATAGTTATTAATCAGTAATTGGCAAAAGGCCCTTCTGCTCAAATGAGTAGAGGGGCCTTTTGCTGTTTAAATAGTTGTTTTTATTAGCTACTTTTAGAAATTAATATCATCGCGCTTATTATTAATTCATACATCAATTGATACTGGAGGTAAATCAAATGGGATTAAATAATTGGAGTGTTGCGTCAAAGGTGCGTAAGGGAATTACGTTTTCAAATGTTCCTGTGATTAGCGAGTATGTCGATGTCAAGTTTACTGGAAAAGAGATCATGACAGGCGTCTTAGGGGTTGGAATCGCATTGTGGACTTTTTCTTTTTTCCCAAGTGATCAGATACTAGAGGCTGTTATTGCGGTCATTGCGACACTTATAATGACGATTTATCTACTGTGGCGATCGAGTGCTAATCCAGAGAAAAGCAACATGGACATGATGATGGCACATCTTGTAGGAAAACCCCATCGGAAATTTAAAAAATTAACTATTAGCGATTTGAAAGGGAATAGCGATGCCATTAGTATCAGAAAACATTAAGAAGATTCAGAATAAGATTTTTGAACCAAAGCCTTTTGATTTCAAAGACCCAAAGAAAGCACAAAAAGCGTTTACTAATTTGGATTTTGTTGGCTATAAGGGGCTTACCCGTGATATTCATTCGTATTTAGCGATGAAGAATGGTTGGTTTGCACAATTGGTTTTAATGCGCGGGCATGGCGTTAAAAATTTAACTTCAGGTTTGAGCAATGAACTGGTTAAAGATGCTGGAGATTTTTTTAAGAGCTTGCCACAAGGGACTAATATTTCTTTCTTTGCGTATAGTTTCCGAGTGAATACGCAGTCTCAACAAGCCGATTGGCAACGAACGAAACAACGAGTTGAAGAAGAATTAAAGCACACTAATGATGAACGTAAAATTAGACAACTAAAGCGGCGATTGGTCATGATTAATGATGAATTAAGAATGCAAAAGCGTGCTGAAAAACATTTATGGAATCGTGAGTATTTGATGGAGGTATTTGGGCGTACTAAGGGAGCCCTAGAAAACACCATGAAGACCGTTAAAACATCATCTGAACACGGTACTGGTCCTTTTAAATTTGATGAATTGAACACTGAACAAAAAGTTCAACGCTTGTATACTCTAAATAATCCGGCTGGGTATTTAGCAGAAAAGGATCAATAAATGGCTGATGTTATGGAGAGAGTTAAATGAGTATTAAAAAAGATAAATCCAAGAAGACTAAAAAAACGAATAAAGTAAATGCTGACAAGCAGGTGAATGGACGTTATTACGTCCCAGGTTATGAAGCTAATGAATATAATTTTCAGACCATTTTAGATACGCAACCCGATGGCAATGTGGAACATCATGCAAATTACACAAAATTGCCCAATGGTTATGCACAAATGATGTATGTGCACGAAGTACAAGCGTTTGGTCTCCAGAATCATTGGCTGAGCGATTTAGCATCAGTACCTAATACAATTTTACAAATTTCTACTGGTGTAGAAGATAAACAAGATTTTATTAAACGGCTGAATAAGGCTGATGCGAACGTAGAAGAAAAAGCCGGTGGTGGGAAACTATCAGATGGGTTTGATGATTCTCAAGATATGTATGTGGTTTTAATGAATCAGTTGAAACGGCATAATGAATTAGCCATGCGGGTGTATATTCGGTTGTTAGTCTTTGCTGGTTCAAGGCGTGAACTTACACAAGCGGTCACTAGTATTGAGGGTGAATTTACGCAATTTAAATTTGCAACATTACGTGATTTTCAATATGAGGAATGGCGTTCGATGTGGGTGGCAGCTAATGAACAATACTTGTTCTTAGATGAGCATCAACAAGGTTTGTCAATGTCGTCAGCCGATTTAGGTGGTAGCTTTTGGGCCGATCACACCAAACTTGAGGATCCATTTGGAACGGTTATTGGCACAACATTCACAGGTGGCGTTGTTAATTTCAACATGTATTTACGTGATAGTGGCTTCCGATCACGTCCGTTTGCGGTTTTCCTGGGACAACCAGGGTTTGGTAAGTCAACTTTACAAAAGATGTTGATTGAAGATGCATTAAAACGAGGACACAGAGTGGCAGCTTTTGACCCATCAATGGAGTATGGTGGTTTGGCCAAATACGCTGGTGGAGTAACGGTTACTTTGGATGGATCTGCCGGCATGATTAATCCATTTGAAGTCTTTGCAACCGTGACAAAGGGCGAAGCCGGTGAAGAAGTTGATTTAGTTGCTTCCTTTGCGTCACATATTGAGAAACTCCAAGCTATTTATGGCTTTATGAGCCAAGGGTTGTCGCAAGAGCAGATTTCAGAAGACCGAATCGTGCTGCAAAACCTATTAACTCGCTATTACATTCAAGAAGAGATGTGGACAGAGGCACCAGATCGTTTTCCAGAACGAGTGCATTTGATTGGGTTGGAACATGATGAGTATCCAACCCTGCGGGAATTTGTGGTTTGGTTAAATAGCCAGGCACGTGCAACTAAAGGAAAATATAGTGATGACTTACCAGCAACGGATAAATCAATTATCCGGATTATTGGGACGTTTGAAAATATGCGCCGTTTACATGGATCAAAGTTTGATGGACATACGACGATTCCAGAATTAAGTCAGGAACAATTTGTTGTGTATGACGTCCAAAGCCTGATGAATACTCCTGATATTTTTAATGCCATGGTTTATTCGGCGTTAGCGATGGAACAACCAAATATTATTAATAATGGGAAGCGACAACGGGTTGCCCGCCGTAATGGTGAGGTTGACTTACAAGACGTTAAGCACACGGTATTAGTCTTGGATGAGGCGCAAAACTACCTTTCAATGACGAACGCGTATAACCTTAATTTTATCGTTAAGTTGATGGAACAAATGCGTAAAAACTATGCGGCTTTGATGATGGCTTTGCCAACAATTAAAGATTTAGTGTTAACTGATACCAATACAAGTGATCCGATGGCTAAAGCATTTTATGCCAACATTCGAAAAATGTTTGACTTGTTGCAATATCGTTTCTTCTTTAATTTACCAGATAATGATTTACAGGCGCTGGGAACGGTTTTAGGTAATTCAATCACACCTGCTGAACTGCATCAAATTTCTAAATTTCCTAAGTATAAGACTTTGATGAACATTCAAGCAGATCAAAACATTATGGTAAATGTAACGGTTAGTCAGGAACAATTAAAACGCTTTAATGGTGGAGATTAAACAATGAAAGAGGACAGCAGATGAAAACAGGTAAAAAAATAGGTGGTTTCATTGCTTTCATGATTAGCCCACTAGGATGGATTACAACTGGGATTGCAATTGCTTTAATGGGCGTACTAATCTTTGTTGGTGTTGTTACTATGATGTTTAGTATGGACGACAGTAGCGATTGTTCGACGTATGTGCATGACGAAATTGGACTAAATGACCAAGCGTCAGACAATGTTGCGACGTACAAACAGTTCTATGATCATGCGGTTCAAGTTGACGGCTTTTCTGGAGCTGGTGCAGCTGGAATGGTTGCAGTGCTAAAACGTGAATCTGGTGGTAATTTAAAAGCTGTCAATGATAGTGGTGGTGTTGCTGGTGCATTGCAATGGTCTGGGTGGAGCAGTAATGTGAATGGATCGCGGATTGGTTCAGAGGGATCAATTAAACCTATGGACGAGTCAACGCTGACACTAGACAATGAGCTGAAGCTAATGGATTATGAATTGAATGGTAAATATCATCATGCAAAGGAATTGGTTGGAAATGCAACGGATCCAGTGACGGCTGCACATGATTGGTCTCAATACTACGAAGGCGTCGCGTTAACTGATAGCCAGTCTAAATTGGCTCAGTTGGATGCAGACGCAGTGGCGTTCTATACGGAATTTAATGGTTCAAGCCAGTTAGCTGATTCGGGATTAATTGGTGGTACCGATCAGGGAACTGACGGAATTACGAATGCCAACGCAGAAGAAGCTCAAGACTGTGAAACGACGACCGACAATGGTTCGGGTGCAGATGGTTATGGCCTACCAGTTAAAGGATCATATTCCCTGGGGACTGGAACTTATCCATCATATACAGTTGGTAGTGATGCTCATGATCATAATGGGGTTGATTTCCAAAGTAAGGGATTGACTGAGGATGATGTTAAATCTGGAACTGTGAAGGCTGGGGTTTACGCAGTACACAACGGAACTGTCACAAACGTTACACATAGTGATGATGAGTGGTGGGTAATTATCAAGGGAACTGACGGTAAGTACACATACTATGGGCATGCCATGGTTGCTCCACCAGTTAAAGAAGGTGATACGGTAAAACGGGGTCAATTAATTACACATCAAGGTTATGGTGGTGATGTTGAGCCTAAAAATATCGGAGCGGCTCACGTGCATTTTGGAATTGCAACCACTGGTCTGAATTTTGGACCAAACGATCCAAGTATTTTGAGTCCAGCTGATTATTTGCCATTACCAAAGTCAGTTTTGCCAGATGGTACAACTGGTGGTGTGAATGATAAAGTAATTGGTTCTGGGTTTGTCACTCAATTTAATTCAGCTGATACAGATAAGGATGCAGGGCCAGCAATTGGTCCTTCACAACCATAATCAAGTAGCAGTATGTGATATATGTTTTTGAACGAGGGAGTAGAACATTGAGCAATCAAATTAAAGTAATTATCATGTCGATCTTATCTACGCTAATGGTTTTAGGGGTCGGGTTTGTTATTTTGAACTCAACGGCTAAAAATGGGTATCCAAACACACCTGATTCAGAATTAGCCAGTAAGATGGCGAGAACAAAAGAACGGGGCATTTCAGTCTTGATTTTCCATAAGACGGGCTGCATTGATTGCAAGCGGGCCCAAAAACAAGTTGTCAAGTCGTTAAAGACTGGTAAGTCTAATTATCCTAAAGTTAATTATGTCGTGCTTGATTATAAAGATAAGCAAACGCATAAATACTTTAAAGAATTTAACATTACTGAAACTCCCACATTTGTCGAGGTTAAGCATCGAGAGGTCACCCGACTATATTCTGGGACGAATGCCGAAAAGATTTCCTCAGTGATTGAGTTAGATTGGTCTGATTGGCGTAAACTATACGGAGAGGGTAAGTAAAAAACATATAGGTGATTTGTCTCACAGTGAGACAAATCACCTATATGTTACCCATGGTTTATATATACCTCGGTATAGGCCTACATGTTTTAAAATCAATTCTAAGGGAGCAAGAGTATGAATGAGGCAAGTATTAATCGGCTAGGGAATGTCGCAATTGGAGTGTTTACTATTGTCACGGTGGTTGGATTGGGTTTTGTGTTTAATTCACATAATCAATTAAGCAACGCTAAACAGCAGTTAAAGGTCACACAATCGGTGTTGAATGGTACTGCAAAAGTACAGCCAACAAAGCAGGATAGCAAAGCGGTTTCAGTTAACAACACTTTGCCTGCTTATAAAAAAGTCAATACGTTGGTAGAGAATTGGTTACAAACAGCGACTCAATTAGGCGCAACTAGGAAAACGATGACCAAACAACAACAATTAAAGTTGCATGTTTCAGATGAAGTGGCTTCTTCAACGCCACAAATATTTGCTAAGGCCGCAGATAGTACTTCAACGACAGCAACTAAGTTATCAAACTTTAATATTCATTATGAGGACACGGGTGACTTGATTAAAGCTTTTGGTACTTTTGATGCAACTTCAGGTGGCTATACAAATACTAAGTACATTCATGTGTCGTATGATCCAAAGGGCCAACAAATTCAATCGTTTCAGATTTCGGAATTAAAGGTTGAAAAGGGGGTAGCAGAATGAGTATCAAGAAATTAGTACTAGTTAGTATTTTGGGGTTAATTACTATTACGACTTTAGCTTATGCATTGATCGTGGCACTACCAAATAATCAACAAGTTAAGACTATTCAGGCTAAAAATACAGCGTTAAAAATGAAGTTGCCAAAGACTAACAGTAAGATCAAGGTTAAGGCGAGTGAACAAACAACGATTCAGTTAGCACAACCGTTGATCAATAAGTTTTTTACTGTGTATGAAACATATGGAACTTCAACTGAATATTATGCACGTACTAAAAAGTTGGCCAATGTGGCGGTCCCAGCTGTATTGGAGAATAAAAAACTTTTTGGGAGTGATAAAGATGTGTCGGGTAATAGTTATATTGATACCTCTGGACTACATGTTAAGACAACAGCAGTGGATTTCTATCCATCTAGCAGTAATGATTCTACCACTAGTGGTTTGACCGTAATGGAGTTTACAGGTGAATTCAAAGACAAAGGTGCTAGTACTGGCCAAATGATTTGGAATGTCACTTATGATCGCAAGTTAAATAAAATCAGTAATGTCACTTATGTTGGCACGGAATATCCAATGGCGTCGAGTGTAGCAGTTGCTGATTAGTTAAAAAACATATATATTTTCAAACAAGAAATGATAAATACAGACCCGTTGGCCCATTTTTGGCTGGCGGGTTTTATTAACTAATAATAATAATTTAGCGGTCGTTACGACTTATAGAAAATTCGTGGATTCATTAGATACTAGCCTCAATCAAAGAAATTGAGGTAAAGATAATGACAACACGAACACTATATCATGGTAGTCCAACAAAATTTGATTCATTTAATAACGAATATGAGGCCCGTTCCGGTCGACAAAATGGTTTTGGAACGTATTTAACCGATTCAATGACGCGAGCATATGCATACTCGGAGCATGAGGATGGGTATGTTTATGAAGTACGGGCAAACTTGCAGGATTCAATTTCGGGAACAGAACGCACTTTATCCCCCAATGATATTCAATCAATCGTACAAGGCATTACAATGCGCCAGATTGAAGAAGATGGGTATCCATATTTGTTGTCAGATTTTTTTGAAAATACCACTGAGGAATGGAGTGCGATTAATCATGGCTTGACATATGATCTGGCCAATCAATTGTTAGGTAATGCAAGTGACATTGATATTGTTAATGAACTTCATAATTTAACAGGTCGAAGTGGAGATTTGGTTGCTAATGAATTGACCAAGCTTGGCCGGACGCATGTAATTACCAAGCATGACAATGGCAATGGCGTCATTGATCAAGAAATTGTCGTCTTTGATCCAGCTAATTTAAGGATTACAGATATGTCTGAGGCAAAGTATGTTGATCTATCCAATGACGATGATAATTTAAATTACAGAGTTGCAGCTCGTCAAAAAGCCGTTTTTGAAAAAAATGATTTTGATTTGCCATATGATTTTGGCCACATTCCAGAAGAACTAGAAGACGAGTTTGTTTTGAACTATGGTGGCCCACTTGAAGAACATGAATTTCTAGATGAAATTCAAAATTATGTTGGTTGGTATACCAAAGAACCAGAATTTTCAGACAATCCGATGCCTGGTCCTGACCTAGAAGACTGGTTTGGTTGGGCAATGGATTCGGATGTTGATGCCTGGTTAGAGGAGCATACCAATGAAAATACTCAAGCTGAAGTTGAACGTGTTAGTGACCAGTTCAATGATGAGCTAGACACTGCACGGGAAGAAGCAACTGATGAATGGAGGACCACTTTACCAGTTGTTGAAGAATCACCCGATGGATTACAGATTATCCCAGATAGCGTTGTATTTGAAACACCAGGTCGCAAACTGTTTGATGAAACAATTAAACAGTTTGTGGAGTCTGATGGGATTGAAGACATTCCAGTTTCACAACATGAGCGATTAGTAACAGATGCAGAACCAGATGAAGATGGCTATATTGGTGTTCGCTTGTGGGAGGACAATATGAGCAAAGCGGATGATCCAGTTTATTCTTGGAATGGTGAAGAGGGAGATATTACTGCTAATGGTGATCCTACTAAAATCTTGAAGAATAACATTCTTGAACAATATCCAGAAACGCTTGGATTTTATGAACAGTTAGCAGCACTGAATACCACTGAACATCGTGAAAAGTGGGTTGAGTTTAAAAATGAACTAACAGAAAAAATTGATAATGGAACATGGGAGCCTGAAGATTTTTTAGAAATTAAGGAGGTGTTCAAAGTTGATCCTTATTCACAAGCGGTCCTTGGTGACTTAGCATACGATATTGCGGATCAAGCTTGGAACGAACGTGATGAGATAAAAGAAAACCAAATAGGTTGGATTGCAGAAGATCCAGATCAACTTCAATCAGCATTAGCTCAAGTGTCAGATCGGATGTTTAAAGATGGTGTGGACCTTGACGAAATTGGAAATGTATCACGTGAATATTATGGTAATGATGCAATGATGGTTGATGTTAAGGCACCAACTGCTGAATTATTGACATTTAGGCTTAATAAGCAAGAATCAATTGAAGCCAACTTAGTATCAGAAAAGAAGCTTGTAACACCTGAAATTACAACGCAAATGGATGTACTGTTAACAGCAAAGGCTGCTGAAATTCATGATTGGTTAATGGATGACAACAGATCTTCGGAAGATAACCATCTTAAACTTAACGACAAAGTTCATGTTTATGCGTCAGGCACGGCTAATGAACCCTTCGATACATCAACGAATGCAGTAGCATTCATGATTCAAAACCCCGTGCAGAGGTATGGATTTGAACATATAACCGAATCAACCAACTCATCAAAACAAATTCGAGCATTGCTAATTAAAACTAATAAATATCAAGATCTATCTGATATGACAGTTGCAACTAAGTACTTGTTGCAACCAATGGCTGATATGTATGGCTTAGATCAAGCATTTGTTCTGGACGCTGGTTTAAATGAGGTTGAACATTCACTGGAAATTGGGCGTGAAGATCAAACGCCAATAACCGTATATAATTCAAATGACTTTTTCGCTGAAAATAATGGCATCGGCCTTGAGCAGCAAATTCACCCTGGACAATTAGCAGACGTAATTGTTAGTGAATTGGAAAATTTTGACGCCAACAAAACATTTAACAATATGGCAAGTTTATATGATGAAGATCAAGAGCCTGATATGTATGGCGCAACTTTTGCAGATTATCATCCTGCTGATGAGTACCTGAAAGAGCTACAAGAAGATCAAGTATTCTTTGAGAATAAGGCGAATGAAATTAGCCGTGATTTTGGAATGCCAGTATTAGATATTGCTGCACCTCAAATTGACCAGGAGAAGGATAAAAGCATTTAACTGTGGGAGTAATTGGAGGGAAATAAAATGAATAACGATAATGAAGACAAACAAAAAGACATGTCGTCAATTAGTACGCCAGAATTTACAGATGAAACATCCGATGGCAATGGCTACCCCTTATCCTCTAACGGACAAGCATTTAACACGACACATCCTTATTTACATTATAGCGTAACTAAGGATAAAAAGACAGTGTTAAGAAAAGGTTTCCACAGTATAAATACTAGTGAATTAGAGCAACTAAACCAATTTTCAGATATTCTGAAAAACACAGCCGATTATTTTCAAAGCAATTTAGCAAATACTACGGTTCATTATATTTATAAAGACGAAGAAAACCTGGTTGATTTACCAGTAACATTTAAAAAAGGACAATTTTCTCATTTATCTGGTGTCTATTTTGACGGAATGTCAGCAGAACAAACACTGTCTAATATTGTGGATGGTAATACAAAGCAAAATGATATTCTCGTTCACAATTTTGGAGCAACTTTTCAAAAGTTAGCAGTGTTAGAAAATATAACAGACCTTTCTGGTACTAACAACACAATTTTAAGCGATTTTGAAAACATTAAACAACCCCAAAATATGAACTTCCAAAATGCATTGAAAAATCCTAATGACATGTTGATTGCGTTAAGAGATATTAAAGATGCTTTCTCAATTCCTGTTTCTATATTAAATACAACGAATCGCAGCACTTACGATAGCCTGCCAGAGAAACAAATTCTTGCAGTTATGCAAATATCGGAATCTAATCCACATTTTGTAAAAATTCTCGCAATAAATGATTTGTACCAAATTAGTAATTTAAGTGAGCTAGATATGATTACTAATTTAGTTTCTGATATTCAAAACAAAATCAATCCGGTACCATATGCTAACCCAGTACTTGAACGCCCCTTTGGAACAATATCAAATATTATTAATGCACGTAGAAATGGAGGAAATAAAATGACCCAAAATGAAAATAAGCTAGATAGCACTGTTACTGCATGGCAGGAAATGTTATCAAACCGCGGAAACTACTATCCTTGGCCTCACTCGCATGATGACGACGAAAAGCATGCTATCGGGGATCCTTCAAAAAATGATTTGTACTTCAATGACGAAACATTTGTGGAACAATCCGTTTATATTGATGCGGATGGTGACAGATCAAACCTCAGGCTATCATTTATGTCTGTAGGTGAATATGATTATGAAATCAGTGATGAAATATTTGTTGAAGACTTTGAGCACTTCAGTCCTGAGGCCGATGAACTGGCAGCCTTGATAACTAAGCACGGTGGTTTCTCTGAAGAATCGCTCAACAAACTTGGTATTGCTACAGCATACGATAATATTGAACCAGTTAAACACGAAATCACGCCAAGGACTGATATTTTACTTGATGCGGCAACTGATGAATTCTATGATTATCTAAACAGCTCACAAGTACAAAGACTGCCAGACGGTGTTGAGTATATTCTCAATAAAGAAAATAACCTTATCATGTCGTTTAATAAAGATGACAATATAGATGGATTTCCAAAAGACATTACACTTACAGCCACTGAAGTAGATGAAAATAACGCTAAGACTGCAATTGATGTGAGCCCTATTGAATTTAATCGATCAAGTGGTAGGTATGATACAACATTTGTGTCATTCAGGGGTCAAGAAAACGAATCAAAGATGGATATTAAAAAGCTTCTGACAGAAATTCACGAGAAACGTGATTTATCTGATATGACAGTTGCTGCGAAATATTTAGTTCCGGCAATGCTTGACGAATATCCTCTTGATTTTGGTAATGCAGAATATGGTGAACGTTCAGCAGACTCAGATGGGAACATGGGGATCTATGTTGAAGGGCCAAATCATTCTATGGTATCTGTTTATGATCCAGATGACTATGAACCTTTCATTCTTCATCAAAATGTTCATCCAGAAGAAGTTGCCAAGGGCTTAAAAGAAGCATTGGATAGTTTCTCAGCGAATGAGACGTTCAACGAAATCTGGTCACCTGAATTTGCAGAACGTAACAAGTTTACACCATCTGAATTTCTTGGTGCACTCCAAAATGATGAAGACGTGTTTACTAGTATTTCAAAAAGACTAACTAAGGAATATCCAAAGATTGATCAGCAAATTGATAACGGACCAGAAATTAATCAAAACAAAGAATTGAATATCTAGTTTGAAAGCCATTGACAGAAATGTTGATGGTTTTTGTTTTGTTATCACATCGATAGTAATTAAAAAACACCATCTTTCAAAATTTCATAAATGGTGATTTTTAAATATGTTCAAGTTGTGAACGAAATATGGCGAAAAAACTTGCTACTTTTTGTTATTACTAAAAATCAACTTATGATAGGCGAAAATATTGTTCACATAAATTTAAGCAGTGAGGGAAATTATGAAGTTACCATTTAGTAAAAAAAGTGCACCAGTCGATGAGATGATTCTCGACGACAAATTTCAATTTGATTTGAGTGCATTTATCGCCAAGTTTGAAACAGATTCTATCTGGTCCAAGATTCTAGAAGAAACTGAAGACCAGATTGAGACAACTGGAGTTGAAAGTTTCGATAAAACCAAACCATTTGCAAGTTTGTACTTTACTGAATGGTTGTTAATTAATCTGCGGATGAAGTTCGATAATTTAAAACTCGATCAATTGACGTTAGTTGAATACGACTACCCACAAATTGGTGCACGGACTAAAAAGAATGTGCAACCAGCAAAAGAAATTGTAGATCGTCATCCAATTGATGTGACTTTAAATGATCGGATTGTACATTTACCACAAGTAATTGCTGAATACATGTTTAACATGCCCTTAGCAGAAGCTGACTACGATGCTCGTTCTGAGTATACCGATAGCATTCTTAAGATGTATGAAAAGGCATACGGACCATTATTCTATGAGATTTATCAAATTGACGTCATGGATTCTGTTGAATATCCGGGAGCTAATGTTTGGAATAAGAATTTCCAAGCTGAAAAGCATGTTGACGTAGTTGGAGTTACTGGCATTGAAGAAGATCTTGATCCTGAACCGGTTGAAGTTCCAGTTCCTGCACCAAAACAAGCTGAAATTATTTCAGAAGCTACTCAAACTCCTGTGGTGGCTGAACCAGTAAGCCAAGCTGTTGATGTTACTTCAGTGGCACAACCTGTGGAAAAGCCTGTAAAAGTTTCTAGTCCTGTATTGCCCGTCGCTCCTGTCACACCAATTGCTAGTGAACCACTGGTATCAATTCCAACTGATGATGCGGGTATTAAGATTCCAGAGCTTGAAACTAAGCGCTTGAATCAGGTTGATGAACTCAGTGCAGATTATGTTGATTTCAAATTGAATGAATTAAAGCGTCAATTCAATGAACAACGATTAAGTGCTCAAGCAACGTTGAACACATCAGCGCAAGAGCGTTTGGCCAAAGAGTTAGAAACACGCAATAACCAATTATTGAACGATGTAAAAGCATTTGATGCCGACAATAATGTAGCCGAGGTTACTACTACTAAGGTAGATGAGCAACTAAAGGTTGATAAGAATGCAGCGTATGTGGAACGTAAAGCCATGCTTGATCAAAAAGAACTTGATGATAAAGAAGCAGAAGACCAACGTCATCGCGCTGAAATTACTAAGATTCAAAATGCAGCACAAGCAAAACGAGATAATCTGCAAGTAGCGATTGAACAAGAATATATTGATATTCGCCGTGATCGCTACGCTGAAAAGATTGTTGAAGTCCAAACTCAAGTTCAAAACGATAAACAAGCGATGATTGATGAAGCAAATCAACACGCACAAGCAGCCTTAAATCCAATCATGACTGAATTAAAAGCTGCCTCAGCTCAATACATGAATGCATTAATTGATTCACAAAGTGAGGAAATGCAACGTCAAGAAAGGATTTATGCGATGGATCATCAAAAAGCAATGGAATTAGAAAATCAACGCTTAACCTTAGCCAACAAAAATGAATCTTTAAATGAATCTGGTGAACGCTTTGGTGATTTACAAGATCAACTTTATGCCATGGGTGAAGCAAACGCTCAATTAAAGAATGAAGTTGCTAGTAAGCAAGCCGAGATTCGCACCTTGAATCAAAATGTTGTTTCGCCAGAACAAGTGCAAGAAGTTACACGTTTGAACAAGCGGATTGAAGATTTACAAGCTGAAAACAATGCTAAGGCTAACGTATCTAAAGCAAGCATGTCTGGGGTTAAAGCAGCTGGAATCGGGATTGCTTCAGCAGCAACATTACTATTGATTGCTGGTGGTGCTTATAGTTTTGAACAACAAGCAGCACAACTATCCAAGGCTGATGCCAATGTGAAGGAGATGGCAGGCAAAGTCAGTGAACTACAAGCAAAGCAAATTACTTTACAAAAGAGCACTAAAGCTAAGTCAGCCGATACAACTACAACACCAACTGCGCAAACAGCGACTACTGACACAACAGATTACACGCCATTAGATACGGACATCGCAGCTAATAAGTTGAGCGTTTATGACACTAGTTTTAAGAATCAAGATTTGCAAACTGATGCTCGTGTCTTGGCAGTTGGAAAAGTTTTGATTATGAATGGACAGACGTCCGATGCTTTGAGTTTAGCGAATGCCAACCAAGGTCATAACCAAAGTTTGTTAGCGTATATCGCTGAACTTACTGCTAAAGCCGGCAAGTAAATCACCTATATAAACCATAGGCCTATATATACACCTAGGTCTAGGCAAACATATAGGCCTACACATTGGCAAAGGCCTATAGGAACACATATGTGATTAAGGGAGGGAATCCATGAATAACAGTATTCAAGAGTCATTCACAAAATCAAATACGCATCGCAAAAATTTGATTTTACATGATCCAACTAAATTAATTTCAATTTATGGCGAAACAATTGCTAAATTATTAAGTCAAGAAATTGTAGCTAAGGAGTTAGAACATGCCACTAATGAATAAACCGGAGCAACCTGTTCCAACTTCTCCACCAGTGATAGTTAATCGCTTTGGCCGGTTTGTTTGGACGTTTACGATTGGCAGCATGTTAATTGGTGGAATTGGGTTTTATGCCTATGGACAATATCCAGAATGGTTTAACGGAATTGCCAATACTACTAATACTAATCGCCAAGTTGCTGGGCGACATGTAATCACGACCGCGCCTAAGTTAGATGCAACGCAAAAAGATGCCGGATCAGTTAGTTATGAAAACTACGATGGTTTTGGCAACATGCAAAAAATTAAAGATGAATCTGCTCAACAAAAAGGCGCGATTCTACGTGGCTTCATTAATATGCCAGCAACTACTGTTAGTCGGGGAATTTATTTACCAATCTACGAAGGGGTTAGCCCTTATATCTTGAGTATGGGGGCTGGAGTTGGCCAACCGGATCGACAAATGGGCGGGAAAGATAACTTCCCTGTCTTTGCGCATAACATGGGTGATTATAAAACTGCCTATCCAAGCTATTTCAGTCCATTACAGACCATGAATCAGAATGTGATTGGTGCTCCGGTATACACAACGGACGGTTCAGAAATTTTTAAATGGCAAGTTACTAGTCTTGATTCACATACGCCCAACACACAAACCAGTGTGATGGCAACAAAGAAAGATCAAGATCCTGAATTAACCTTGGTTGCGTGCCAAGAAGATGCAGCATGGTGGCAACGTTTCCGTACAACTGGGAATACGTACGCGCCAGAACGAATTGTTGTTAAGGGTAAATTGTTAAGTCAAGAAGACTTTGACAAAGCCCCCAAGCAAGACCAGGAATTGTTTCCAGACTTGTTGAACAAAACGGTTACTACAGAAAATGATTCTAACAAAGCGGTTTCTAATCCAGATTTAGGGAAAGCTTCCAAAACAACGAAAGCTACGTATTGGATTAGTAGTCACATTCCAGACATCATAGTTGGTTGGTCAACCTTATTACTAGGATTGATTGGTATCAACCTGATTCATAGTTGGCGCTTGCATCGCAAAAGTAGGCAATAAACGGATAAGAACACATATGTGAAGGTATATGCATAGGCCTATATATACACCTAGGCCTAGGTAACATATATATGTTTAAACGACAAAAAAGCCTTTAAATAGGCATTCATAAATTTTAAGGAGAAGCATTATGGTACAGAATCGTGAATATGAAATCATGACGAAAGACGGAAAACAGGTGTTAGATGCAACTAGTGAACCAATGATTGGCAAGTTTGATTTAGGTTATGTAGATCGAGTAGTGAATCCAATGATTTTGGACGCTACTCATATTAACGACATGGCTCAGATCATTCATAACATGCATAACGCAGGAATTGAAGCATTGGTCAAATTAGTCCGCCTTGAGGATGGACGATTAGTTTAGAGGTAATTAACATGCCACTGCTTAATGATGATCAAGCTCGTGCTAAGCGTCGTGAAGCATGGCTGGCAGAACAAAAATTTAAAGCAGATCAAAAACGAGTTCAAACAATGATTGTTGTGGCTGCATTAATAGTCGTAGTAATGATGATAACGCTTGTGCTTTGGTCTATGAAGGAGATGTAAGATGCCGTTAATTAATTCGGATGTGGTGTTTACAGTGGAAAAACCACCGCGCACTTATAAAAAGTACCTACTTTTTGGAATTGGAATAGTAGGTGTCACAATGTTGGGAGTGGGAGGCACTTATGCTTACCAAACTCATCAACAAGCGCAAGTAGGAACTGCTCTTTCAGATTTACAAGATAGTAAGACATCATATACGCATGCTAAACCAGCTAAAAAGCTGGCAGCTGCTAAAGATGTATTGAAAGAACGAACTTCCTATGAGGGTGTAAAAAAATAAAGGGGGATCTAATGGATCTATTTACTTTGCAAGAACCGTTTATGCGTATTGTCGATGATTCTAATCGATCATTGATTGGGATTGGTATCCTACATTTTGTTCGTAACGACCAGGATGAAATCGAAGCATACGTTGCTGGTTACGCGCCTAAATTTGAGGTTGAAGATAACTACGGTAATGATGTACGAGCGCTTTTACGAGAAAAGGCGCTTACCTACGATAAATCAGATGCTTACTTAAGCATATTTGAAGAGATGGGGAATACAGACCGCTTAGCAAACTTTAAGGATTGGCTGGAGGATGAGCAAATCGAACATCGTCCGGTACAAGTCAACTTATTAGTTGATCTGGAACTGGATAGCGAAACTGGTCATTACAATTTCACATCTGAAACGCAGACTTTGTGGAATGTTGCCAAGACTTCAGATGATGAAATCTTACTATTGGTTAATCCCTCAGCTGAACATCTTGCCGAAATGCAAGCGGTCGCAGCTGCACTATAAATTTTAGGAGTTAGAAATGAATAAGAAAATCAAAAACGTTACTTTAAGCGCCATGGCGTTAGGAGCAGTTGGTCCTTTGCTTGGAAATGCCGTGATTTATGCGGAGGATTCAGCAACCATTACTAATGATACTGCATCATCAAGCTCAACCAGTACGACTAATTCAACAGCTGCGGATACTGATCCAGTAGCCACGTTGAAGTCGATGGTGACAGTTAATGGGAATCCATTAACTAAAGACAAGGCGATTATGGCCGGGGACGATGTGACTTGGGACGTGATTGCTACTCCTGGTAATACAGGGTTGATGACATATTTCCAAGATAAGTTGCCAAATGGAGTGAAATTAAGTCCTAATTCAACATTAGCAATTCAAGCCTTCAACATTAATAACGATGGTACTCAAGGCGATGAAATCACCTCTGAGGGAACCACGAAAATTAATGGGCAAACGATTACTTGGACTCCAAAAGATCCCGTTAAGTATTTTTACGTGGGTTCTACAGGGACTCAAAATCGGATTTTGTTCCATATCTCAACGGTAGCACAACAAAATATTGATCCTGATTATATTTTGGAAAACCTGGGAACTTTACGGGTTACTAACCCAAAGGATCCAGATAATCCAGTTGACGTGACATCAAAAGCGCGTGTCCATACGGTTCGTGATTTGGCTCCAACCTTACAAAAGGCTGTTTCTGATGATGACGGGGCAACTTGGACTGATTTTGCCCAATTACCTTCAAAAGATTCATTGTATGAATACAAATTGACGGCTGATATTCCAGTTGGAATGATGAAGTCAAGTTTCTCAATTGATGACCCCATGGTTAATGTTCAATCGTTTGATAAGGACAGCGTTAAGATTTATCGGGTTTTGCCAAAGACAGCTAAGACTGACGATACATCTAGTGATGCAAGTTCAAGTGCTGCGGCTTCTGATACTAGTTCAGCTGCTGATTCAACGTCTACTTCAGGTGCAAGCTCAGCAGCAACCAGTGACACTTCAAGTGTGGCAATGAGTGATGCAACGAGCTCAGCTGCAACAACCGATGCTTCTACGCCTGCCACATTGACAGGTGTAGCTAAAACGAATGATAAGGAACAAGACGTTACTAAGTACTTTACAATCACTACTGGTGATGATGGCGATCTACATGCTGAAATGAATTATTCATATTTGAAGTCAGTACGTGATTCAACCACACCATTGGAATATGAAGTGGTCGTGAATGGAGTGACCTTCAAACAAGCTTCCGCCGATGATTTGAAGAAGTATTTAGAGGGTGGCTTGCCATACATTCCAAATACAGCCTCAGCAGATGTTGATAAGACCACTGTTAAGTCAAATCAAACTCGTGTGACTGCACCTGAACCAGCTGATCCAAAGGCTGGAGCTATTTCAAAGGCGGTTTCCGTTGATCAAGGTAAGACTTGGATTGAAAATGGTCAATTGACCGACAAATCACAAGCTTACGATTACAAGATTGACGTAGTTGCGCCCGTCGGGGCAAACGTGAAGACATTGGGGGTTAAGGACACGTTCTTAGCTGGTCAAACTGTTGATCCAACGCAATTGAAGATGTATATGAAGACAGATACAACACCTGATGGTCAATTGGGTGACGAAATCACGGATCAAGGTACATTTACGGTCACCAAAGACAAAGACGGGAATAGCGTCGTTGCCTGGGCTGGTTCGCAAGCGTTCTCTGATAAGATCAACGCTGCGACTGATTCTGGTGTGAAGTTTACCTTGGTAGCTAACAACGTGTCATTGGCTAACTCAACCGATGATCAACTCAAAGCCTTCATCAAGGACAATACAACTACCGTACCGAACACGGCTACGTTGGTCCAAGACGGTAAGGATACCTTGAAGTCAAATACGGTCACAATCAGCTTGCCACCATTGGCAGATCCAAAGCCAGCTAAGCAAGTCGCTCAGGACGTACTGGCCAACACTGGTGAAGCAATTCGACAAAACCCAATCATGGCTGCACTGGGTGCCTTAGCGGTACTTGGTGGAGCAGGGACAGGGATTTACAAGTACAAGTCACGTAAGAAGAACATGGGGGAGTAATCTATGATTGCAGACCATCTTGGTCCATCCGGTTAATGAACTAACTGGGGAGAACAAAAAAGGCCATCCGATTGGATGACCAAATAATTGAATAGAATAAATTAGTGTTGACGACGGCGCATGTAAACAAATGAGCCAATGGCAACAAGCACTAATCCAGCAATGGTGGCAATGACGCCAACATGGTTAGTTGGTGCAACTGCCTTAGCTTTAGCAACAGTTTTCTTGGCTGGTTGATCAGCGGCTGCGGCCTTAGCCAAAGCTTTCTCTTCCGCTTTGATGATGGCCAAAGCTTGCGCCTTATCAATTGACTTAGCTTTCGCGATAATTTGAGCAGCAGTTTGCTTCAAAGCCTTCACTTGAGCCTTAGAAGTTTTGTCAGAACCCTGGAGGGCAATGACATCGATGGCTGTCTTAAGGCTTGTCGCAAATTGTGTGTACTCACTTGACTTCCCATCCTTGATTTGATCCGCATTAATTGAACTAATGTTACTCAAAGAAGCGTTCGTGGCATCAGTGATGACTTGGAAAGCTTGGTTATGGTTATCAGATGAAACACTCTTAGCCGTATAAACAACAGTTGCTAACTTAGTAGCAGAGTTCAGCTGAACTGTCGCAATCGCCTTTTGTTCGGGGGTTGCCACTGAATCACTTAATGCTGAAACAGAGGCCTTCGTATTAGTTGTAACTTGTGTCACAACCTTTGCAATAGACTGGTTCGCAGCTAATTTAGCTTTAGCAGAGGCACTTTTAGCTAACAAAGCTTTGATCGCTGCAACTAAATCATCACGAGCTTGATCTTCAGACTTCTGAATTTGTTCCGGTGTTTGGTTAACAACATTAGCTACATCATCGGCTAACTTAGGCGCTTCAGAACTAGCTTCTGCTGGAGTAGCTGAATCGGTAGTGTCAGTTGTTTGAGCTGGGGCCGTCGTAACAGCAGCAGTACTGCCATTATTAGTGGTTGTTGTTGGTGCTGTATATGCTGGTACCGCAGGTGTTTGAGCAGCTGGAGCACTGTAAGAAGGCGCCGGTGTTGCTGGGGTACTTGGAGTTTGAGAGGCGGGCGCTTGTTGAGCAGGGGCCTGAGAAGCTGGTTGAGATGGCGTTGTGTTGGTTGATGGGTGCAGGCCCGTAATAGCTTCCATCCCAGCATCGTCCAATCTAACTTCTGTTCCAGTGAAAGCAAATGCTGTATTGTTGATTGGTACTAGCCCTAAGGTGAGTGTCATAGCACCAGTTGCAATTGATAAACCTAACTTATTCTTATTCATGATAAATACTCCCTCAAATAAAATGTTTCAATCTACTAATAGTTGATAAAATAATTATACCATATTAGTGGATAATTAACAATACCACATGTGTAATAACACATTTTTAGAACCTATGTTTTGCTTATTAAAGTATAGCACACAGCGCTTTACGTCAATGGAAAAGGAAATGATTATGAAACTCAATAAAACAAAACTACACAATATTCAAAAAACCATGCGTAAGCATACCGTTCTCGGTATGACTACATTAGCTCTCCTATCAGGAGGCGTAGCAACGTCGGTTGTTACTATTATTCCAGCTGCAACAGGTCTCATGACAAACATTGTCAAGGCTGCTGATGTTCAAGCTCCTGACTTTTTGCCAGCTCCACAACGGTTAGTAATTGATCCAAATACGACCTCAGGGGTCAAAGTAATAAGCTCTAGTAATGGAACAGTAGGAGCTATTCACCAAGGAGCCAATGGTTCAGGTGCTACAGCCGCTGCAAATGAGTTATGGGGTGCTGGAATTATTGATGGGTTGAATGATTCAAATGGGGCATTTATGTTTCGTGCGAACGGGCAAAACGCCACTTTAAGTATTCAATATCCGCATGCTGCCACCATCGATGGACAAGCTGTTAATATTAACATCACTTTTAAAAATTTCGTCAGAAATGCCAACGAATATGATGGTAGTCAAGGACTAGTAGTTGCAACCGATGCCACTAATTTAGCGTCACTTTATAATACAAACGTTGAAATGCAGATTTCATTTACTGATGATGCTGGAAACATTGTTTCATTGTCTAATTCAAATAAAGGATCAGTTTATTTAACATTTGGTTCGCTAGATGCAATGACTAGCAATGGGCCCGTGGTACGACATGAGTTTGCTGATACAAACGATGCCAATCATGCATATTTGAATAAAACATCTCCAAACACTTATAATCCATTAACTGGATCAAATGATATTTCTGGACATACTGGTGCCTTCTATTCTATGGGCGCTTCAGTCGGTTCAGATGATCGTGACGATGTGCAGGACTGGGGTTGGAAGCGTGGAGTAACATTCGACACGAATACAGATACACCAACTTATTATGTCGGGACAACTGGAACAGCTGGATTAACTGGGCAAGATGGAGTAGATGGTGATCCAGGAGCAGATGCACATTTCTTAGCTAGTTATAATCACCTAATGTTGTCATCATCAACGTCAATTCCTGTTGCGCCACGGGTGGATGTTCCAGCACCAACTAAACAAGTCTTAAACGGTGGTAAAGACATTAATGGTGGTACAACAACGCCAAATCAGGAGTGGGACTTCCGAGTTAATCAAAACTTGCCAAAACAACCATATGAAGCATACTCATATGATAATTTTAAAATTGAAGACGATGTGCCTGATTCTGCTGTAATTCAAAAGAGTGGTGTAAAGGTTGTTGACGAGAACGGTAATGATGTAAGTAGTAACTTTGATGTCTCGTACAATGGGAATGATATTACTGCTAATGCGCATACAGACTTTATTTCAAATTATGCAAATCAAGGCCACACCTATACTTTGGTAATTCCTACATTGGTTAATATTGCTGATCAAACTAAGACAGCCGCTGATTTAAAGACCGATAACGTTGCAACGTCAACGGTAAACGATAAGCCACAAACGTCTAATCACGTAGTAGTTTCACCTAAGTTCAATACGCCTGCCGTAAAAAAGAGCGTTTCTGTCGATGCTGGTAAGTCTTGGGTAACTGATGCAAACCTAACTGGCCATGATTCAGACTACACGTACAAGGTTGATTACACGCTTTCTGATCACGTTGAATATGCAACTTTGCAACTACGTGATTATGTGGAGGACTTGCAATCAGTTGGCGGAGTCAAGATTGTGGACGCTGCTGGTAATGACATTACTGGCGACTTTACAATTACTGGATTGCCTGCTGCTGGTTCAAACACTGATGGTAAGAAAGCCCAGGCTACAATTACCGCTACAGCAAAGGATCCATCTAAGTACACACGTGTAGGTGGTCAAATCTCAATGATCTTGTCAGGCGTAACCCTGAAGGGCGACGGCGCACAAGATGATATGAACTACTATGATTCATCTGATAAGTTGATTCACATTCCAAATATTGCGGATATGTACTGGAAAGACACAACGCCTAGTTCAGACGAGCCAGATACGTTGAAGTCAAACACAACACGTGTAACGCCTCCAAACCCAGTTAACCCTGAGAATCCAAAGGACCCTAAGACGCCAGTTGTAACTAAGCAAGTTTCAGTTGATGGTGGTAAGACTTGGACTGATCCAACAACAGAAACACCAGCCCAATTATCTACACATGACCAAACGTATACTTGGATGACTAACTTCAATATTACAAACTACTTTAACTTCGATGGTGCTGGTTCATTGACTTTGACTGACCACTTCGAGAACTTGCAAAAGTACGATAATGTGAAAATCATGCAAGGTGCTGATTCAAACGGTCAGGGTGGAGTAGACATCACTGATAAGTTTGATATTTCTGAAAAGGATACTTCCGCAACTGGTAAGGACATTATCGCAGCGGTTAAGGCAGCCAACGCCGATGACTTTGATGATATTGGTGGAACTAAGGATGCTTCATTAGCCAACGTGAAGATGATTGTGAATGGTACAACCGTTAAGGGTGCAACCGGAACACAAGAATTGAACTATTTGACTAAGGATGGCAACGTGGATATTCCAAATATCTCAACGTTGACTGAAGATGACAAGGTTGCGACTGACTACTATGCACGTAGTAAGGATTCTAACAAGGCTTGGGTGCGCTTGCCACGTGTCAACCCAATGATTGACAAGTATGTTGAAGACGATGGTGATTCAGCATTGGTCAACGCTCAAGATTCTGATGTATTGAACAATGAAGCAGCTGCTTCAAGTTCATCATCAAGTGCTAAGTCGGATTCTTCAGCAAGTTCAAGTTCAACAGCTACAAACACGACAGATTCATCATCTTCATCAACGAGTTCTTCTAGTTCAAGCTCTTCAAACGATGATGATACTTTGACGATTAACGATGCAATCGACGGTGCTAATACCGTCTTGACTCGTTTGGACAATATGGCAGTGCCATATCCAGATTCAGTTGAAAATTCTTCAGATAACTTGGTGGCGGTTGCCGCTGATCGGACATCGACAGCTAACGACATTAAGAAGGCTGCTGATGCTTTGAACGACGCAATTGATGCAGCTATCAAAGATGGCTCATTGAAGACAGCAAGTAATTAAGCATAAAGAAAAGCCGGTCATTTGGCCGGCATACATAACTATGAAAAGAGGCAAATATTATGGCTGGTTATTCATTAGCAAGTCGTGGTGCATTAATTTCAACATATGCTATTGACGAATTTGCTACTGCTATGAGAGTATCCAAAACGGTTGAACAATTAAAGAAGAAACCTAAACACTCTTATAAACTCGTTACGAGTTAGGATAACGAATAGTGATAACTTAAAAATGTAGGTACCACAAAGGAAAAAGTAGCCCTAGTCCGCATATTTGCTGACTAAGGCTACTTTTAATTTCAAATAATATAACAAGATAGTCCTTATTAAAATGAAGGACTACTGTAATCATCTTGGCTTGAATTATCAAAAAAAGATGGTGGTAAATTAGTTTCTTCACGGGCTTTGCTAATTTCCAGTTCACGATTTTGCAAAATGCTGATGCGTTCATCCAAATTGGTATTAACCTCGTTATAAATCAATTGTTCAAATTGATTTATATCATGATTTTGTGAATACTGTTGTAAACTTTTCATGTAATAGAGGCGTGCGTCCACATCCGGTTGTATATTAATGATTGGATAACCAGCGCGCATGAGGGTAAAGTTCATTAGCAAACGACTAGCACGTCCATTGCCATCAATAAACGGATGAATGGTGACAAATTTTGCGTGTGCTTTGGTTGCTTTTAAGACCGGATGATCATCTGTTGTGTTGTACCATGAAATGAACTCTGCTAATTTTTCTGGAATTTGACTAGGTTCGGCATAAGTATCCTTAGGAAACCCGTTTGGCCAAACTTCAATATCACGAATTGCACCAGCTATTTCAGGACGTTCTGTGGTTTTAAGGGTAACAAGACGGTTAATATCACGCATATCTCGCATGCTAAGCGGTGTGTCATTAGTTGCTAAATCTTTTACAAAATCGTAGGCCTCAGATAAATCAATTGCCTCAAGTGCATCTTTAATGGGTTTGCTACTAATTGTCATACCATTAGCTAATACCGACTCTGTTTCATAACGAGTCAAAGAATTCCCTTCAATAGCATTACTTGACCAAATGTGCTCAATTTTCATTTGACGATTAAGCTCATCCACTTCAACCTTGGAAAGTGGGCGGTAGGTGTTTAATTGCTGCAATTTATTGCTCAAAATATTGTAATCTAGCATCGTTATTTCTCACTTTCTAATGTTTTTGTAAAAAATTCTACAAGTTTATACGTTAATTATACGCTGTTGCTTTGGTAAAAGGTCAACAGCATTGAGTTTCGGTCGTGTAAATAATTATTGTGATTACGTTTATTGTAATGAAAGCCTAAATACATAATTTGATAGGGATATTATCTTTTAAGATTACCTGCATAATTCTTTGAAGAATTAACCCACCAACAAACGCAAAGGCAATTCCGACAACAAATGCAAAATAATTAGCAGCAACATTTGAATGAAAGAAATGTGCAAATAATTTCATCGCCACAAAACTAACTGGAAGATCTCTGAGATCAATGGTATGCACGACTAACATATACAAACTAACTTGGCCAACTTTGACTAGTAGATCCATTAAGCAATCAAACAGGGGCATTGAGTCAATATAGCGGATCGCGACCATCATGGCAAAGCTGCCCATGATTCCAGCAATAGTCGCTAAGATTGGTCCTTGAGTGGCTTGAGCTGATACTAGTAATAAAATTCCATGTGATGCAGAATAAGTCCACAAGATAATACCTAACGCGATCAATGATATGTTTATTTTCATTGAGCCGACATTATTAGTGAACCAATATTTCTTGGTGTAATACCCAACAGCCATGAATGGCAACATCACTAAAGCGGAGAGCAATTGAAAGGGTAATGCGGTAATGTTTCCAATAACATACCCAATGGCCGTCAATCCAACAATCAATAACAGTTGTACATAGCGATTCTTAATGAATTTCAAAAGCAAATTAAAAATGAACGATACCTCAAAAAATGCGACTAAGTACCAAATTGCCCCGATTGTGGTGGCGAAGTTTGGCCAGAATAAATAGTGATCACCACCATTTACCAAGAATGCAGCCATTAAAATTTGTGGTACTGAGTTTAAATTACCAGTGACAATGTGGTGCCAACTATTGGAAAACGGTTGATAATAGCCAATTATAAACACGAGTACAATCAGCAAAACACCAATTACATACGGATACAAAAGTTGTTTTGTATCTTTCTTGATTAAGAACCACGAATCTTTTTCTTTGAAAAGAACTCCCGAAATTATCAAAAATAGTGGTAAGTGAACTGCAAATAAATAGTAGCGGAGTTCTTGTCCTAAAATTTCTGGTTGAATGATGTGACCAGCAATGACCATCATCATCGCAATTCCGCGAGTAATATCTAAATACCGAATGCGTTTAACGTGATAGCTGGTTTTTATTGACATTGAAACTGTATAGTCCATTATAGGGTTTTCCTTTATTCCAGGTTAGTAATCATTCAATTATACGCTTAAGTTGAACATGAATGGCTGATCAACTCGAATTGTGGTTATTATTTTAGGCTATTACATATTATTTTTAAGCCTGGTAATTTCATTTTCAAGACGATATATTTCCTGATTGTTGTCATAATATCTTTGTTCTTTTTCCGCACTAGTAAACCCTAACATTGTACCAATTAATAAAATTGCAATAAAAACAAATATTGCAACAATAACGGCCGCAAAAACAACAGCAAGTGTAACTATATCAAGAACCACTGCCATCAACCAAAACCAAAGAGTAGGGATAGCTTTATGCCATTTACGCCAGATCCATAGAGCAACTTTACTCGCAACTGCAATCCCTGGGATGAATAACAAAATTAGCATCACTATGGTAACTATAATACTGGGTACATATACGGCTAAATTGGCAAAAATTATTAATGCTACTACTCCTAAAGGCAATCCAACCGTTCTCCAATATGAATATTTACCAACACGATTTACTAAATTCATTGTGTGATCATCAAGATGCGTACTGATTTTAACCAGAAATTGCCATGTTTTGTTAAGAAAAGCTAATGTCCATGTGCCTAACGTCTGTATAATTTTGTTTGTTTTATCCATATTCTTAATCCTCGTTTACGTTTACAAGCCAATTAAAATGTTGTGTTTGTAAGATGTTATTTAATAATTTGTTGATATTGGTCTTCGGTAGTAATTGCGTTCACTTTTTGTGCGGCTAATGCATTGGTATACCATTCTTTTGGTGCAAATGATTTGTTGTCATCAATATTAACGATTGGATCAGGAATAACATTTCCAAGAAAATTATTTTCTTTATTGTCCTGATAAGCTGTACTAGTAAAGGTCATTGATGTTCCCAATGTTGAAGAAAATTGCCGCTGCGCATCACGAATAAATGCAACCTTGTCATCTCCCATGGTGAATTGGCCAAATTTATCATCTGCTTGTTTGGAAACATCAAGGCTTTCACGGCGTAATTTAGCCGATTCAGTGGTAATTTGCTCTTTTGTCCAGGTTGTAAAGTAGTACTTATCATTACTGAGTTTCACAACATGTCGTTTGTCTGTAGAAAATAGCTTTGTTAATGCTAATTCTTGTGCTGCTTGCTTTTTAGCAGCATTTTTCTTAGACTGGGTAATCTTTTGTGAACTTGCTTTTTCCGCAGCGACTAATTTTTTTGAACTTGCTTGAGCTGAATTGGCTAATTTTGATCCTTTACGATAAGAGTATGAAGGGCTTGATGCAGTTCCGTCGTTACCAATATACTGCATTTCAAGTTTATCTTTGTCAGTGTTTGTTTTGTTTATAATCACTTTTCCAGATTGACCATCTTTTGTGATGCTTATCGTTTTTTGCTGACTATCATACTTATAGTCAATACTTTGCCCGTCAGAACTAATTTTGTTTTTAGAGATCTTCATCTCGTGTCCATTGGAGGCGATCCATGTCCCAACATAATTTGGAGTTATATTGACAACAATTAACGTTATCACACCAATAATTGCGAGCACTACAACCAGCAAACCTGCTACGTATTCTTTGTTATTCATAATCTTATTCATTTCAAATTCCCCATTCCATTTAAAAACTGATCAATTAAGATCAGTTATGTGTGATATTCTGTATTATTTGTGGTTTTCCATATATTCATTGAGTGATTTTTGGACGAGCTGTGAAAAACTTAAATCAATTTGAGTTGCAAAGTCATCGGCTTGTTTACGGAAACTAGGCCGTAACATCACTGCATAATTTTTTTTAATCTCACGACGTGTTCGTGAAGGAACATTGGCGTTACCAACGCCTTGCATACTAGGGGTCATTAAATCTTTGAGTTGTTCTTGATCGATTGCCATTTATTTTCTCCTTGTGTTATCAATATCTAGGTGTAGGCCTTTATATACATATACACCTAGGTGTGGGTCTTTGCAAATATATAGGCATATACATATGCTTTATATATATGTTCTAGCCGTCAATTCTTTCGATTGTATAGCCTTCACGCGTGTGTTTGTAACGTCCTAACCGTTGTCGTGAAGTTGTTGAATAAATCTGTTGAGTAGTTGTTCCTTTGAATTTAGCGACTTGTGTAGCACTACCTTGAAAGATCGGTAGCTCGTCTTTGTCATATACGATATATTCCATTTGCGTTTACCCCAGTCCTAATTTGTTTGGTCAATGACATCTTTAATTTGCTCATACGCTTCGTTCAGTTTTGCAAAGAATTCTCGATGTTGACTAATCAAGTTAGTATCTTGCATCATCGACGAGACGGGATAGTTTTGACGAATTGACTTAGGGAAAAGAGCCTTCTTTTCAGGAATCACTGCAATCACTGACTCATCTTCTTTCGTCTTTTTAAGCAGTTCATGGGATTCAATGGTGTTATGAGCAACCTTGTTATCAATGAAGTAAAGTTGTGTATTAACGAGTGATTCGCGTGTAGCTGGGTTAATCAGCTCCGAACGGAATAGATCCAAACGGGCAGTTAACTTTGCTTTTGCACTATATCCAAACAAGTTAGGTTCCAGGGGACTAATTACAACATCGCTCATAGCCACCACGTTTTGCGTAATCACTTTGAAGTCTGGGTGCGTATCTAAGATGATGTAATCATATCGTGCCCAATTATACTGTTCTTCATGATCTTGGAACCAGAAAGCCAAAGTAAGCTCACGCATAGGCTTGCTGATAGTTTCAGTTTCAACTAGGTCTAAAGAGTAGCTAGCTGGAATAACATCGACGTTCTCTTTAATGTGATGAATTTCAACATCATCATTGCGGAACATATTGACACTGGTTCCAGAGTTGGTAAATAATCCATATACTTCAGATAGTGATGCTTGTTGATCCATATCAATTAGTAAAACTTTCTTTCCTTGTGCAGCCAACCATTCTCCAAAGTTAAATGATTGAGTGGTCTTACCTGCACCACCTTTTTCAGCAGCAAATGCAACGTATTTCATAATAAGCTCCTTTAGTAATATCATTATTAGTCTATAACTATATTATCCACTATTAATATATAAAAGTCAAGGCCTACACCTAGGCCTATATGTAGGTGATTTCCAAATTATATACCTAGATTAAATTTATGAATGCCTATTTAAAGGCTTTTTGTCGTTTAAACATATATATGTTATATAGGCCTACATATATACATTGGTCTGGGTGTATACAAAGGTAAAGGCCTAGGTGATATATATATTATTTTGATGCTAAGATAAATACTGTAATAGAAAATCACTGCCAAATCTGACAGTGATTTTCTATGAAACAATTAAGTTTAGTTATGCTTATTTTCGCGTTCAGCTATGCGTTCGTCAATAAGTCTATTAATTTCTTCACCATATGCTCGTAAATCGCTGTTTGAGTCATCTGTGTTATTAACGTAATTCTTACCATATGCACGATACATAACCATTGTTTTACGCTTTCTGACCTCTGGATCATTTTTTAAACGTTCACTTATTTTTTTTTGATATTTTTCCTTTGATAGTAAATAAGATTCATAATTTTTATAGCCTTTGTAGCTAGCATCGTTATCTTCAGTCATGTTAGTTTACCTCCATCTGCATTTATTCTTCTTAACAATGATAACACATACGGTAAGTATTATAAACATTAGTAGATAATACATAAAAATATTTTTTAGAATAAAAAATAAATTGATTTAAATGGGGTAAACCATTGAGAATGGTTATAAAGAACATATATTAATAATCTATTAAATTGGGGAACGAGATTATGTGGAATGAGAAGGACGTTGTTTTAGCAGCTCAGAGAAGAACAATCCGTGATTTTATAAAGTATTTAACAGACTTAGATTGTGAGTTAGTATCAAAAATGCTATCAAAGGGGCATGAGTACGTAAAAACAGCTGAAAGGACTGTTGTTTTTACATTTGGTGAGGTCACATTTTCAAGACGTGTATACAGGGATAAAAGTGGCAATTACCTATATCCAATAGATGAAACTTTAGGGTTAATTCCATATACACGTTTTTCAATGGAGTTGTTGTTTGAAATTGCTAAGATGGCAACAAAAATGTCGTATCGAAAAGTGGCAAGTGAGATTGGCGATTTACGTAATATTGAAATCACAAAAGATACTGTGCAAAAAGCGTTAAAGTTAGTGACAAATTTATATGAAGAACAAAAAGATTATCAATTCTATCGAGATGATGATCTGATCCAAAAAACAGAGGTAGATACTATTTATATTGAGGGTGATGGAGTCATGGTTAAAACGAATGACTTAATAGCACCAGCCGAAGAAAGGACTTCAAGAAGTGATTTGGCTCACTTTGTGGTTCATAGAGGCGTAAAAAAAGAATATGGTAAACGATTAAAGCTGGTTGATAAGCATGAATTTTTAGCAAAATCACCAAAAGAAGCGCGTGAATTAGTGAATGATTACATCTATAATCATTATACGATCACGGATAAGACAACTATCATAACTAATTCAGATATGGGAATGGGTTATACTCCGTATGTCTTTAATGAAATGGTAGCAGTTTATCCACGTGCACGGCATGAACATTTTTGGGATACTTATCATTTAAATATTAGAATTAGACAGATTTTTAAAACATTACCTTATAAATTAGAGGAACGTTTTTTCACTGCGATTAAAAACCACAGTAAACGTGATGCGACATTAGTGTTGGACACTGTCGAATCATTGATAGAAGATGGAAATGATTTAGATAATTTCATTCAATTTAAAAATAAGTTCTTGCTTAATTTCAAATATACTAAAGATGCTTCATCACGTCGGATGAAACATCAAGGAATTGGAATTATGGAATCACAGAACAGCAAAATTGCTAATCGAATGAAGCATCAAGGTATGTATTGGTCAGCGAAAGGTGCAGTTACAATGGCTAAAATGATTATAGATGCATCAACTGGAGCACTAAGAGAGCTGTTCTTTGGTGAGTGGAGAGAAAAGTACCTGCCTTTTAAGAGAGCCAAGAAAATTAAAACGCGTTCATATCTATTAGCAAAGGAAAGTACGGTTAGCCAAATTACACAGGTACATTCGTTAAAAGAAATTATTAGAAGATTCTAGTATATTAGGGTATTTACTGGCTTTTAAATGTGTAATATTTAAATAGTTGTTTTTTTTCGATCTTTTTGGTAAGATGAGAATAACAAAAAAAGAACGAACAAGTTTGCGCTTGTTCGCTCCAAGAATTAAAGTAACTCAACTACTTAATTCATTACTGATATTTTACATTAAACGAAATGTAAAATCAAGGATGAAAAGTAGGCGAGAGCTAAAATTCATCCTTTTTCTATTCTCAATTCTAAATAATTATTGCGAGAAATGGATCCTAACTAAAATTCCGACACATACTAATAACGGCATAAACTTGATAAAAATTAGAATATTATGCTAAAATGAGTAAGTTACGTAAATGAATTATTAACACATAAAATTGAAAGTAAAGGGGGGAGACTATGATGAATAGGATCCTTGTGATTGAAGACGAAGTAAATTTGGCTCGATTTGTTGAACTAGAATTACAACATGAAGGCTATGAGACGGCCACAGCTGATAATGGACGGTCAGGATTGGAAGCAGCTTTAGACGAAGATTATGATTTGATCTTGTTGGACTTGATGTTGCCAGAATTGAGCGGACTAGAAGTTGCACGCCGCCTTCGTGAAGCTAAAAATACACCGATTATTATGATGACTGCCCGTGATTCAGTCATTGATCGAGTTTCAGGGCTTGATTATGGAGCTGATGATTATGTGGTAAAGCCTTTTGCCATTGAAGAATTGTTGGCTCGCATTCGCGCTCTTTTGCGTCGGATTAACATCGAAACTGAAGAACACGCCACACACCAAAGCACTGTTAAGTATCGTGATTTGATTGTTGAAAAGGAAAATCGCATTGCGCGTCGTGGTGATGAGATTATCAATTTGACCAAGCGTGAGTACGAGTTGCTGTTGATTTTGATGGAAAATATCAATGTCGTTCAGTCGCGTGAAGATTTGTTGGCGAAGGTTTGGGGCTACGAAGAAAATGTCGAGACCAATGTGGTTGACGTTTATATTCGTTATCTTAGAAATAAGATTGATCAAAACGATTCACGTGCATCGTATATCCAGACCGTTCGTGGGACTGGTTATGTAATGCGTCAGTAAGCATGAGGAAGATTCAATGGATAAAGTAGCCATTGTTGAAGAAACGCCAAAGCAAAAAAAGGGGATGTCACTAAAGTGGAAGTGGGCTCTTGGATCTGCTTTTGGTGTTTTTTTAATATTTATTGCATTTAGTTATTTGCTCGTCGTTGCATTTTCAAATCAATTATTGAGCGATGAAAAAAGCGAAGTTCGGCAATCATTGCGCTTGGTGGATCGCCGTTTAGAAAATTTGAGTGAAGAAGAACTGATTCCGTCAACGATTGATGCGGCTTTACGGCCCCAGGGAAGAGTTGATGAAATTGGAAATGACACTGGATTTTCTTCTTTAGTGCGGCCTGATTTTAAAATTAGTGTCTACAATCTAAATGAAGCCAAAGTTTACCCAGTTGATGATCAAGAGATTGAAGTGCTGCATACCAATAAGCTCACCGTTACAAAAGAATTCGTCAATGAACGGCAAATTTTGGTTGGGCGAGTGCCACTTTTCAATAAAAACGGTGATCTGATGGGGACTGTTATCATTGAAAATCATTTGACGGGTTTTAACAACTTGTTTCGACACATTTTCGTGATTATTATGATTACAATTATGTTGGGCCTAATTTTTATTGCTTTGTGGGGCTATTGGCTGGCCGAATATTTGTTGCGACCAGTTGAAAGCATTCGTGAGGTTGTCAATGCGATGCAACTTGATCCGCAGTCACAAAAGCGGATTGAATCACAAGGCCGTCGCAGTGATGAGTTGACAGATTTGGCAGGCTTGGTGAATCAAACGCTGGATCGGATGCAACGTTTTATTTTGGCACAGCATCGTTTCGTGGAAGATGTTTCGCATGAGTTACGGACGCCGGTTGCGATTGTCAAAGGTCACATGGATTTGCTGAATCGCTGGGGTAAGGATGATCCAAAGGTGCTTGAAGAATCGATTGCGGCTTCTTTGACGGAAATGACGCGAATGCAAGGGTTGGTGCAAGAAATGCTTGATTTGACCCGAGCAGACCAAGTTGAGTTATCTTTTAAAGAGGGTAATACGGATGTGAAGCAGCTTGTCACAACGGTCTTTAATAACTTTAAGATGATTCATGAGGATTTCTTGTTTATGTTGGATGATGATCTGAAAGAAGCGACGATTGTTAACATGTCGCGTGATCATCTAGAACAAATTCTGATTATTTTGTCAGACAATGCTGTCAAATATTCGCGCGAACGTAAAGAGATTCACTATTCCGTAGCGCGAGTTGCATCACAAGTTCAAATTGCCGTGCAGGACTTTGGTGAAGGAATTAGCCAAGAAGATGCAGATCATGTCTTTGATCGGTTCTATCGAGTTGACAAGGCTCGTTCACGAAAGCAAGGTGGAAATGGACTAGGACTAAGTATTGCGCAAAAGCTGATCGAAGGTTATGGCGGGACTATTGTCTTGGAATCAGCTGTGGGTCACGGGTCGGTTTTCCGGATTACGTTGCCAATTAAATCAAGTTAACGCTAGGTGTTAGCTATGTAAAAATATTGGTCATTAAAATATTTAACTTTGTTTAATCAGCTTCGCTAAAGATTCTTTACGTTCGGATTAGTCTACACAAATCTGGATGAAAGGCGAAATAATTCGCCAATTCCGCTAACTGTTGGGTCAGGTGTTAGTGTCATTGTTCATCCAGATTTGGCAGGACTTACCATCCGACGACAGAATCGCTCTGCTGCTCAAACAAAGTACAATATTTTAATTAAACACATTGGTCATTTTATTCAAAGCGTGGTAGATTGAGATGATAATCCTGTTTACAAAGGCTGAGCTTCGGTTATAAGCCAATTTTCAGGTCACTACGTCGCTACGCTTTGGTGGCAAACCTGAAAATCAGCTTATCCCGACAGTTCAGAACGCCTTTGTGTACACTCCTTAAAGCGCGGTAGTGGCACCAATTCGACTCATTTTGCAAAAATGTGTAGTAGAATGGGACCGTGTCGGCACATACTATCATCATCTCAATCCACCACGCTTTGAATAAAATGACCAGGATGGTTGCTGATCAGCGAAGCGATTCTGTCGTCGGATGACCAGCCCTTGCCGAATCTAGGCGAACCTTTTCACGAGTGCTTTAGCGCCGTGGAAATGGCAAATTATTTTGCCATTCGACATGAATCGTGTAAGGCCAATCCGAAACGTAAAGAATCTTTAGCGAAGCTGAGCAAGCGATGACCAATGTGTTGCATAACTAGCACAACACGTAAATTAAAACCTGATACCGGTAACATTTCCGTCAATTATGAAAAGCTTTTACAAATTAAGTGAAAACAATGTAAATTATCGCGCTTACGGAGTATAATTAACTTATACGCAATGTAAGCGTTTTATTATACTTTGGAGGAATTTAATTATGAAGGTTGCTGTTATTGGGTGTACACACGCTGGTATTTTCTCATCACGTCAGATTTTAAAGAACAATCCTGACGCAGAGATTACTGTTTTTGAGCGTAATGATACCGTTTCGTTCTTGTCATGTGGAATCGCTTTGTGGGTTGGAAATCATGTTTCTTCTTCTGAAAAGATGTTCTATGATTCAGTTGAAGCAATGATTGCTGATGGAATCAACATGAAGACTCAACACGACGTTACAAATGTTGACTTAGCTACTAAGACTTTGACATACGTTGATTTGAAGACTAAAGCTGAATCAACTGAAACGTACGACAAAATTGTCATCACAACTGGTTCAAAGCCTGTGATGCCACCAATCGCTGGGATCGATGGTGAACATGTTTACAAGTGTAAGAACTGGGATGATGCAAAGGCCATTAAGGAAGCTGCCAAGACCGCTAAGTCAGCGATTGTCATTGGAGCTGGATATATTGGGGCTGAACTGGCTGAGCAATTCTCTGTAAACAATATCAAGACTACTTTGATCGATGGATTGGACCGCGTTTTGGCCAAGAACTTTGACAAAGACATTACTGATGAAATTGAAGATCAATACAAGGCCCACGACGTCACTTTGGCATTGGGACAACTTGTACAAAGCTTTGAGGATACTGGTCATGGGGTGAAGGTTACGACTGACAAGGGTGTTTATGAAGCTGATGTTGCTGTTTTGGGAATTGGCTTCTTACCACGGACGGATTTGTTCACTGGTCAAGTTGATATGATTAAGAATGGCGCAATCATCGTTGACAAGTATATGCAAACTTCAGTGAAGGATGTCTATGCCGCTGGTGATTCAGCTACTGTCTTCTATAACCCAACGCAAAAGGATGACTATATTCCATTGGCAACCAACGCAATTCGTCAAGGAATCTTGGTTGGTGAAAACATCAACGAGCCTAAGGTAGCTTACTTGGGAACGCAATCAACATCAGCTGTTGAATTGTACGGTTATGCGATGGCTGCTTCAGGATTGAACACACAATTGGCAGAAGCGCGTGGAATCACAGGAATTCAAGAAGTAACAATCGAACAAGATTACCGTCCAGACTTTATGTTGACGACGACACCTGTTCGCGCAACGTTGCTTTGGGATGAAAAGACACGTCAAGTATTGGGCGGATCATTCTACTCAAAGCATGACATTTCACAAACTGCTAATGCATTGTCACTTGCCATTCAAAACAAGATGACGATTGATGATTTGTCAATGTCAGACTTCTTGTTCCAACCAAACTTTAGCCAACCAGTTAACTTCTTGGGTGCGGTTGCAATGGCGGCTGCGGCAAAGTAATAAATGAGCATGTCGTAAGGCTTATAAGTGCAAAAGGTGTTTATGCAAGAACATGGAGCACTGGTCTTGAGCAAAGATAAAAATTAGTAAACGAGATTCAACACAATTCGACTAAAATCGAGTGGTGTTGGATTTTTTTGTTTTTAGCACATTTCTGCTAATCACATCTTCGTCTTTAGAACACCGAAAAATAATCACAAAGTTCATAGATAAAACTATATTTTGCTTTAATATTATATCTTGTCCGGAAAAACGGACAAAAACAACAAACGCAATTATCTAAATAGACAGATTAAATCCGTATAAAACACACAAATAGTTAATATAATAAATAAGTACATTAAAATAGTAAAATTTGACGAAGAAAGGAGCCAAAGCCATGATTGAGCAACAAGCAACAAGCAACAAGCAACAAGCAACAAGCAACAAGCAACAACTGGCTTAGGGCTCTTTTTAACATACATAAATTTAGGTATCGTTCACGTTTTTGTGAATGATACTTTTTTTTGCGCAGAGATAATTTATAAAACAATTACTGCCCAATAAATAGGAAATACATAACAAAGGAGGCAACGATATATGTTTGAGCACGATCATTTTGTACAAACGGTTAAAAAATGGTTTAAAAGCTGGATCTTTTGGATCTTAACTTTGGTTACTATGGGATCAACCTTTGCCCTAATTATTGATTGGTACTTTTTTGTAATACTAGTTTTGCTTTTCAAAAAGCCAACCAAACAATCGTCTGTGGTGAATTCTTCAGCTGTAAATAGAAGCATGGTTAAAACGTCTGTAAGCTGTCCAAATTGTGGAGCGCCTATCACTGGATATAAAAACATGACGTATAAATGTGAATATTGTTATATGGATATTAAATTATAGGAGAAAATAGCTATGGGAATTATTAAAGCATTTGCAGGTTCAATAACTGGTTCATTTGCAGATCAATGGACAGACATAATCACTGTTGGTACATTTGGCGAGAGGACTGCGGTCATGCCTGGGATTTTACAACAATCTCTTAGCAGGCGTGGTACAAAGAATCAGGCAACACCAGGTGTAATCAGTAATGGTTCAAAAATATTTGTGCCAGAAAATACTGCAGCATTTATTTTCAGCCAATCTGGGATTGAAGATATTATCACAGAGGCTGGTGGCTACACTTATGAGAATGGTCAAGAAGGTGTCTTTGATCATAAGAATGATGAAAAATTTAGTTCGTTGCTAAACCAAATTGGCGATCGACTTGCTTATGGTGGACAAACTCCTGACCAAAAGCGCATTGCATTTGTGAACTTGCGAGAAATTAGAGGGATTAAGTTTGGTACCAAAAGGCCAGTTATCTATAACGATGTTTTTTATGGGACTGACCTTGAGATTTTGTCATTTGGTAATTATTCAATCAAAATCGTTGACCCAACAGTGTTCATTCGAAACTATCTTCCGGCTAATGCGATTCTATTTTCTTTTGATAGTCCTGTTGATCATCCCCAAATTACAGCAGAATTTTTGCAATCGTATATTGATGCGATCAATACCCTGTCAAATCAATATCGTGTCTCTCAACTTCCAGCGCAGGCAGATGGTATTGTAGAAAATATTAAGTTGGAAGACTCAAATGCTGGAACTTGGAAAGAACGCTTTGGTTTTGAAATCGTGAGTGTTGGAATTGAAAATATTGAGCTCTCGCCAGATTCAAAGGAGCTAGTGAAAAAGTATTCTGGCAATAAAATGAATCTGAGTGCTTTTGAAAATATTTCTCAAAAGGCTTCAAATATCTCAGCACAACAAAATATTTCTCAAGGAATTAAGGATCATGGATTAGGCGATGGCGGGGGAATGCTGTTTGGTATGAACATGGCGCAAGCACTTAATCCACAAAATGCGATACAAGCAGAACAAAAAGCAACAACAGCTGATGATCAGATTGAAACATTGATGAAGTTTAAGAAGTTGCTGGACGATGGAATTTTGAATCAAGCAGAGTTTGATCTGAAGAAGAAAGAAATTTTGAGCCTTTAAAAAATAAAATTGGAGTTGCCATGAATAAATTTAATCAGTTTAAAAGTAATTTAACAAAAGAAGGAAGAAGAGTTTTAAATATTGGGATTGTATTATTAGTTGTCATTGTTGGGGGGATTGTGATATCCGCAATACCAAAGCCATTTTTGACCGTGCCTACTAGTGTTGAGGCCAGTAAAACCGGAGTTGCTAAAATAACCGGTAAGACGATGCCTGATACTAAGGTGGCTGTGAAGTATGGAACAAAGACTAATAAAATAGTTGCAGATAAAAACGGTAAATTCAGTACAAATGTAACATTAAAGAATGTGACAAAAGTAGCTGAGATCACGGTTTCAATTGATTCTAAAACCAAAAAAATTGAAATTAAGCCAAATCATTCACTAATGGCTCGTGCTTCTGGTGATATCTCGTCACTCAAGTTATCTGTGCCAGCAACAGTTGAAGTAAATGAAGATGGCATTGCAACGATTGAAGGTAAAACTGAACCTAATGCTAAAGTAACAATAGGTTTGGGGATTTTGGGAGACAGCACAACTGCCGATGACAAAGGTAATTTTGTGTTGACCGAAGAAATGAGCGCTACTAATTCAAGGATCATTACAATCAATGCAACACTGGATGATTATAAGACCAAAGCAAGGGTCGATATTAAAGCCAACAAGGGAGTAGCTAAAAAAGCGTCATCTGAAGCTACTAAGGAAAAAGCAGCAGCAAAAAAAGCGTCATCCGAATATGCTAAAAAGGCATCATCTGAGAGTGTTGTGAAGGCAGCATCTAAGAGTTCAGCAAAAGCAGAAAGTGTAGCGTCGTCTTCTACAGCATCAAGTACAGCTTCATCTGTCACACCCAGTGCATCAGTACCTTCAGATTATATTTCTGCGCTTAACAAAGCCCAGTCATACTCATCTTGGATGTACATGTCAAAGGCTGGTCTTTATGAACAATTAACTTCCGAATACGGTGAAAAATTCAGTACTGAGGCAGCTCAATACGCTATTGATAACCTTCATGTCGATTATAATAATAACGCTTTAGAAAAGGCTAGAAGTTATCGAGATGATATGGATATGTCCCCTGAAGAAATTCGCGAACAATTAACTTCTGAGTATGGTGAAAAATTCACGCCAGAAGAAGCCGATTATGCAATTCAACATTTAAATGATTAGTTAGAAGAGCTTCAAATAATTCAATTGAAAGAGTGTGAATATGAAAAAAATCAGTACGAGTTTTAAATTACAGATGTGGGCGATCGGAATTATTGTAGCGATCATTGCTTTGTTAATTGGTGGACTTGCCATTTATAATCAAGGGCATAAAGCTGGTCAAAGCCAGGCGGTCACAAAGGTAGATGTCGACATTAAGACAATTTTGCCAATTAGTGAAGTGAATTCTTTAACGATTTACTATGACAAAACGGTTGATGCGAACACACCGGGCAAAGCATTTTTCTTTTTTAATGACAACGATCGAGATTTATATATCTATAAATTTGTCGCTAAAGTTGGATATGATGCTAAAAAAATAAAGCAAAAGCTCAGCAAAAATGACACACATTTGACCGTTACGGTTCCAAAAATGCAAGTCAATTCTACAGAGTTACTGTCATATAAGTATTATTCAATCAAGAGTAGTGTCTGGATCAGCAAATCTAAAGAAGATGGTTTGAAAAATCAGAAAAAGGCCAAAAAAGAAGTTAATCAAAACATCCTAGCGACAAAGGTCATTAAAAAAGAGACCCAAGCTTCGTTTAAGAGTTTTGTAACTGGAATGTATGGCAACATGATTGAAAAGAAAAATATTCATTTTGTGTTTGAATAATGACAAAGGCGTAAGTAAATTTAAAACTAACTAAATGAGGTAAAGAATATGCGTGTTGATATGCAAGAAGCACTTGAAAAGTTTAAAGGGCATATGGCCCTACACAAAAAGTCATTTGAAGCTATTTCAGAATATTTGACAGCTGAGGAAAAATGTCTGTATGTCAATTCAACAGTTGCAAAAATTACAACAAATCTCGGTAGCAAGTCAAAGACTGAAAAGTTGCCAGGTGTGCTGTGCTTAACAGATAAACAAATTATTTTTGCGTACGGTGCTTTAATGAGTCATAAAATGTACACTACAAACTTAGATAATGTTTTGATGATGGATATTGGTGGCGACGGTTTTTCAGGAGGGCACTTAGAAGTTTCCACACAAATGCGTCAATTTGATTTCTTGATTAAATACAAAAAAGAGATGATTCGTGAAGTACAGTTAGTTTTTGATGAGGCGATTGCGAATGCGAAAAATGCAGATGCAAAAGAGGGATCGACAGTTTCATTTGCAGATAAGATTAAACAAATAGCTGAGTTACATGAACGGGGTCTCTTGACTGATAACGAGTATGTCGTGAAGAAAAAACAGTTGTTAGAACTTATGTAGTACAAACCAATTGAAAGGGGGTGAAAAACAATGTTAGATAACAAATTGAAGAAAGCTCAAATGAGGTACTACAAAGCTGAAACAAAGGCACTGAAACGAAATGCGACAATGACTAAATTGGCAGAGTTGTGTGTGTTAGTGTTTGGATTGTACACAGCTCATAATAAGAAGAAAGAGAATGACTAAAAAATGATGATATTGACTGAATTTATCGTACTATTAATTTTTATGGCTATTTTAAAGCCAATCTGGTCCTTCATGAAAAGACATGTTGTGTTATTTACTTTATTATTTTTAGGATTATTTTGGCTAATTAGTAGGTAAATTGGGTGAAAAACGTATCACAATTAATGAACCTTTTACTATTCATTTTCTAACAAGTTGTTTACTCTAAGGCCTTTGGATACAATATTGAAACGGGTGAACATTTAAATTTCATCTCAACGGAAGATCCAAACGTGTCTGTGGGCGATACTTTAACAGTTAAAGTCAAAAATGTACAAAGTTCGTATGGTTATTGGTTAATTTCGTACGACAAAGTAAATTAGACACATTAATATTAAAATAAATTTTTCCACCTCAAAAACTCAGTGGCGACCAACCATTGAGTTTTTTGCTATATTCCGCCAATTATGAAACTATTTTCAATTTCTTCACAAAAAGTCAGTAAAAACCAGTTATAATTATGTATATTGATATACGAGAAGACGGGGTGAATATAATGGGTGAATTAAAAATCGACAATCTGCATGTTGAGATTGATGGGCAAAGCATTTTGAAGGGGATTAACCTGACAATTAAGACCGGGGAAATTCATGCGATCATGGGGCCGAACGGAACTGGAAAGTCAACGTTGTCACAAGTGATTATGGGCCATCCAGCGTATGAGGTGACTGCCGGTTCAATCACGTTAGACGGAGCTAATTTGTTGGAAATGAGTGTGGACGAACGCGCACGGGCTGGATTGTTCCTTGCCATGCAATATCCGGTTGAAGTTTCAGGAGTGACTAATGCTGACTTTATGCGGGCTGCGATTAACGCTCGTCGTTCTGATGAAGATGCAATCGGGGTCATGGATTTCTTTGACCAATTGACGGAGAAGAGTGAATTGTTGGGCATGACGACTGAAATGACTGACCGTTACTTGAACGAAGGTTTTTCTGGTGGGGAGAAAAAGCGGAACGAAATTTTGCAGATGTTGATGATCGAACCTGAATTTGCGATTCTTGATGAAATCGACTCAGGGCTAGACATTGATGCATTAAAAGTTGTGGCCAAGGGTATCAATGAGATGCGTTCTGGTGATTTTGGCGTGCTGATGATTACGCATTACCAACGCTTGCTGAACTATGTTGTTCCAGATTACGTGCACATTATGATGGACGGGTGCATTGTGACGACTGGACCAGCCGATTTGGCCAAGGAATTAGAGTTGAATGGCTATGCTGGAATTCGTGATCGATTGGGGCTGGATGTAACGCTGACTGACGAGGGGGTTTGAGATGCAGGAGTTTAATTTTTCAAAAGAATCCCAAGCTAGTACGATTAAGATCAGTGAAGTAGATGCCAAAATTTCGTTTGTAGATGGAACTCAAGGTAGCTATAACATTATTTTAGAATCAGCTGAAGTGGCGCATTTAAGCGTGCAAATCGGAGCGCACTGTGATCTGCAATTGCAATTGTTTGATCAGACACATGTCGCAATTAACGTTGATGTCAAAGTAACAGTTGGGACAATGAGTAATCTGAATTGGTTGGTCGTTGAACTGGATCAAGGTAATAAGAAAATTAGCTCTGAAGTGCTTTTAAATGGTGAGGGAGCGACCGTCAATTCAAATGTTTTGGCAGTCACGCATGTTGGACAGAACCAATCTTTTAAGACAAAGGTCACCAATCAAGCGCGCCATACAATTGGTCATATTCAGCAACGCGGAATCGCGCAACAGGACAGCGTTTTAAATTTTGATGGAATTGGCAATGTGGTCAAAGGAGCGGCTGGTTCAGATGCTCAACAAACCTCGCGCCTTTTGATGTTGGATGAAACTGCAACTGGTGATGTTAATCCGGTGCTGTTGATTGACGAAGAAGATGTGATGGCGGGGCATGCTGCTTCAGTCGGGCAAGTGAACAAGGATCAAGTTTATTATCTGTTGAGCCGAGGGTTGACGCTAGAAACTGCGCAACGACTAGTGACTCGTGGATTTATCCAAGACGCGATTGTTAATTTAAACCAAGATGATCAGAAAAAAATCTATGCAGAGATTGAAAGGCAGTTACAAAATGGCTAATGTGAAATTTTTTGAAAATGTGCGGCAAGATTTTCCAACTTTAAAGCAAACGGTCAATGACGAGTCGTTGATCTATTTTGATAATGCTGCAACAACTCAAAAGCCTGAAGCTGTTTTGACAACGATTGATCAATTTTATCGGCAGACCAATGCAAATATTCATCGCGGAATTCATACGTTGGCCGAACAAGCGACAGAGGAATATGAAGCAGTACGTGAAGACGTTCGCGAATTCATCAATGCCACTGAAACTGCTGAGATTATTTTTACTAAAGGTACAACGGAGGGGCTCAATTGGCTCGCTAGCAATCAAACTCCATTAAATGTCGGACCGGATGATGAAATTATTGTTTCTGTGTTTGAACATCATGCTAATTTTTTGCCGTGGCAACGTTTGGCTAAACAAACTGGGGCTCAACTTAAAGTCGTTGGCATGGACGTAAATGGTCATTTGGATTTTAAAGCGTATGATGAAATGATTTGTAGCCGGACCAAAATTGTGGCGATGACAATGATGTCGAACGTCACGGGTGAAGTTCCGAACATAGAGCACATTATTGAACGCGCGCATGCTGTTGGTGCGCTAGTGGTAGGTGATGCGGCTCAGGCAATTGCACATTTGCCTGTTGATGTGAAAAAACTAGATATTGATTTTATGGTATTTTCAGGCCACAAACTCTATGCTCCGCTGGGTGTTGGCGTGTTGTACGGTAAAAAGCATTTGCTGGAAGAGTTCGAACCATTTGAAGTTGGTGGTGGAATCGTTACTGAAGTCAGTGTGTTTGGAGCAGAATGGCTACCATTACCATGGCGACTAGAAGCTGGAACGCCAGATATTGCGGCTGTGATTGGTCTGGGCAAGGCGATTCAATATCTTAAAACACTTGGACTCACGGAAATTTTCGAATACGAAAGCGAACTAGCGCTTGAGTTATGGACTCGCTTGTCTGAAATTAAAGGGGTTGAATTGGTTGGAACGACTCCTAGCAGCATTGTTTCGTTTAACCTGACGAACATTCATCCGCATGATGCAGCGACAGCGTTTGATCAACTTGGAATTGCTGTGCGCGCTGGAAATCATTGTGCTCAGCCTTTGATGAACACACTTGGTATCAAGGGAACGTTGCGGGTGAGCTTGGCATTTTACAATACATTTGCAGAGGTGAAGCGGTTTATACAAGCAGTCGAAGAAGTAAAGGAGTATTTCAATGACGTTATCTAAATTGGATCAACTTTACCGGCAAGTCTTGTTAGATCACAATCAACATCCGCATCATGTGGGAGAAATCACTAATCCAACTGTTGTGCAGGAAGGTTCCAATCCAAGTTGTGGCGATCAAATTACGGTTGCCATGGTTATTAAAGATGGATTGATTCAAGACATTGTATGGGACGGCTGTGGGTGTGCGATTTGTAAAGCTTCTGCCTCGATGATGACTGATGTTTTGTGGCGTGAATCACTTAACAACGCGACAGAATTAGCACAACGTTTCTTACAAATGACAACGGGTGAAGATGTTGATGTGAAGCCATTGAAAGAGGCGCGTGTTTTAGCTGGGGTTAAACAATTCCCAGCGCGAATTAAATGCGCAACATTGGCTTGGCATGCCGCACTTGAAGGATTAGAAAAAGTGGAGCAAGGGGGAGTTTAAAATGGCAGAGATTGAACGAACGGCTGAACTGGCTGCAACTCGAGCTGCAATTGAAAAAGAAGATACTGATGCGTTACAATATGCTGACCAATTTGAACCGGTCTTTTCAACTGGGGCTGGTTTATCTGAGGAAATTGTGCGGGCGATTTCAGCAAAAAAAGGTGAGCCAGAATGGATGTTACAATATCGCTTGGATGCGTATCAAACTTATTTAGCTTTGCAAATGCCAAAATTTGGGCCGGATTTGTCGACGATTGATTTTGATGAAATTTTTTATTATAACAAGCCGACTGATGAAAAATTTCGTGACTGGGATGATGTTCCAGCAGAATTAAAAGATACCTTCGAACGTTTGGGAGTTCCTGAAGCTGAACGGAAATGGTTGGCTGGTTCTTCGGCGCAGTATGAATCAGAAGTGGTCTATTCGCGGATGAAAAAAGAGTTTTCAGATTTGGGAATTATTTTTATGGATACGGATTCGGCGTTAAAAGAGTATCCAGAGTTGGTGCAACAGTATTTTGGTTCATTAGTTTTGCCAAATGACAACAAGCTGGCGGCGTTAAATGCAGCGGTATGGTCGGGCGGAACGTTTATTTATGTGCCAAAGGGTGTACATGTCAACGTGCCGATTCAGTCTTATTTTAGAATTAATTCGGCGAACGAAGGACAATTTGAGCGGACCTTGATTGTTGTTGATGAAGGGGCACATGTGGATTATGTCGAAGGTTGTTCTGCGCCAATGTATTCTGGGGATGCCTTGCATGCTGCGGTGGTTGAGGTTATTGTGAAAAAAGATGCGTATTGCCGTTATACCACGATTCAAAATTGGTCGGACAATGTGTATTCGTTGGAGACCAAGCGAGCGTATGCGTACGAAAATGCGACGATGGAATGGATTGATGGTAATTTTGGTTCTAAGGCGACGATGAAATATCCGGCAGTGTATTTGCAGGGTGAGGGAGCGCGTGGGACGATGCTTTCGATTGCGGTGGCTGGTCAAGGGATTCATTTGGATTCAGGAGCACGGATGTTGCACAATGCGCCCAATACTTCTTCGTCAATTATTTCAAAATCAATTGCACATGACGGTGGTAAGACTGATTATCGTGGGGATGTAAAGTTTGCGAAGAATGCGACGGGATCAACGGCGCACGTTGAATGTGATACGATTTTAATGGACGCTTTGTCATCGGCGGATACGATTCCTTATAATAAAATCGAGAACGGAAATGTGACGCTGGAGCATGAGGCGAAAGTTTCAAGATTGTCGGCTGAGCAAATTTATTATTTCATGAGCCGTGGGATTTCAGAACGTGATGCAACGGCGATGATTATCATGGGCTTTGCTGAGCCGTTTATTAAAGAGTTGCCAATGGAATACGCAGTTGAATTGAATCGACTGATGACGTTTGAAATGGCAGGCAGTGTGGGCTAATAGAGCATGGAGGAACGGTTTTGCTGCAAGCATAATATTTTTGCCGAGCTAAGTAGCATAACAGCGCGTTCTGCATGGAAGAACGGTTTTGCTGCAAATAAAGTCTAACAAGAGGAGGGAACGCAAATGGCAACACAAGAAGAACTTGTCTGGGCTGCATTGTCAGATGTAGAAGATCCGGAAATTCGTTGTGATGTTGTAAACTTGGGGCTAATTTATGATGTTGAGGTGGCTGAAGAAACAGCAAAGATCACGATGACCTGGACGATGATGGGATGCCCTTTGAGCGATTTACTTGAAGCTAGCATCAAGGAGGCCGCAGAAAACGTTCCCGGAATTGAAACGGCCCTTATCAATGTTGTGTGGGAACCAGCGTGGACAAAAGACCGTTTGACGCCGTACGCAAAAATGATGTTGGGCGTGCATTAATTATCTGTTTTACTGGATTAGTCTGATAAACTACACAAAATATTGCGCTAAAACTAAACGATTTGTGAAATAAATTTGAATTAGAGAAATTTAATAAAAATTGGTGGTATAGTGTGTGCATGGAGACGTTGTTCTTTATGTTCAATTCTCTTTCTCTCTCAGCCGCGTTTTTCTGCAAAGAATTACGTGGTTTTTTGATACTTGTGAACTAATAATGTATCGGCATAATTATCTTAGGTGAAAAACATCGAGTCCAGTGTGCCTAATTAGCAATTAGTTTAGTATAATTAAGATAGTGTTGAATGAACTATTTGGTGAACAAATTAACGAACGAAATGAGAGTGAATTTGAATGAAGACAATTTTAGAGGCGCTCCGTGATACAGACAAAGAGTATCAAAGAGTATTGAAGAAGATTACGAAAGATCAAGATGTCACAATTGCTGAATGGCAGCTCTTGACTAATGTGAAGGCTAGCTTTGACACACAAGATAAATTGAGCAAGGAAACCAATCTGGACAATTCAACTTTGTCTCGACAGTTGGCGGCGTTGGTCAAAAAAGAGTTAGTCTTGAAAGTTGCAGTTGGGCGTGACAGGCGACAATTGATCTATGAAGTGACGGCCAAGGGTGAAGAAACTTTAACGACGATTGAAGCTGCTTATCATGCGTTAGAAGAGCAAGTCTTTTCAATGTGGGCCAATGAAGAGAAATCAATGGTTCAGATTTTGTTGAACCGTTTAGAAAAGTCAGTGGCTAAAATTAAGTAATGCACAATTTTTTTGGAACGTGGTGTGCTATTTGTGAAACATCTTGGTCATTTTTGATTTATGATTTGGTTTGAAATCAAATGTCCAAGATGTTTCATTGAAATATTATCCTTTGCTTGAGCAGCGAAGCGATTCTGTCGTCGGATGATAGTGCCTGCCGAATCTGGATGAACCATAACACTAACACCAGGATCCAACAGTTAGTGGAATTGGCGAATTATTTCGCCTTTCATTC
>JAITPD010000044.1 GCA_031289615.1 Lactobacillaceae bacterium | reverse complement strand
AAATCATTGACGTTGACTTAAACAATTATAGATTAGCCATTTGGCTAATCAAAAACAAAAATGGAACCAATGAATAACAAACAAATGTTATTCATCAGTCCCAAATATTATAGAACCCAAAATATAGTTTTGAATAGAAAGTTGCAGTTTGGCAGAAATATCAGTCAGACTTCCTGAACCAAATAATACTTGCGCGTACGCTATTTTCAATCATCGGATATTAGATGATAATTTTCATCCATAGCAGTTAGTAGTTGTTGCAAATTCAGCTTGGACGTTGCAATGTTTAAACGAATGAAACCATCACCATAAGGACCAAACGTAGATCCCATGTAAACTTCTGCGCCGACTTTTTCAATAAACCATTCTTGAATTTCTTCGGCTGTTTTATTGGTTTGTTCGTAGTTAATCCATAGGGTATAAGTACCCTGATGCGGATAGACAATGAATTGTGGACAATGTTCATGCAAAAAATCACAGACATAGGTTTCATTTGCATCAACATATAAGTTTAATTCAGCTAGCCATTGTTTGCATTCATCATTTGTGTAACCTGTAATGAGTGCAGGACCTGCAAAAATATTTGGATTGTAAAACCCCATTCTATTTAGTTCTAATTGAATCTTTTCACGGATTTCATGATTTGGAATAATCAGATATGAAATTTCAAGGCCTGGGATATTAAAGCTTTTTGTCGAGGAATTCGCGACAACAATTTTATCATTGAGGGATAAATTTTCAAGTAAGCTGTGATGCTTCACGCCCGATTTTAAGATGTCAGCATGAATTTCATCAGTGAAAATGGTTAGATTGTGGTTCTTAGCAATTTTCATCAATCTTTGCGTGCTTTCTTGGTTCCAAACAGTTCCAGTGGGGTTATCCGGATTTACAAAAAACATCGTGTTATTGTTACTTTGGAGGGCTTGAGTCTCGATCAAATCAAAATCCATGGTCCATTGATTGTTAATAAATTGTAATGGAATACTAATTGGGTTGCGGTGGTTTGTAATGATTGCGTTTTTGAGAGGTGAATAACAAGGTTCATTAATTAAAACGCCATCGTTGTCTTGAGTCATTACATTTACAAATGCTGCAGCTGAGTTGATAATTCGGGGAGAAAAGACGATCCATTCAAGTGGGATCTCAATATTATATTTTTGGTGATAGTGGTTTTGAATGGATTGATAGAACTTTTCATTTAAATCGGTATAACCGTAAATATCATGATTTACAATGCCCATTAAGGAGCGCTGAATTGGTTCTGGTGATTTGAAATCCATGTCAGCCACGCCAAAATGGAGTAAATCGTTTCGGTGGTAGCGTAGGGCTTGGCTATCCCATTTACATGAATTTGTGTTACGCCGGTTGATGATTAAATCAAAATCAGTTTTCATTCGAGGTTCTCCTTTGGTGTAGAGTCTGTAAGTGATTGATCGGGCAAATTCCGTTCTTGAAATTCTTCATAAAAACGGCTTTTAGGAGTGATTCTAGCAACACCAATCCCTGTTACAGCGTAAAGGAGTGCAAAAATCATCCCTGTATAACATAAGATGGCCCAAGGTAAATAACCAAGAGTTGGGACGCCAAGGGTACCTGCCATATATACTCCCGCTGCAGTCCAAGGAATAAGTGGTTCAATCATTGTGCCCGCATCTTCAACAGTCCGTGATAAATTTTTTGGCTCTAAGCCATACTTGACAAAGGAATCGCGGAACATTTCACCAGGTAATAGCTCGGATAGTGCCCCATTTGAGGTTACCATCACAATAAGATTGGTTGAAAAAATGGCAGTAACGATTAATTGCCCACCAGTTTTGATAACGTGTAGCAGTTTGTTCAAAACCACATTTAAGGAATTACTAACATCAAGAGCACCAGCAAAACCATATGCACAAAAACAAATTAAAACGATACTAAGCATTGAAGTCATGCCACCTCGTTCTAAAAGATTGGCAAGTGAAGTTGTCAGATGAATAGTCTTTGGAAGCATATCCGCTGAAAACCCACTAACAGCTGCTAAACAAGCGTCTTGGAGACTGTAGCCCTGGATGACCACAGCATTCCCAATGGCGAGGCTGCCGGAAAGCAACATAACGGGGATGGTTGGCTTTTTGAGTATCGCTCCACTTAGTACGATGATGATTGGAATTAAGATCAAAAAGTTCATGTGAAAAAGCTTTTCAATTGAATCTTGCACGAGCATAATGTTGCGTTCATTGGTTCCGCTACTAACATTGAGATTCAAACCGACGATGGTGTAAATTACTAAACAGATAAACACACCAGGTAAGGTTGTCCAAAATAGATGTCTAATATGCTCATATAATTCAGCTCCAGCAGCAATTGGTGCGAGATTAGTGGAATCAGATAGTGGCGATATTTTATCACCAAAGTATGCGCCGGAAATAACGGCCCCAGCAACGATTACTAGTGGGGCATTCATGCTAGCAGCGATTCCCATAATTGCAACGCCAATTGTTCCAGTTGAACCAAATGATGTTCCAGTGCAAAGCGAGACAAAAGCAGTTACGACAAAAGCAGTTACGATAATAAACTGTGGATTAATCAATTTTAGACCGTAAAAAATCATCATGGGGATTGTGCCACCAATCATCCAGGTCCCAATTAACAAGCCAACCACAATTAAAATCAGCATCGTGGGCATTGTTTTAGCAATTTTGTCGATCACGCTTGATTGTATTTCGGTCCAACTATAGCCTAATCCATATGCGATAATGGCTGCAATGGCCGCAGAAAGTAACATTAAGACTTCTGCCTTGATATGGAAAAAACCATAACCAAAACTGAGCAAGATAATCATTGAAACAAGGGGGGCAACTGCAGTAATGAAAGTGGCTTGCTTTTTAACACGAGTTCGGGTTTGTTTGGCCATGAGTTTGTCTCCTTATTGGGATGGTTCACAATTAAAAGGTGTGATGAATTATATTTTAGAGTGGATTATAAAATTATTACGAGATTATTTTTTTTGGTTAAGCTTAAGTTTTTTTACCTTATATGAATTGTTTGCTACTAAAAGTTGCGATGGCTTCTATTTCTATTAATGCTTGTTTGGGCAGCGCTGAAATTTCAATGGCACTGCGCGCAGGATAAGGTTGTTGCAAGTATTCATTGAAGACTTGATTAAGGCTGTCAAATTGTTGTAAGTCTGTTAAAAAAACCGTGAATTTTATGACATCATTGAGTGATAAATTTTCTGTGACAAGAATAGAAGCAATATTTTTAAGGCATTGTCGAGCTTGATCAGCGACGTTTTCGCCGGTGAGTTCATTAGTAAGTGGATCAAGAGGTATTTGACCTGATGTAAATAATAAATCGTTTGTCTTACGATAGGTTGAATAAGGGCCAATTGCTGTGGGTATATTATTCATTGATACTCTCCTTTTCTATGTCTAAAGTTTAACATGTGTAAACGTTTTCAGCAATGAATAATTATTATTGTGATAATTTTTTATTATAAAATTTCAAGTAAAAGTTGTATACTTGAGGTAGATATTAAAGAGCTATTGAATTATTGAGGTGGTGCTGAGTATGAATGAATTAGATAAATATAAAGCAATTACGCAATTTCTAGCATATACTTTGGGTGCAGACCATGAGATTGTACTACATTGGCGTGATAAAAATGGTTCGTTTTATATTGCAGAAATTGAAAACTCAGATATTAGTGGTCGTGATGCTAATTCACCAATAACTGGTTTTGCTTTAGAATTGGTGCAAAATAAGGTGTATGAAGAACAGAATTTTGTAAGTCATTATTTCGCGCAGACACAAAATGGTCGTGAGATTAAAGGGTCAACGTATTTTATTAAAGGTGCAAATGGAAAACTCTTAGGATTATTATGTATTAATTTTGATGTTAGTAAATATGTGAATTTATCAGAAGATATTTTACAAATGGTTGGAATTAGCAAAGATACAGCTCTACAATTAAAGAGTCAACAAAACACAAACATGCCGGTCGTCTTTGAAAAGGAAAAGAATCAAGCAGAAGAAATTTTGCACTCAGATGTAACAGAGATCATTCGATCAAGCATTGATGAGCATCTTTTACAACCGGGGGTAATCATGAGTCCTGAGACGAAAATAAAAATTATTCAAGGTTTAAGCAATAAAGGTATTTTTCAAATTAAAGGCGTCTTACCATATGTTGCTGAAATAATGGGAATTTCAGAATCGAGTGTTTATCGCTATCTTCAAAAAGTGAAGCTCAACGAAAAGGTTTAAGTTAGGTTAATTGAAAATTATACAGAAAGGAGCTTTTAAACATGATCACAATTAGAGAAGTGGCAAGAGAAGCAGGTGTTTCGTTAGGGACAGTTTCAAGATATTTAAATGGCAATCAATTAAAAGCCGTGAATATGCAGAAGATAAAAGCTGCAATTGATCATTGGGGTATGAGGAAAATATAATTGCCAAGGGTTTGAAGAATAATAAAACCCTTTCGATTGGCGTAGTAATTAATGTGTTGACGGATGTATTTGCAACTTCAATTGTTACGGAATTGGAGACCCATTTAGAAGCTAATAACTATAGTTTGATCTTATGCGACTATCAAAATGACTTCGTAAAATTAGAACAAAAATTAGAACAAAAATTAGAATTCTTGCGTTCTCGATTTGTTGATGGAATCGTTATTTTTCATTTGGGACAAAAGTTACCCATTTTAGAACAGTTAGAAAAAGAAGGAATTCCAATCGTTGCAGTAGATTCACCAATTCGAGATTTTCTATCGGACGCTGTTTTGGTTGATAATTATCAAGCTTCATATGATGTAGTGAATAAATTATTTGAATTAGGGCATCAAAAAATAGGTATTATTGCAGGGACACAAGATCGTTTTATTGGACGAGAACGGTTAAATGGTTATGTTGATGCAACAAGAAAATTGGGAGTGTATGATCCTGAGCTGGTTGAAGTTTGAGATTATAAAAAAGAATCAGGTTACTTGAAAACAAAAGAGCTGTTGGAGCACAAAGAAATTACGGCACTTTATAGTACTAATTACTATATGACTTTAGGTGCAATGCAGGCTATCTATGAGCAAAAATTGACAATTCCAGATGATATTTCAGTGATTGGTTTTGACTATTTTGAGCTAAGTGATATTTTGCAACCAAAGTTGACGGTGGTAGAACAACCGGTTCAAGAAATTGGTCAGATGATTGGTAAGTTGTTAATGGATCAGATTAAAAAACCACAAAACACTGTGTAGACAGTATTGAAATTAAAAACTAGCTTACTTTGGCCCGATTTACAAATATATAAAATTAAAACGCTATGGTACCGGCAGTCTGAATTTCGGTGTCATAGCGTTTTAGCTGAATCATTGGTTTTTGCCCCAGCACATTTATTTAGTGTAAGGTTTTCCTAGATATACACAGGCATATTGCTTTGACACACATAGTAATACATGATATATTACCTTTTATAGTGAGGTACTATTTATGGCAAACGAATTATCGAAAGACTTGATTCGGGGTCACACTGACGCAATTGTGTTGAATCTATTGGAACAAAAGGATTCGTACGGTTACAGAATTGTACAAGACATTGCTCGAATTACAAATGAAGAATACACGTTGAATGAGGCGACTTTGTATACAGTGTTTCGGCGGCTCGGCAAGGCTGGGTTAGTCGAAAGTTATTATGGAGACGAGACTCAGGGTGGTCGACGGAAATATTATTCGTTGACGGATGCTGGTCGTGAACGCCTGGTAGAAGAAAAAAAGGCCTGGCAATTCGCGAAAAAAACAATTGATGAATTAATGGGGTGAAGCAAATGAATGAACAATTACAAAATAAAATTGAAACTTTTTTCACAGAGGTTCCCGCAACGACGGCAGTTCAGGAATTTAAAGATGAAGTGTTGGCAGATGCAAACGAGGCGTTCGTAGATTATCAAAATTCCCACGCAAACGTTTCAGATGAAGAGACGATTGATGCAGTTTTAGCAGGAATGGGTGATATTGCAGAAATTGCGAAGATGATTGCGGGTGATTCGACTGAGCTGACCGTTACAAGTACCGAAGCGGGTGAATATGATTTGCTGGCTGTTAACATCTACGCTGGTCAGGTTTATCTGAGCCGTGGAACTGGGACTGAATTCAAGGTTAATCAAATTACGAGCATTCAAGATCCTGAGTTTGAAGTTCAGATTAATAAGAAGAATCGGACATTTGAAGTGACGATGCCTCGGCCAACTGGACGCGGTATTTTGAATTTCTTTAAGGCTAACTTCAAGACGCATTTTAAAAACGTAATTAAGATCGAAGTGCCCGAAAGTTATCTTGGCAAGGTTGACATCAAGTTGAATGCTGGCGAGGCGTTTGTCTCTGATTTAACGATTGATGATGATTTAATGACTTCGATTTCTGCAGGTGATTTGCATGTTGAAAATGTGCAAGCGGGAGCGATTTTCACGGATATTTCAGCGGGGCGAGCACAGTTTAAGAACGCGTTATCAACGACAGAATTTAAAGCCACAGTTTCGGCTGGCGATTTGACGTTAAAGCACGTGACTGCTAAATTTGATGTCGAAGCTGCGGCCGGAAACGTGAAAGCTAAGCACGTGACTGGGAGCGGACGTTTCAAGGCCAATGCTGGAAATATTGATGCCGATTGGGAAAATGTGCGCGGTGATATTGAGCTTGAAACGGCGGTTGGAAATATTAATATGCAGTTTGCACCACAGATGAATTTCAGTATTCAAGGTGATTCAACGATGGGTTCAATCAAAATTTTGCGCGAACACACAGTCATGGCAAGCACCGGACAACTAAATGCAACCGTGGGAAGCAATCCTGAGTTCAGGGTTTATGCTAATACGTCGTTGGGCTCAATCGTCATTAAGTAAAGGGGAATAATATGAATAATACAATTTATCGTTCAAAGGATGATCGGGTTCTATTTGGAATTTTGGGTGGCATCGCTGAGCACTTTGGCTGGAATGCGCAGTTGTTACGGCTTGGTTATGTGCTATTGAGTGTTCTTTCGGTTGGGTTCCCAGGAATCTTGGTGTATATCATTGCGTTATTTATCTTCCCTGAGGCGCCATATCGCAGAAATTAGGATTTATAGGTCAAAATATTAACTAAATAAAAATGCGTAACCACAAGATTTAATTCTCGTCGTTACGCATTTTTTAGTGTTCATGTGAGCTAAAATGTTCGTAGACCAGTTGCGGACTTCGATTTGGAAATGTAAAGCGTGGAATGGCTAAAGGAGAACCGGTCTGTTGTCGACGTTCCAAAAATGCGATAATTAATGTCAGGGCTTCGATATTTTCATCATCAAACAGGTCGAGCTTGAGAATTCCACTGGCGATCGGTTGCGCTTTTAACAGAATTTTATTAACATGAACAACTGAGTATGAACGAGTATTGGTGTTCACAAAGATAAGCCAATTAAGCCGGCTAATAAACAGCAACTCACGGAATTGAAGTGAGAGACCAAACGAACCAACCTTGGCCTTGCCGACTTGCAAACGAAACTTGGGGACCAAACCGCCAGCTTCCTGAACAATTTTAGCCAGGGGCGTTTGCTTCAGGTCAGTCAAAATCAGTTCGTCGCCCACTCGGCCCATGTCGCCACTAATGTGATAAATCACACGATTGTTGACGTCGAGAACTCGGCCAATTCCCAGATGCGGATTATTCAAATTTTGTTGGATAAATAATTGACGCATTTGAGCCCCTTTCTTTATAAATAGATGAATCAGGAGAAATTAAAATGTTAGAAGAATTAAAGCAAACTGACTGGTGGCCATTGCTTTTGCAAGCCATGGGTGAACAATATTGGCAAGAAGTCGAAACGTTTTTGGAACGAGTTTATGCGCAGGGAACTGTTTATCCGCCCAGAGAATTAGTTTTTAACGCATTACTGACGACCTCACTCGCCCAAACCAAAGTGGTTATCTTGGGGCAAGATCCTTATCCAAATGCAAATCAAGCGATGGGGCTGAGCTTCTCGGTGCCGGCCAATCAACCTTTGCCTAAGTCGCTGGTCAATATTTATAAAGAATTAGAAGATGATACCGGTGTACTTGCACCAAGTAACGGGGATCTGACGAGTTGGGCCGAACAAGGTGTATTGTTGCTAAATACTGTTCTGACGGTTCCGGCAGGCGAACGTAATGGGCACGCACATATTTTATGGGAACAGCTGACGGACGCGATTATTAAAATAGTCGCAAAACAAAATCAGCCAGTCGCATTTGTCTTATGGGGCAAGCCAGCACAGGCCAAGGAAGTGTTGATTGAACAAAGTCAGCAACATTTAATTATTGCTTCTCCGCATCCCAGTCCACTGTCGTCATATCGCGGATTTTTCGGCTCAAAACCGTTTACGCGCGTCAATGATTTCCTAGTACAGCAGGGCATCACTCCTATTTCGTGGAGTTAAAATTAAAAACGTGTAAAATTGTTTTTGAACTTGTGAATATAGTTGTGTTCAAATGTTCAAAAGTTTGAGATAATTATAATTGTAATCGCTATCATTAATAGTTTAACCCATAATCTTTTGGAGTATGTGTTAATTCTATTATAAATTAAATCGAGGATGAATAAAATGGAACTTTTTGAGCAATTGTCAGCAAAAGTTAAGAATCAAGGTAAGATACTGGTTTTTCCTGAAGGTGAAGATGCCCGAATTCAAGGTGCAGTAGTGCGTTTGTTGGCGGATGGTTTAGCAAAGCCAATCTTACTAGGAAAGCAAGCTGAGATCGACGCTGTTGCCAAGGATAATGGTTTTGATTTAACCGGAATTGAAATTATTGAGCCAGCGAAGTATGCTTCTGAACAAAAGGAAGAGATGATCAATGCTTTGGTTGACCGACGTAATGGAAAGACAGACGCAGCCACTGCAGCCAAGTTAGTTGAAGATGTGAACTACTTTGGAACGATGTTGGTTTACATGAAGAAGGCTGATGGAATGGTTTCTGGAGCCACTCATCCAACTGGTGATACGGTTCGTCCTGCTTTGCAAATCATCAAGACGGTTCCTGGGTCAAAGCGGATTTCTGGTTCATTCGTGATGCAACGTGGGGATGAACGTTATATCTTTGCCGATGCTGCAATCAATATTGATTTAGATGCACAAACGATGGCTGAAATTGCTATTCAATCTGCCAAGACAGCTAAAGTCTTTGGAATTGATCCTAAGGTGGCAATGCTGTCATTCTCAACAAAGGGTTCAGCATCTGCGCCGCAAGTTGACAAAGTCGTTGAAGCAACTAAGATCGCACATGAAATGGCACCTGAAATCGAACTTGACGGAGAATTGCAATTTGACACAGCATTCGTTGATTCAGTTGGAGCTTCTAAGGCCCCTGGATCAACGGTCGCTGGTCACGCAAATGTCTTTGTCTTCCCAGATTTACAATCAGGAAACATCGGCTACAAGATTGCACAACGTTTGGGTGGATTTGAAGCGGTTGGACCAATTTTGCAAGGGTTGGCAGCACCAGTTTCAGATTTGTCACGTGGAGCAAACGAAGAAGACGTTTATAAGACTGCTATTATCACGGCAGCACAAGCAATTACAGATTAATTGAGAATGGAAGTAGGAGTGTAAATTGCTCCTGCTTTTTTGTTTTAAAAATTAGGGCAATCCAGTGTAAAAATGGTATAATTTTGCGTATGAGAAGATTAGTTAATACAGTTGAAGAAACGCAGGCGCTTGCTCAAAAATTGGCGCAATCAGTTCAGCCTGGAGACACGATTTTGTTGAATGGTGATCTAGGCGCTGGGAAAACGACTTTTACGCAGGGATTTGCCCGCCAGTTAGGGATTACACGGCCATTAAAGAGCCCAACGTTTACATTAGTGCGTGAATATCAGACCACTAATTTTCCACTATACCATTTGGATGTTTATCGGCTTGGTGAAGAAGGTGGAGCTGAAGATCTTGGTCTGGAAGAATATTTTGGCAGAGACGGGGTTGCCTTGATTGAATGGCCAGAATTTATTGCTTCGATTTTGCCCAAAGATGTTTTGAGTATTAATTTAGTACGCGTTGCTGGGGATGATTCAAATCTGCAAAGAGAAATTACGGTTGAGGCGAGCGGCCCACGTTCGCAGGAGCTAGTACAGGCGATGGAGAGTTAAGATGGATTTATTTATTCGTCCAGTTGAGCCAAGAGATGCTGGTGAATTATTGCGGTTAATGCTGCAATTACAAACGGAATCGGACACATTTGTATTAGCCAATGATTTAACCGATTTAGATGAAAAGACGGAAGCTGATAATTTGCTTGCACTCCAAAGTACGAGGAACAATATTTTATTGGCCATTGCGGATAACCAAAATAATTTTTATGGTGTGGCTTCGGCGACTGCCATTCCAGGCCATCCCCGTGAAGCTGAAGTTGGGGTTGCGTTGGTTAAAAAAATCCAAGGAATTGGGTTAGCACAAGATTTGATCGATGAATTAATTATCTGGGCGCAAGAATATAGTACAGTAGATACGTTATCGTTAATCGTGCAAAAGCGAAATGTGGTAGCACGGCACATCTATGAAAAATATGGGTTTGTACAGCTTGCCGGCAGTGAAATGCAGGTCACTGATCCGGATGGTGAAGTCGTAGAAGCCTTTGAAATGAAGTTTGAAGTTGGAGAATAGCATGAATTTTATCGCAATGGATTTTGAAACAGCGAGCCAAGTGCGTTCTAGCGCGGTGTCAATGGCGGTCGTGGTGGTTCGTGACAATCAATTAGTTGACGAATTTTATTCGCTCATTAATCCGCAAATGCAGTTTAATACGCGCAACACCCAAATTCATGGAATTCATCCCGAAGATGTGGAAGACGCGCCATTGTTTCCAGAAGTTTGGCAACAGATTAAACAGTTTTACACGGCCGAACAACTGGTGATTGCTCACAACGCGCCATTTGATAATGGTGTCTTACGGGCAACTCTGGAACATTATGACATCAAGGCGCCCCATTATTTGTCGTTGGACACAGTTAAAACGTCGCGCAAGTTGTATCCTGAATTGCCAAATCATAAATTAAATACTGTTTCGGCGGCGTTAGGCATTGATTTATTGCATCACCACAACGCGCTGGATGATACAGTTGCGGCCGCACAAATTCTAGTGACACAAGCACAACAATTTGGGGTTGATCCCTTAAAAGCATTAGTTAAACCAATTTAGAGGAGTTAAGATGTCTACAAATTTAAACCAAAAATTTCCTGGATATGATATTCGTGAAAACGTTCAATTATCTGAATACACAAATACGCAAGTCGGAGGCCCAGCTGATTGGGCTTTTTGGCCAAAGAGTGTTGAAAATCTAAAAGAGGTGCTCGAATACGCGCATGAAATTGAAATGCCAATCACTGTACTAGGAAACGCGTCAAACCTTGTCGTGAGTGATACTGGTCTGCGTGGATTAGTGATTTTTTTGGAACATTTAAATCAGATTAAGGTAGAAGGACTGCGAGTGACCGCCGAGGCGGGTGCGACTCTGATCAAGACTACGCAAGTTGCGATGAAACATAGCTTGAGTGGAATTGAATGGGCTGCTGGAATTCCTGGTTCAGTTGGTGGAGCGGTTTATATGAACGCGGGAGCCTATGGTGGACATTCGGCGCAATGGATTGAGTCTGTGACGGTTTTGACCAGCGAAAATGAAGTGAAGACACGCTCTAACGCAGAGATGAATTTTGGTTATCGCCAAAGTATTGTTCAAGAAAATGGCGATATTATTTTGGCAGCAACGTTTCAATTAGAAGTTGGCAATCCAGCTGAAATTGCAGCCATGATGGAAGATTTCAATGTGCAACGAGCTAGCAAGCAACCGCTGGAATATCCATCTTGCGGATCAGTTTTCAAGCGACCAGAAGGATATTTTGCAGGAAAGCTAATCATGGATGCTGGACTGCAAGGATTTACAATTGGTGGAGCACAGGTTTCAAAGAAGCACGCAGGATTTATCGTAAATGTAAATCATGCCACTGCCGATGAATATATCCAAGTAATTCGGCACGTTCAAGCACAAGTCAAGGCTAAATTTGGTGTTGATTTAGAGACAGAAGTTAAGATCTTTGGGGATTAAGTAAGAATACAAAATTCCTTTCTAGGAGTAGCGTTATGGAGACATTAGAAATTATTATTGCCTTAGTGGGCCTAGTTTTAGTGGGAAATATGCTCTCACATTTTTTGAAAACTATCCCTGTCAGTCTAATTCAAATTGCCCTTGGACTAATTGTGGCAGTGTTTTTTCATGTGGAAATCGAACTTGAAACAAGTTGGTTCTTGCTTGTCTTTATTGCGCCGTTGCTTTACTCCGATGCGTGGCGTTTTCCCAAAAAAGAATTGTGGGCGCTTAAGGGATCGATCTTTGGGAATGCAATTATTTTAGTAGTTTTGACCACAGTGGTCGGCGGAGTAGTCGTGTATTGGCTGGTGCCTGAATTGCCTTTGCCAGTTGCCTTTGCGATTGCAGCAATTTTGTCGCCAACTGATCCGGTTGCCGTTCAAGCTATTGCTAAAACAGCGAAACTGCCTGCAAACGTGTTGCACTTGGTGGCGGGAGAAAGTTTGATCAATGACGCTAGTGGACTGGTGGCTTTTAAGTTTGCCTTAGCTGCATCGGTTGCTGGAACATTTTCTTTGGTGCATGCGACGACTGAATTTTTATATGTGGCATTGGTTGGAGCTTTAGTTGGGGCCTTAATTGCAATTGTCTTCAACGCGGCGATGGACTTTTTAGCCGAACGTGGCGTTCATGACGTGGTCTTCGTGGTGGCAGTGCAATTATTTAGCCCATTTATTATTTACTTAGCAGCAGAAGAAATTCACGCATCTGGTGTTATCGCGGTTGTTGTGGCGGCGATTATTGCTAATTTGCAAACTAAAACAGACGTTAACTATACGGGCGAGCTTCATTTGATTGGGGTCCAAACTTGGAACATCTTAGGCTATTTGTTGAACGGTACGATCTTTGTAATTTTAGGAATTGAAATCCCGGTTGCAATGGAAAATTTTGCCGGTGAAATGGGTCAACTTTCGATTTACATGGTCTTTTGGTACTCGGTTGCGACATGGTTGACTGTGTTTGGAATTCGGGTTCTGTGGACATATGTCAATCAAGCGATTCGGGTTCATACGCACAAGACCGAAAAACCATCGTGGCGGATTGCAATTGTCTCTGGACTTACTGGAGTGCGTGGCGCAGTGACGATGGCCGGAGTATTGTCGGTCCCAATGTTTATTGCGGATGGTAAGACACCGTTTCCTGAGCGTGGTTTAATGCTCTTTATCTCATCGGCTGTGATTATTATTTCATTGCTAGCAGCCATTATTTTGTTGCCATTCTTTTCGGAAAAATCTAGTAAGAAAGCTGGCAAAGCTCCAGTTGCTAAACATATGACGGAAGCGCGCGCACATATTTACATCTTGCAATCAGCCGTTCGTGAAATTGAGCAACACAGGCGCGAGGCGAATCAGGCGATTGCATATGATATTATGATTCGTTATCAAATGAAGATTCGCCAGATTCAACTAGAAAACATGAGTGTTGATAAATTAAATCCAATGTTAGCAGCTGAAGTGGAACTACGAAAAGTCGGGTATGATGCTGAACGTGATGCGCTTCGGACACTATTGGTTGAAGAGCAGATTACGGAATTTGTGTATTCTAGTGAAACGCGCCGTCTTGATCGGATGGAAAGTGAATTGGATAACGTCGGGGCATACCAAACGCAAAAGACGTATGTGAAGCGGTTGGAAAGTTTAACACGGCGAGCATTGCGGGCCCTTCGAGTGTGGATGACTGATGAAGATACGGATCAATTGCACGCAGAGTACATTGTGGCGCAGGGTGAAGGTGCTAAGGCGGCAATTACGGCTATTTCAGAATATTTGGAACATCTCGATGCAAAGAAACTCAAGGCTGATCAACAAGTCGCGCATAATCTGGTGATCTCATATCGCAACCGGATTGAAAAGGCGCGTTGGGCAGATCGTGAGTTTACGGATGCGCAAAACGAAGCTGTCCGGATGGAATTAGAAATGGTCGGATTGAATGCACAACGTGACGCAGCTCAGCACCTGTTTGAGGCTCACTTCATTTCAGCAGAAACGGGATTGAAGTTGCGACAAAATATTAACTTTACTGAGGCTGGATTGTTGACGAATGAAGCGCATTAATAGAGCATGTAGGAACGGTTTTGCTGAAAGCAAAATCTTTTTGCCGAGCTAAGTGACTAACAGTGCGTTCTGCAGAGCATGGAGCATCGGTTTTGAGCGAAGCGAAAAATTGAGCCTACTTTTAAACTTTTAGTGGTCTTTAAGGTATATTCATCAATTCTTTGATAAAATGAGTGCAGAGATAAAACTAGTGCGTTTGTCACAATTAGGGGGACAACATGAATCTTGAAAGTTTACTTAGCAATATCAGCATTGTCCGAATCATTGATTTGATTTTGGTCTGGTATTTAATTTACCGCCTGATGATGCTGATGCGCGGGACCAAAGCCTTCACGTTAATTCGTGGAGTGGCGATTGTCATTGTGGTCAAACTGGTTTCGGTGTACGTTGGATTGACTACCATTTCGTGGCTCACGGATCAAATTATCAATTGGGGGGCCATCATGTTAGTGATTGTCTTTCAGCCAGAAATCCGGCGAGGGCTTGAACATCTCGGCCGTTCGCAGATTTTTAAAAAGCAAAGCCGAGAAGAAGGTCTTGATCTCGTGGAACAGCTTGATGGCGCAGTCGAATATATGTCAAAGCGTAAGATTGGTGCATTGATCACGATTCAAATGGAAACTGGTCTTGAAGAATACATCGAAACTGGGATTAAGATTGATGCTGAAATCACCAGTGCTTTATTGATCAATACGTTCATTCCAAATACGCCGTTGCATGATGGTGCGGTCATTATCAAAGATGATCGGATGGCCGTTGCTGCAGCTTATTTGCCACTCTCAGATAACCCTACGATTCCAAAAGAACTTGGAACTCGTCATCGGGCTGGAGTTGGAATTTCTGAAGTGACTGATGCGTTAACAATTATTGTCTCTGAAGAAACTGGCGGGGTAACAATTACCCGCAATTCAGAATTAATTCAAGACTTAACTCACGACGATTTCGTTAAGTATTTGACGGTGCAATTGGTTTCAACGGATAAGAAAGAACCAATGCTCAACCGGTTCTTGTTTTCGCCATTCAATAAGCGAAAGGAGCGTTAATATGTTTAAGCATATCGATAAAGTGATTTATATCGTTTTCTCATTTGTGTTAGCTCTCTTGTTAGCTTTGTATGTTGATGGAACGACACCTAGCAAGTCGTCAAAAGTGCAGACTGACACGGCTTCATCAAGTTTGAGTTTGCTCGGCAAAGGTTTGCAAAAGTCTGAAAACGTGACGATGGCAGTACAAGTAAACGGAATTGACACGAATGAATATCTCATCAATGGTTTGCCAGAAACGATGGGAGTCAAGTTGACTGGGCCATCAGCGTTGGTGACAGCTGCGGTTAATACAAAAAATTTCCAAGTTTACGCTAATTTAAAGGTGTTGTCAGATGGTGAACACACAGTTTCTTTGAAGGTCAGCGGATTAAATAAGGATCTGACTTATAAAATTGATCAGACTAAGATCAAAATTTCAATTTATAAGCGGGCGGTGCAAACATTTACTGTGGTACCAACGTTTAACAAAGATGCAATTGCTGAAGGCTATGAAGCCGGCGATGCAACGACGAGTGTGACAAGGGCGCAAGTTGTTGGTTCGACAACTGCTGTCGCTGCGGTGGCGAAAGTGGTTGCGAATGTTCAAATGGATCGGGATACAAAGACGACAGTGACCAAGAAGGTAGATTTGCAAGCTGTTGATGCGAATGGCAATCCAATTGATGTGGTCATTACACCAGCCGAAGCAACCGTTAAGATTCCAGTGACGGCCGGAAATGGTTCGAAGCAAATTGCACTAAAGATCAACACGAAAAATGGGGATGCAAGTAAATTTACTCTCACGGCCAATGTGAATGAAGTAACAGTTGATGGTAAAATGGACGCGCTTGAAAAGTTGAAGGACGTGACGGTCACGGCCGATTTGACGAATGTGACTACCACAACGGAGCAAACTGTCACGATTGAGAGCCCGGACGGAGCTTCGACGATTACGCCGGGAACGGTTGTCATCACGATCACACCAAAGAGTTAAATTTATTAGTTTTAAAGCGGAAATATATGAGTGGGTTTAAGGAGAGAATGAAATGGTTGAATTACATTATTTTGGAACTGACGGGGTGCGCGGGATCGCAAATCAAGAGTTGACCCCTGAATTAGCGTTTCGGGTTGGAAGAGCTGCGGGAGCTATCTTGACTCGGCATGCGGAAGGACGGCAAACACGTGTGTTAGTTGGACGTGACACTCGAATTTCTGGGCAGTTGTTGGAAAGTGCTTTGGTCGCAGGATTGATTTCAATTGGAATTGAAGTTCTAAAACTGGGCGTGATTTCTACACCAGGAGTCGCATATTTGGTGCGGGCTGACAAGGCGGATGCGGGAGCACAAATTACAGCTTCGCACAATCCAGCAGAAGATAATGGAATTAAACTTTTTGGTGCTGATGGATTCAAACTTTCAGATGAAATCGAAGCGGAGATTGAACAGTTGCTTGATGCGCCGGTAGACACATTGCCTCGTCCAGCAGCGGAAGGATTAGGTACCGTTGCTGAATTCCCAGTGGGGGCCGCTAAATATTTGGCATTCTTGAAGACAACGATTCCAACTGATTTAGAAGGAATCCACGTAGCGATTGATGCAGCAAATGGGGCCACAAGCAATTTGGTGTCGAATTTATTCGCAGATGTTAAAGTTGAATTTAATACGATGGCGACGACTCCAAATGGATTGAATATTAATGATGGCGTTGGTTCGACCCACCCACAAGCGTTGAGCAAGTTCGTCGTTGAAAAGCAAGCTGACGTTGGCTTGGCGTTTGACGGAGATGGTGACCGTTTGATTGCCGTTGACGAAAATGGGGCAATTATTGATGGTGATCAGATCATGTTTATCACCGGTAAATTTATGCATGAACATGGCCGATTGAAAAAGGACACGATTGTTACGACGGTCATGTCAAATATTGGAATGTACAAAGCCATGGATGAAAATGCGATTAAGTCAGTCAAGACAGCTGTGGGCGATCGTTATGTTGTGGAAGAAATGCTTAAGTCAGGCTACAACCTTGGTGGAGAGCAGTCTGGGCACGTGGTGTTCTTGGATTGGGCGACGACTGGGGATGGAATGTTGACTGCGCTTCAATTATTGTACGTCATGAAGATGACAGGCAAGAAGTTGTCCGAGTTGGCTGGCGAAATGACCGTCTTTCCACAAAAGTTGGTCAACGTGAAGGTGCAAGACAAGAAACTTGCGCTTGAAAATCAACCAATCAAGGATGTGATTGCACAAGTTGAAAATGAAATGGGTGCTGACGGCCGGGTTTTGGTGCGCCCTTCTGGAACCCAAGACTTGTTGCGGGTTATGGCTGAAGCAAAGACGGATGAGTTGGTTGCAGAATATGTTGACCGGATTGTCGCAGTTGTAAACGCTGAAGTTGGGGTCGAATAAACATGGCAGACTTTCAGATTTTTGACATTGTGGAAGAAATTACGCGCAATGATGGAACCAAATATCGTGAAATTGGTAACCTGTTGCACAACGGACAAGCTGAATATGCAGCCGAGCAAGGGTTTATCAAAGAAGTCCGGATTATGAAAATCAACATTCCACATTCAGCGAGTGTTGAGAAATACGAAAAGTACGTCAATGATAATTTCAAGATTTACTCAATGGTTGCAATTCCGGAGTGGATCGAATGGACCAAGACGCCAGAAATGGATGAGGCCATTATCCGGATTTTGAGTGAGAATCAATTGTCATAATTCGTACGGGAAAACATTACTGAAAATGTAAACAACCAGTAATATACAAACTGCCCCAGCTTTGTTATACTTAATCCAACAACAAACCTTTTAACTTAGTCCGAGAGGCTAACAAAGGCTTTCACGTTTTCATGGATGCAGTACACCAAAGTTACACTTCCATCAAAAATGAAATCCGGCAACCTCTCGCAGGTTGTCTTTTTTTGTCAAATGCCAGAGGAGAGTGAAATGCAAAACTTTGTGAACATCAACTTATTGAGTAATGAACAGATTATCAGTTTGATCCAATCTGGGTTAGCGTTTAAGCGAGAAGAACGTAAGCCAAAGGTTGAACCACGATTTGTCGCGAATCTCTTCTTTGAAAATTCAACCCGGACTCATTCAAGTTTTCAGGTGGCAGAAATGCGGCTGGGGTGGCAACAAGTTTTGTTAGATCCGCAATCGAGTTCGACACAAAAGGGCGAAAGTTTGAGCGATACTCTCAAAACGTTGAAGTCAATTGGAGTTGAGACAGCAGTTGTGCGGCATTCAGTCAATGATTGGTATGAGCCATTGATTGATGAAGATTCACCATTGATGCCTCATCTTGTAAACGCGGGCGACGGTAACGGGCAACATCCTTCACAAAGTTTGCTCGACTTGATGACGATTTATGAAGAATTTGGTGGTTTTGAAGGGATAAAGGTTCGTATCATCGGTGACCTAGCACATTCGCGTGTAGCTCGTTCAAATGCCGAAGTGCTCGACAAGCTTGGTGCAGAAGTTTCATTTGCTGGTCCACGTGACTGGTATCCTGAAACATTTGATCAATTTGGAACTTATCACGAATACGAAGATGGTCTTGCAGAGTTAGATGTTGTTATGCTTTTGCGCGTACAACATGAAAGAATTTCATCAGTTGAAAACGCAAACTTCTCACTTGTTGAGTATCATAATGAGTATGGACTAACAAAGGAGCGATATGCGATGTTAAAAGAGCAAGCAATTATCATGCATCCGGCACCCGTGAACCGCGGGGTGGAGATTGAATCAGGTTTGGTTGAAGCACCGAAGTCACGAATTTTCCAACAAATGACGAATGGCGTGTACGCACGAATGGCCATTCTTGATGCACTTGAGTTTTAAGAACGAAAGGATTTCATGATGAGTTCGATTTTAATTAAAAATGCCCAGCTAGTGGCCCAAGATAACGATTTGATTGCCCAAGACGTTTTGATTGTGGATGGTAAGATTGCGCAAATTGATGTCACCATTGACACAGAAGCGGATGAAGTCTTGGAGGCAGCAGGAGCCTTATTGACGCCAGGATTGGTTGACGTGCACGTGCATTTCCGCGAGCCAGGATTTGAATATAAAGAAACGATCGCGACTGGATCAAAGGCAGCTGCACGAGGTGGATTTACAACCGTTGCTGCAATGCCGAATCTGAACCCAACGCCATCAAATGTTGAAACATTTAAGATGATTCAACATAAAAATGAAACTGATGGTGTGATTAACATTGAGCAGTATGCCACGATTTCAGAAGGATTAACAGCGGTTGAAGTAGATGACATTAAAGCTTTAGCAGAAGCTGGGGCGGTCGCATTTACTAACGATGGTAAAGGTGTGCAAAGTGCTGGAACGATGCTGGCAGCTATGAAGTTGGCAGTAGCAGCAGGAAAGCCAATTGTGACGCACTTGGAAGATGAAAGCTTGATGAATGGTGGTGTGATGAACCTTGGTGTTCGTTCAGCAGCGCTTGGGTTGCCAGGAATTGATCCATTGGCTGAATCAAGTCAACTTGCGCGCGACTTAGTGATGGTCAACGCGACGGGAGTTCAGTATCACGTTGCGCACATTTCAACAAAGGAATCTGTGACGTTGGTGCGCTTAGCTAAGCAACTTGGCTTAAATGTTTCAGCCGAAGTTTCTCCGCATCATTTGCTTCTTGATGAATCTGACATTGACGGTGATAATGCGCTCTTTAAGATGAACCCACCATTGCGTGCGCCAGAAGATCGAGCCGCAGTGATTGCTGGTTTGCTCGATGGAACGATTGATATGGTTGCAACTGACCACGCTCCTCATGCAGTTGAAGAAAAAGAACGCAGCTTTCTTGGTGCAGCGATGGGAATTGTTGGAATCGAAACTAGTTTCCAACTGATTTATACCCACTTCGTTCGTTCGGGAATTGCGACACTAGCCCAAGTTTTGACATGGATGGTTGAAAATCCAGTTAAGACATTTGACTTGCAAGCACCAACGACGATTGCGGTCGGCGAAGTTGCAGACTTGGCGCTCTTTGATTTAGAAAATGCGCACGTCATCACTGCTGAAAAATTTGTTTCAAAGGGGCGCAACACGCCGTTCTTAGGTGAAACAATTTATGGGCAAACGGTTGCCACGTTGGTTGCTGGTGAAGTTGTTTACCGCCAAGCATAAATAGGCGAGAATTGCCTACTTTGAAAGATAGAAAGGAATACTCATGCGTCGTTATTTAGTTTTAGAAAACGGTTCGATTTATGAAGGTGAAGCATTTGGATCAACCGCAGAAGTAACCGGGGAATTGGTTTTTAATACAGGAATGTCAGGTTACCAAGAGTCAATGACGGATTTGTCTTATCACGGGCAAATTTTGACATTCACATACCCTTTGATTGGTAATTATGGCATTAATCGTGATGATTTCGAATCACTTAAGCCAGCTGCATCAGCAATTGTCGTGCGTGAAATTGCGCGCCGTCCTTCAAATTGGCGTTCAAACATGTCATTAGCAACGTGGGCTGAAAAGATGGAGCTACCTGGAATCTCTGGTGTTGATACCCGTGCCCTGACACGTGAGTTACGCGAATACGGCGTGATGAAGGCGACGATAGTTTCTGAAAATCCTAAAGCCGCTCTGGCCACTCTCAAAGGTGAAATTTTACCAACGAACCAAGTTACAGAAGTCACAGCTAAATCGACGTATGTGAACCCTACTGAAGGAACTTCGATTGCCTTGATTGACTTTGGGTTGAAGAATTCAATCTTGCGGTCATTAGCAAAGCGTGGGGTTAACGTAATGGTTTTCCCAGCAACAGTAGATGCAGAAACGATTTTGGCAGCAGATCCAGATGGAATTTTGCTTTCAAATGGGCCTGGTGATCCAGAGGCTGTCGAATTTGTCTTGCCTGTGATTCGTGAGCTGCAAGCAAAGTTGCCTTTGATGGGGATTTGTCTAGGACACCAATTATTCTCAATGGCAAATGGGGCACAAACGTATAAGTTAAAGTTTGGGCACCGCGGATTCAACCATGCCGTACGTAACCTTGCGAATGGAAAGATTGATTTCACTTCACAAAACCACGGATATGCGGTTGACCCTGCTTCAATTCCAGGAACGCAACTAGAAATTACGCATGAAGAAATTAATGACCATACAGTCGAAGGAGTGAAGTTGCTCGGTAAGCCAGCCTTTTCAGTTCAATTTCATCCGGACGCAGCACCTGGTCCGCATGATGCCGAATACCTCTTTGATGATTTTTTGAATATGATTGCTGACGTGAAGAAAGGAAAGAACTAATGCCAAAGCGAAATGACCTTCATAAGATTTTAGTAATTGGCTCAGGACCGATTGTGATTGGGCAAGCCGCTGAATTTGATTATTCTGGAACGCAAGCTGCAATGGCTTTGCGCGAAGAGGGCTATTCCGTGGTATTGGTGAATTCAAATCCAGCCACGATTATGACAGACGTTGAAACTGCTGATAAGGTTTATATCGAGCCATTGACGGTGGATTTTTTAAAGCGAATTTTGCGCAAGGAACGACCTGATGCAATTTTACCAACATTGGGTGGACAAACTGGCTTGAATTTGGCGAAAGATTTAGCCGAAGACGGAATTTTGGCAGATCTTAATATTGAATTGCTCGGAACTAAACTTTCAGCGATTGAAGAAGCTGAAGATCGCGAAGAATTCAAAAACTTGATGGAACGCTTGAATGAGCCAATTCCAGAGTCAACGATTGCTACGACGATTGAAGAAGCTTTGGATTTTGCTGAAACAAATGGCTATCCTGTGATTGTTCGCCCAGCTTATACGCTTGGTGGAACTGGTGGCGGTATTGCTAACTCACGCCAAGAACTTGAAGAAATTGGAAGTAACGGTCTTGAGCTATCACCAGTGACGCAGGTTTTGATTGAACGTTCAATTGCCGGCTTTAAAGAAATTGAGTTTGAAGTGATGCGCGATTCAAATGATAACGCATTGATTGTCGCTTCGATGGAAAATTTTGATCCGGTTGGAATTCATACCGGTGATTCAATTGTTGTGGCGCCTGTCCAAACCCTTTCTGATCGTGAATACCAAATGATGCGTGATGCAGCGTTGAAGATTATTCGCGCTTTGAAGATCGAAGGTGGTGTTAATATTCAAATGGCGCTGGATCCGACTTCGTATGCATATTACATTATCGAAGTTAATCCACGAGTTTCGCGTTCGTCAGCATTGGCCTCAAAAGCAACGGGTTATCCAATTGCAAAGATGGCCGCTAAAATTGCGGTTGGTTTAACGCTGGATGAAATTGTGAATCCGGTCACTGGAACGACAATGGCCGAATTCGAGCCAGCTTTGGACTACGTGATTGCTAAGATTCCACGTTTCCCATTTGATAAGTTCGTTGCTGCAGATCGGCATCTTGGAACGCAAATGAAGGCGACCGGAGAAGTGATGGCGATTGGCCGTAACTTGGAAGAAGCGCTGAATAAAGCTGTTCGTTCGCTAGAAATCGGAGTGACTGGCGTGCATGAATTAACGTTCCCTGAATTTTCAGATGCTGAGTTGTTAGACCAATTAATGCCAGCCCGCGATGATCGTTTGTTTATGATTACTGATTTAATCCGGCGCGGTGTTACGATTGAAACGATTCATGAGAGGACTAAGATTGATTTGTTCTATTTGGACAAGTTGTTGCACATTATTGAACTGGAAAATGAAATCAAAGAGCATGTCAATGATTTAGAAGTTTTGCAAAATGCCAAGCGTCACGGCTTTGCTGACCAATCAATTGCTGATTTCTGGCAGACGGATGCTACAGCAATTCGGACATTGCGTCTGGAAAATAATATCAAGCCAGTCTACAAGATGGTTGATACGGTTGCGGCTGAGTTTGAATCACAGACGCCATATTATTATTCAACGTACGAACGAGAAAATGAGTCCGTCGTGAGCGAACGTGAGTCTGTGTTGGTACTTGGTTCTGGTCCGATTCGGATTGGACAAGGAGTCGAGTTTGACTATGCCACGGTTCATGCGGTTAAGGCCATTCAACAGGCCGGGTTAGAAGCGATCATCATGAACTCAAATCCAGAAACGGTTTCGACTGATTTCTCGGTTTCTGACAAGTTGTATTTTGAACCTTTGACGCTAGAAGATGTGTTAAATGTGATTGAGCTTGAGCAACCACGTGGAGTTGTCGTGCAGTTTGGTGGGCAAACGGCGATTAACTTAGCAGCACCATTAAAAGCAGCTGGCGTTCAGATTTTGGGAACGACGGTTGAAGATTTGGATCGCGCCGAAGATCGTGAAGAATTTGATCAAGTGATTAAGAAGTTACAATTGCCCCAACCAGTTGGTAAAACAGCTACAACGGTTGAAGGCGCACTTGCTGCAGCCGAGGAAATTGGCTTCCCGGTTTTGATTCGCCCTTCATACGTTTTGGGTGGTCGGGCAATGGAAATCGTAACAAACTTAGATGAATTACGTGATTACATGGGCCGGGCGGTTAAGGTTTCAAATGATCATCCGGTGTTGATTGATTCATATTTGGTTGGGGACGAAGCGGAAGTTGACGTTCTCTCAGATGGTGAAACAATTATCATTCCAGGTTTGATGGAACATATCGAACGCGCGGGGGTCCATTCTGGTGATTCGATGTCAGTTTATCCAACCCAAACTTTGTCAGACAAGGTTAAAGAAGAGATGATTCAAGCTTCAATTAATTTGGCTCGTGAGTTAAAGACGATTGGGATGATGAATATCCAATTCGTTATTCATGAAAATACAGCCTTTGTGATCGAAGTTAATCCGCGTGCTTCACGAACAGTGCCGTTCATTTCAAAAGTGACGCATACACCGTTGGCACAATTGGCAACGCGCGTGATGTTAGGTGAGAAGCTGGCTGACTTAGGCTATACGACTGGTGTCTTGCCTGAAGCACCTGAAGTCCACGTGAAAGCTCCGGTCTTCTCATTTACGAAGTTGCCAGCGGTGGATTCATTGCTTGGCCCAGAGATGAAGTCGACGGGTGAAGTGATGGGGTCTGATTCAACGTTTGAAAAGGCTCTGTATAAGGCCTTTGTCGCTGCCAATATTAACATTCCAACGTTCGGACATGTCTTATTTACCGTTGCGGACGAAGATAAAGAAGAGGCTTTGGCATTAGCTCAACGTTTTGCAGAATTAGGGTTTGAAATTGTGACGACATCAGGAACGGGTGCATTCTTTGTGCAACACGGTTTGGTGGTCGAACAGTTGGACAAAATTTCTGAATCAGACAATAACGCTGTGACAGCAATGCGTTCAGGGCATTTGCAATTAGCGATTAACACGACGCGGCCGGATGGTTCAACGCAATCTGACGGACGTGCAATTCGAAATGCAGCAATTGAAAATGCGGTGCCATTGTTTACGGCGTTTGATACAGTAGCAGCCTTACTTTCAGTGCTTGAAATTCAAGGGTTTGGCGTAACGGCAATGAAGTAGAGCATGGCGGGACGGTTTTGCTGAAAGCAAAATCTTTTTGCCGAGCTAAGTGACTAACTCTTCGTTCTGCAGAGCAGCACAAAATTTATCAGCTTCGCTAAAGATTCTTTACGTTTCGGATTTGCCCTGCACGATTCTATGCGTTTTGTTAGCGATTTATCGCTTACCAAAACACGATCCGTAGTACTTGGTTGGTCAGCTGTGTCATACAGCTGAGCGACTTAGTAACGGAGGTGGTTGCGAATGGCAAAATAATTTGCCAATTTCACGGCGCTGAAGCACGCGTGAAAAATTTCGCCTAGATTCGGCAAGGGCTAGCCATCCGACGACAGAATCGCTTCGCTGAACAGCGCAAGCACTTGGCCATTTCATTCAAAGCGTGGTGGATTGAGATTATGATAGTAGGTGATCATCGTGTTTACAAAGGCTGAGCTTCGGTTATAAATTTCTTTTCCAAATCACTACGTCGCTACGCTTTGGTAGCAAATTGGAAAATAATCTTATCCCGACAGCTCAGAATGCCTTTGTGCACACTCCTTAAAGCGAGGTAGCGGCACCAATTCGACTAAATTTCGATTTATCGAAATTAAAAGTCGAATGGGACCGTGTCGCCACTTACTATCATTATCGGAAATTAAACACGCAAGTGAGAAATGGGCAAGTTGTGAAGCTGAGCATAGCATAAGTCAGAAACGGCCAAGTTATTAAATAGTAGCAATTATAGAAACTGAACATGTCACAAGCAAGAAATGACCAAGATGGTGCACGGCGTTTTTGAAAAATGGCCAAAGCATTTCACTAACAACACAAATTAATTTAAATCACGAAACAACACGAGGGGAAACAACATGACAAATCAGCGTTTAGCGGTTTCACTACCTGGACTGGAATTAAAAAATCCAATTATGCCATCTTCTGGCGCGTTTTATTACGGATTAGACCATTTGGATGACTTTGATCTCAATAAGTTGGGGGCGTTAGTGCTCAAAACGACAACGGTGCAAGAACGTCTTGGCAATCCGCAACCGTGGGTCATTTTCAATCAAGCCGGAATTTTGAATTCTGTGGGTCTCGCAAATCCAGGTCTGGAAAATGTGAAGCGTGACTTTATTCCAAAAATAGAAGCGGCGTTGCCAGAATTGCCAGTGATGATTTCGATTGCTGGCGAAACTGTAGCTGAGTACGTTTTGCTGGCGACTGAATTTGCTAGGTTCGATTATATTAAGGCCCTCGAAGTTAACCTGTCTTGTCCAAATGTTGATAAGGGCGGGATGGAATTTGGTGTCGATCCAGAATCAGCGCGAGAAGTCATTGCAGCAATTCGTCAAGTGACTGACAAGCCGATTTACGCTAAGCTTTCACCAAATGTGACAGATATTAAGCCAATTGCCAAAGCAGTTGAAGAAGCTGGTGCGGATGGAATTGTCTTGATTAACACGGTGGTGGGGATGAGCTTGAATCTGGCTAGCCGTTCTGTTAAATTATTCCGTGGAACTGGTGGAATGTCAGGTTCTGCAGTCCATCCAATTGCTGTGCGTTTGATTTGGGAGGCTGCTTCGGTGGTCAAAATTCCAATTATTGGTGTCGGTGGAATTAACACTGTTGATGATGCTTTGGAGCTTTTATTGGCCGGTGCGAGTGCTGTGCAAGTTGGGTCTGCCAATGGACAGGATCCATTGATTATGAGTAAAATCATTGATGAATTACCAGATGCATTGGATCGCTATGGATTTGCAAATATTCAAGATGTGACAAACGGCCTTAAGCCACTACCAGAAGACCAAGCAAGTTGGGAAAAGGAGCAAAATAATGATTAAGCAACCAATTTTTATTGCTTTGGATGTTTCAAGTGAAAAAGCTGCATATAAAATTTTAGATGCCTTTCCAGCTAATAATCGTCCGGCCGTCAAAGTTGGCATGGAGTTGTTCTATGTTGCTGGACCTGAATTTGTTCGTGGATTAAAGGCAAAAGGTTATACCGTTTTTCTTGATTTAAAATTGTATGATATTCCTAACACTGTGCAAAAAGCCACACAAAATTTGGCTGAGTTGGGAGTCGATTACCTGACTGTCCATGCTGCTGGTGGACGACGAATGTTAGAAGCCGCTTTGTATGGAGCAGAAAAAGGCGCACAGATAGCTGGACTATCACGAATGAAGCTCTTAGGAATCACTCAGTTAACCTCATTTTCTGAAGCAGAAATGCAAGAAACACAACTCGTGAATGCTTCGATGCGTGAATCAGTGTTGCACTTGGCTAAAATAGCTGATGAAGTTGGTATCGCTGGCGTTATTTCTTCAGCATATGAAGCAGCTGAAATTCACAAAATTACCGGAGCAAACTTCCTCACAATCACACCGGGGATTCGTTTTGCTGAAGATGAACAAGGCGATCAACGACGGGTCATGACGCCACAACAAGCGGGTGCTAATGGAGCGGATGGCTTAGTAATGGGACGTTCGATTACCGGAGCACAAGACGTGGTTGCTGCCTATCAACGCGCCACAGCAGAATTTTTGGAGAAATAAAAATATGACAAATTACGCAGAAGAAGTAGCGAGTGGTTTACTAGAAATTGAAGCAGTTAAATTACAACCTGAAGCTCCGTTTACTTGGGCTTCAGGGTTAAAGAGCCCCATTTATACTGACAACCGAATGACGATTGCATTTCCTGAGATTCGTGACTTAATTGCTAATGGATTAGTTGATTTGATTAAATCTCAATATCCTGATGTTGAAGTAATTGGTGGCGTTGCAACTGCTGGAATTCCGCATGCTGCTTGGGTTGCTCAACTGATGAACTTGCCAATGATTTATGTGCGTTCAAAGCCAAAGGATCATGGAGCTGGTCGTCAAATCGAAGGTCAAATCAAAGCGGGACAAAAGGTGGTTTTGATTGATGATTTGATTTCAACTGGTGGATCAGTTCTTGGCGCAGTTGAAGCAACTCGGCGCGAAGGTGGCGATGTTTTGGGTGTGGGTTCAATCTTTTCATACGAATTAGCAGCGGCGGTAGAAAATTTCGGCGCAGCAAATACTCCCTTTTCATCGTTAACAAACTATTCGACGTTGTTGACAGTGGCACAACAAAAAGGCTTGATTGCAGAGTCTGATTTACAAACGTTACATGCCTGGCGTGATAATCCCGGAGAATGGGGTGTATAATTATTTCGGCCTAATATAGCAAGTACGGGCGAGACAAAAATAATAATTTCAGAAAAAATGCTTTGATACCGGCACGTAGTATACCGATATCAGGGTATTTTTTTAGATTTTTGAATCAGGAAGTTCATTGTTTTTGCAGTTTTTTTATACCAGCTCAACTTTGTAAGATTTAAGCTTGATAATTTGAGATTAATACAAAGCGTAAATTTAATGGTGTTCGCTATGATTTCTAAAAACTAAACGATTAAAAAACATGACTAATGAGTGATGAAAATTCACAAAAAATTCGGGGGGGGACAGAATCCACCTTAGTTTAACCTTATGAAAGGTGTATGCTGAACTTAATTATAGTAAACGTTTTCAAAAGGAGCAGGCGATGAGATGGAATAAGATTACTAAAAGAATAGCGAAGACTTTGGCGCTCTTGGTAGTTGTAGTTGGTGGCGCAGTGGCACCGATCGCGGGTGTGATCATTCCCGGGATGCAGTCGACAGCACATGCGGCAAATGTTTCTGATACTACCTATGGTTCATGTACTTGGAATATTACTGATGGAACTTTAAATATCAGACCAACCAATAACAACAGTGGGACGATGCCGGCTACGGGCGGGACCACTCCTTGGGAATCGTACGATGCTAGTATAGAAAAGGTTAATATTGCTGCAGGGGTAATTGCGAATGCGGATTCAAGTGCGTTGTTTGCTGAATTGGTTAATGTTACTGAATATGTTGGGTTGATTAATTTAAATACTGAAAATGTCGTTAATATGAGCTACATGTTTTCTGAAAATAACAGTGTGCAAACTTTTAATTTGTCAAATTTCCATACTGAATCTGTCACTGACATGAGTTGGATGTTCTGTGATTGTTTTTCATTGAAGGCAGTGAATGTATTGAATTTCGATACTAGTAGTGTCACTGACATGAGTTGTTTATTTAGATCTTGCGTGGCGTTAGAAAAATTAGATTTATCTAGCCTCACTACTTCTATGGAAACGACAATGGATGAGATGTTTTTAAGTACCGATGAACTATGGGAATTGAAATTAGGTTCAACGTTCATATTTTCCACCTATGATACTGGCTTAGTTAATCCCCCTATGGAGGTTAATTTTGATGGAATGTATGTAACTAACTCAGACCAGTGGCAAGAGATTGGGACTGGGACGGCGCATAATCCGAATGGAACAATATTGGATGTCATGGATATACCAGCTAATCATAACGGGCAAGGTGTTGCACATACGTATGTTTGGCAAGGTACATGGGCTGATAATACATTAGTCGATTACACCGTTGAGCCGAGCTATACCATCACGATTCCAGTGTCGATTACAATTTCTAATGTAAATGGTAAAGGAAACGGCGATGTTGTCTTAGGTGCTTATCCAAAGTTGCCATATGAGGACAGCCTCATCACAATCGGTGTAACGTCAGCAGCTTGGGAGTTGACCAATGATCACGATACGACAGGTGTTGCTTATCTCTTTGGGACCGATGAGGGTTATGATGATTTGAGTACGGGAGACACGTTTGAGTTTACAGCGGATGGTGAAGATGATGAGCCCCAAGTGCAGACAGTCTATGCAACTTTGCCATCTGGTTCACAATTTAAGTATGCAGAAACTTATACGGATACGGTGAATTACACGATTAGTACGGGTTCACCAGAGGAATAGGGAAATAAGTAAATTCCAACAATATTTAGAGAGTGATTCTTCTTTGAACATTTCAAAGTGAATCACTTTTTAAGTATACAAATAAAAATTAGAATCGATTTAGAGTGAATCGCGTCCCAAAATTTGGTATGATAGTAAAAGATATATTTTCGAAGGGGGACAAGATGAACATTGGAATTTTTACGGATACTTATTTACCACAGTTATCCGGAGTAGCAACGTCGATTGAAACATTACGAGCACAGCTAGAACTAAATGGACATCACGTCTACATTTTTACTTCGACCGATCCAAATGCACCAGAAAAAACAGATGAGCGCAACGTTTTTCGATTTGCAAGTCTTCCATTTGTCGGGTTTAAAGAACGCCGACTAGCTTATCGTGGTGCGATTCAAGCCCAATTGATTGCAAAAAAATTAAGGTTAGACTTGGTCCACACGCAAACGGAATTTTCTTTAGGGTTAATTGGTAAATCAGTTGCCCGTGCTTTGCATATTCCCGTTGTCCACACTTATCATACTAATTATGAAGATTACACCCATTACGTTTTTAATGGACGAATTTTGCGTCCCGGTGGAGTTGCGATGATTATGCGGGGCTACACCCGTGGCTTGACAGGAGTTGTCGCACCATCTGAACAAACTCGTGAACAATTACTAGAATATGGGATTAAGGTTCCGATTGAAATCATTCCAACTGGGGTGAATGTTGTCCATCAACCTGAAGAGGATCAAAGTGGTGCACTACGTAAAAAATTTGGACTTAAAGCCGATACACCAGTGATTTTGTCACTCGGGCGGATTGCCTTTGAAAAAAATATAGAAGCGGTTCTAGAAACCTTTGCCAATATCTTAGAAGACCTCCCCACAGCACAGTTAATTATCGCTGGAGACGGTCCCGCTGAACAAGCAATTCAAGATCATGCGGCATCATTGGAGATTTCAGACCATGTCATTTTCACTGGTTACATTCCGCATGATGAGTCATTTAGCTATTATTGCTTAGCTGATGTTTTTGTCTCAGCTTCTGAAAGTGAGACACAGGGATTGACGTACATTGAAGCAATGACGGCCAATACCCCAGTTGTTGCAATGAGTAGTCCATATCTTGATACAGTTGTAACAGATGAAAATATTGGAACGCTGGTTAAAGATACGTATGACTTAACGGCGCCGGTTGAAAAATATTTGCTGGCGGCACAAAAGCAGCAAGTGTTAGGTGATCCAAGTGTTCGTGCTTCGATTTTACACGAGATTGATGAGCGCACGTTTGGCGAACGCATCATTGCTTTTTATCAAGAAGCAATTGCCGTTTACCATGAAGAAGAAGACCTTGAAGCAGCTGAAAATGCTGACGCTGAGTATGCACAAAACTTTGTGATTCGAAATCCATTTAAAAGGAATAATAATGCTTAAAATTACGATGTTTTCATCTGCCGAAACCGTTCCTGGACAAGGGGTTGGTTCGGCTTACCGTGAGCTAGTTAATTTGCTGACGGAAAAGTTTAGTCAAAAATTTCAATTGATGTTTAACACGTTGAAACGAGCTGATATTAGTCATTACCATACGATTGATTTTTGGTTCTATTTGAATACCTTTTTACCAGGACGAGGTCGCAAGATTGGCTACGTTCATTTTTTGCCGGAGACTTTAGAAGGTTCAATCACTTTGCACGCGCCAGTCAAAAATATCTTTTATTGGTATGTGATGGCTTTTTATAAGCGCATGGATCACATCGTTGTTGTTAACCCAACGTTTATCGAGAAGCTTGTAGCAAATGGTGTTGCAGCTGAAAAAATTACGTATATTCCTAATTTCGTCACGAAGGATCAATTTTATCCGCTGTCGGAAGCAGAACGTGATGATATTCGATTGAAAAAAGGCTACGAATTAGATGATTATATCGTGCTTGGCGTGGGTCAAATTCAGGAACGCAAGGGTGTTTTTGATTTTATTGAGCTAGCTAAAAAAAATCCGACCTGGAAATTTATCTGGACAGGTGGCTTTTCATTTGGAAGTATCACGTCTGGGTATGATGAATTAAAAAAGGTTGTTGAAAATCCGCCAGCCAATTTGGCGTTTCCAGGAATTGTTGCGCGTGATGAGATGAATATTTATTATAATCTGGCAGATACATTTTTGCTGCCAAGTTACAATGAGCTGTTTCCAATGTCTGCGCTTGAAGCATTTAGTGCTGGGAAGCCAACCGTCTTGAGAGATTTAGATTTGTATAAAGCAATCATCGAGGGCTATTATTTGCCAGCAACTGATCGAGCAGCCATGCAAGTTCAATTAGAAGCATTGAAATCTAATCCAGAATTGTCCGCAAAGATGAGTGCGTCGGCTTTAGCTGCGTCAGAACGTTACTCGGCTGAAAATGTCGCTAAGATTTGGGAAGAATTCTACACGGAGCAAGCTAAGGTAAAGGGGTAATGATGCATGACACGCAAAAATAGTATTGTCTTTATCTTAATGATGCTCCTTGGTGGCGGTATTTTTTATCTGTCAATTCGACATGTCAATTCTCGCCAGTTTTTTCATTCACTCATTCACGCCAATTGGTGGTGGTTGATTGTTGCAATGCTTGCGATGGTCATCTATTTACTAATGGAGGCAGTCGTCGTCAAGATTTTCGTCGATACCGAGCACGAAAAGATCAGCTGGTTCAACGCGATTAGGGTTCCGTTAGTCGAACAACTAGGAAACGGAATCACGCCATTTGCAACCGGTGGACAGCCAATGCAAATGATTGCTCTGTCACAAGCTGGAATTGATTTGGGTCGTTCAGGTTCGATTTTGTTAATGAAGTTCGTTGTGTACCAAGGAATGATCGTGATTAATTTCGTGATGGCTTTGGTGATTGGGTTTCATTATATTTCTGACAAATTGCATGAAATGGCTTTGTTGGTCCTATTGGGCTTCTTAATTCACTTTGCAGTTATTATCACATTATTGTTAGTGATGTACTGGCCTGCCTTTACAGATCGCTTGATTACGATCATCTTGTTGCCGGTTAAATTATTTAGTCCAAAGAAACATGCAAAATGGCTGAAAAATACACAAGCAAAGATTGTCAGTTTTCACGAAGAAAGCCGGCGAATGAGTCGCAATTGGGTTGCCTTGTTGAAAGCAATCTTGGCAACATTTGTGCAACTGTCATTTTATTATGCGATTCCGTATTTCATTTTGTTGGCATTTGGACAAGATCACGTTAACTTTATTTTCGTCATGTCTTTGCATATTTTGATTGTAATGGTAATCTCGCTCTTTCCAATTCCTGGTGGGGCTGGTGGTGCCGAAGCTAGTTTTTCAATGCTATTTGCAAGCTTTTTGCCTAATGCAAGTACTTTGGTTTTGGCAATGCTAATTTGGCGTTTAATCACCTATTACTTTGGGATGTTTGCAGGAATTCTGGCGTTTAACATTAGAGCGAGAAGGAAGCGCATATGAATCGAGAGAGCGAGTTATTAAAAATCATTAAACGATTGCAGTCAATGACACTGGATTCAACTAATGAAGTTCAAGAACGGAATTTTGATTTGTTTGGTGTAAATGTATTAACGGTGCTGTATGATCAACCCTCAAAAACATTTGCAGTGTATGGCGGACGAGATGATCGACGGTTCGCCTTTGATGATTTAGATGCCTTAGCAATTGACATCTATGAAAATTTAGCAGAGTTTCGAGCTGTTTTTTAAGGTTCATTTATTGTTTGGCGGTATACTGATAAAGTGGATTGTACCGGATATTAATAGAAAAATTGGAAAGAGATGGGTAATAGCATGCAACGATTTGTCACGGCGATTAAGAAATGGTGGCCAGATTTTAACTCAACGGTCGGTTTTTTCATTTTGTCAGTTTTCTTAGTGACACTGAAAACATATTGGGCGTACCAAGTTGAATTCAGTCTAGGTGCAAAAGGATTGTTGCAACAATTTTTGTTGGTCTTAAATCCAATTCCAACAGCAGTTATTCTTTTAGGAATCGCGCTATACTTCAGGGGACGTATTGCATATTGGTTGATGATTTTGATCAATACGATTCAAACACTCTGGCTCTTTTCAAATATTTTGTACTATCGTGAATTTACAGATTTCATCTCGATTAACATTTTAAAAGCGGGTGGATCAGTTCAAAACAACCTTTCAAAGGCGATTGGCGGGATTATTCAGCCGATTGACTTCATTGTATTTATCGATATTATTGTTTTGATTGGATTGCTGCTATTTAAGGTGATTAAGGTTGACAAGACAGTTGTTCAAAAACGTTTTGCGATGTTAGTGACTGCTTTTGGTGTGGTGATGATGTTGGCTGTCTTTGGGATTGCTTCTGGCGATCGCTCAGGATTGTTAACGCGAACTTTTGATAATAATTACATCGTTAAGTATCTCGGATTAAATGAGTATGCTGCCTATAATTTGGTTAAGACTCGTGAGCAGTCAAATGAAGTGAAAAAAGCAAAAGCGTCTGACTTGGATAAGATCAAAGCATTCGTCAATGAAAATCGTGCGCTAGATAACAATGTCACATTTGGAAAAGCAAAGGGTAAGAACGTAATTATTTTCCATTTGGAGTCATTCCAACAATTTATGATTGACTACCGGTGGGACGGGCAAGAAGTGACGCCTAATCTCAATGCTTTTTATCATGATCAAAATACAACCTCATTTGACAACTTCTACAATGAAGTCGGTCAAGGTAAGACTGCCGACGCTGAATTAATGTTGGAGACGTCATTATTTGGAACTTCATCTGGCTCAGTTATGTCAAATTATGGAACATCAAATACTTTCCAAGCCATGCCAGCGCTATTGTCGTATGAAGCAGGCTATACATCCGCAGCTTTCCACGGAGACGTTCCTTCGTTTTGGAATCGTGACAATACGTACAAGAACTGGGGTTACGACTACTTCTTCTCAAAGTCATACTATAAAGATGCAGACAATCCTGACTACAACGTCGGCTATGGGATGAAGGACAAGATTTTCTTGAAGGATGCGGCTGCATATATGGATAAGCTGCCACAGCCCTTCTATTCAAAGATTATCACTGTGACAAATCATTATCCATACGATTTGGATAAGCAAAATGTTTCGATTACCAAAACAGATACAGGTGATAAAACGGTTGATGGCTATGTCCAGACTGCTCGTTATTTGGATCAGGCGTTTGGCGAATTCGAACAATACCTTAAGGACAGTGGCTTGTGGGATAAGTCAATGGTTGTCTTGTATGGTGATCATTATGGTATTTCTGAAAATCACAAGGCAGCGATTGCTAAGTTGATTGGCAAGAAGACTGTTTCGCCGGTAGATTTGGTAAATTGGCAAAAGGTGCCGTTTATGGTTCGCGTTCCTGGAATGCAGGGCGGAATTGACCATTCGTATGGTGGTGAAATTGACGTCATGCCTACTCTGCTAGACTTGCTTGGAATTAAAGATGATGCTCTGATTCAGTTTGGGCAAGACATGTTCTCGTCGCAATACAAGCAAATTGTGCCGTTCCGAAATGGGGACTGGGTAAGTAGCGAGTACATGAAGATTGGGTCTAATTATTATGTGACAGCAACTGGGACTAAGATTAATCCTAAAATGGATCCCCGTGCTGAAGAAGCGGTGAAGGCAGCTAATGAGTACGTAACTAAATCCCTTGATTATTCTGACAAGGTTATTCAGGGGAATTTGCTGAGATTTGCTTCAAAGGAAGAGATTCCAGAAAAGAAAAACCCGGCGCTCAGTTATAAGAAGAGTGTTGGCCTAGCCGAGTTGAAGAAAGTACAAGGACTAGGTACCAGTGTGGCTTCACAAAATGGTGGCAAAATTACAGATTATAAGACGGATGCGCCTGAACTAGGTGGCCCAAAACAAGAGATTAAACCAGGTGAAGATGGTACTAATTCAAATGAAATTTCTTCTCCGGATTCGATTTTAAGTGGAAACGGTTCTGAAAAAAATAAGTAGATTATGCAATCTTGGCATCTATTGCTGAGATTGTTTTTTATTAGATGGATTGTTCGGGTTATTTTTTTGAAATTAGTGGTTGACGAACAATCTGTAACGCGGTATATTAATTAAGCATTATTTTTATAAATCATTTTTGATTAGTAAGTAAACGCAAACATATTTTGACAAAGTTATTGACATCAATTAATAGCTTTGGTAAGATATAAAAGTTGTCGAATAAGACGACAAGTAGAACATTGAAAACTAAATAACGTTTCGATGAAACAAATGTGCAGGTGTGTCACAAATGAAGCAATTCATTTGGATGATAC
>JAITPD010000040.1 GCA_031289615.1 Lactobacillaceae bacterium | reverse complement strand
TGCACGATTCATTATGCGTTTTGTTAGCGATTTATCGCTTACCAAAACACGATCCGCAGTACTTAGTTGGGCAGCTGTGTCATACAGCTGGGCGACTTAGTAACGAAGGTGGTTCGAATGGCAAAATAATTTGCCATTTTCACGGCGCTAAAGCACGCATGAAATTAAATGACCAAAATGGTTTATAACTAACAATTAGGCTAATTTAGCAGAGACAGATCTTCAAGTTTGTCTCTGTTTTTGTATGGTTTTTACTTGACAAGGCTGTTAAATAACTTAACATTAAGATATACAAATCTACTAAGAAAGCGTGCTGAGTAAAATGAAATATTTATACACTAAGGATTATTTTAAAGCAGGGTTTAATTCTGATCTATATCAATTTAGAATTGGCGAAATTGAAGCAATGACAGGTGTTTCAGCGCGCCAAGTCCGTTATTGGGAGAGCAAAGGCATTATCGAGGCGATTGAACGTGCTAGCGAACAAGAGGGACGGGTATATCGTTTCAAAATGCTGGTTAAGATTGCTATGATTAAGCATTTTTTGGACGAAGGATTTACCTTAAAGACGTCAGTAGCGAGCACGGAAGAAAAGCAAAAGTATATGAGTTTTACGCATAAAATTGTGGCGAACGCTCTCCAAGGAGTGGTTGATAATAACGGACAAGTCATGCTGGACATGGGCGACTTTGACGAAGATGGCAAGCAGCGATTGTTGGCATACTATGATCATGAAAAAGTTCATTATCAGGTGATTGATGCAAGCGAGTTGGAGGAAGCCGATGAGTAAATGGTCTGGCTTTTATAAGTTGAGTCTGCAAGAACGGCTTAGCAAAATCTCCAATGAGTTTGATTTTTCACCGGATGATCAGGCTTTTTTAGTGGCGCATCAGGATTTAATTGGTGATACGCAGATTGAAAATTATGTCTATAGCTTTGGTGTGCCGACGGGTTTACTGTTTGATTTGCTGGTAGATGGCAAGAAATACGTTGTTCCAATGGCGACTGAAGAACCGAGCGTAATTGCGGCGGCGAACAATGGGGCGCGCTTAATTCGAGCTGGGGAAGGCGTTCAAACTGAATTGAAGCAGCGGTTGATGCGTGGTCAGGTGATTTTAACGAATATCGCGGACCAAGCAGGATTGGCAGACTATATCACAGAACATTCGACGCAGTTAATAGAAATTGCAAACGCAGCTAAGCCTTCAATTGTGCAACGAGGCGGTGGTGCTAAAGAGATTATCCTGGAACAACTGGATGATCAGCGTGCGATAGTAAATGTTTTAGTGGATCCAAAGGCAGCGATGGGAGCCAACCTAGTCAACACAATGACTGAAGCTGTGGCAGAACATTTGCGAAATGCAGGCTACCAAGTTGTCATGGCGATTTTGTCGAATCTCACGACGGAAGCGTTGATTCAAGCGCAGGTTCGGATTCCGGTGAACGTTTTGGCAACAAAGGATGGGCTTGCTGGTGAGGTTGTTGCTCAACGTATTGCGGAGGCTAGCCTAATTGAACAGCTGTCAGCATATCGTGCAACCACGGCAAATAAAGGTTTTTTAAATGGAATTGAAGCGGCGGTCCTAGCAAGCGGAAATGATACGCGGAGTGTGAATGCGGCTTTACATGCATATGCAGCTCGTTCAGGGCAATATCAAGGGTTAGTGAAGTGGTCAGTGAGCGCGGATGAATTAGTTGGTGTGACTGAATTGCCACTAATGCTTGGTGTAGTGGGTGGTTCGATTGGGATTGTTCCAGCAGTTCAGTTAAATCATCGTATTATGGGAAGTCCAACCGTTGAAAGGCTAACTGGGATTGTTGCAGCGGTTGGATTGGCGCAAAATTTGGCAGCATTACGAGCGTTGGTGACGAGTGGGATTCAGGCAGGGCATATGGCATTGCAAGCGAAGTCGTTAGCTGTACAAGTTGGTGCGACGCCGGATGAGCTACAGAGGATGACAGAGCGCTTAAATCAGCAAGGTAAGGTAGATGAAGCTAGCGCAAAGTTACTATTAGAAGAAATTCGTGGGGGAAAATAATGAGCTTTTCAGAAGAAACACAAAAATTATTAGCACAATTAAATCAAATTTATCCAGGATCAGTCATTTTGCGGGAACAAGGTGAAAATTCAGGTGTGATTAAAGCTGGGCAGGTCACAACTGATATTCTTGGGACACGATTGATGATTGAAGTAACGGATTTAACGGCGCCTGATTTTATAGCAACGCGTGAGATGCTCAAGATGTTATTAACATTGAACGGTTATCCGCAAGCGTATTTTCAACTAGAAACTAAGGATGAATCAATCACAGAACAGTTGATGGTGATGGCAACGTATTTGTATCAACCTGCGCTAAATGCGATCATTTATCGGGAACAAGCGCAACATGGTCAATTAACGCCAGAAATTGCGGAGGCTTATGCCAAAGGGGTCATGACGACGATTTCTAAAGAAGATGGTAATCGTGATGAGGCTGCATTGCGGTTATTAACTTTGATCGATGCGAAAATTTTCATGGTAGCGGTCCCTTTAGACACTAAACAGCTGACAGATGCGTTTAAGGATAGCTTTCCTGAAGCCTGGCAAGCTGCAGAGTTAATTTATCAGCAGTTGGCAGTGGATAAAATTGTTGATCCATTCACAGTTCATCAAGCAATTACAACTTTGTTCAAGGCGTTTGATGCCCAAATGATTGCCTGGGATTTACCAGAACTGCATAATCAAGAATTCACAACGATTACGCCGGTTATTTCAAAAGAAGAAGCTAAGTTGCCGGTTTCTGAGGTATTTGGAATTCGACATGTTGACTTGTTAAAGCATGATACCAAAGCGACGGCATTTATCGGGGAGCAAAAATCTTCGGGGCAAAATAGCTTTGTATTAAATGCACCAGCTGATGAAACTGCAGAGTTTTTCAAAGAAATATATGCGATGTCAGTTGAAGAGTTGTTCACCCAATTAAAGCAACCATTCACAATTCGATAAAACATTATTAAAGCAGCGTTTAGGTACGCTGTTTTTCTATATATTTGTTAAGGAAAGTTTAATGTGAAAGTTTGTTGCATAAAACTATTGACGAATTGAAAAAGAAAGTCTAATATAAATATCGTTGTTGAAATAAATAACAGCTTTTAAATAAGTTAAATTGAACAAAAGTATTGACTTTGGTTCTGTAACTTGGTAAGATATAAAAGTTGTCGAATAAGACGACAAGTAGAACATTGAAAACTAAATAACGTTTCGATGAAACAAATGTGCAGGTGTGTCACAAATGAAGCAATTCATTTGGATGATAC
>JAITPD010000017.1 GCA_031289615.1 Lactobacillaceae bacterium | reverse complement strand
TACCATGCTTTCATTAATATTGTGTTTCTCCGCGAGACTCCGTTGGCTCAAGCTGCCTGAAAGATATTCTTGCACAACTGTAACTTTCTGTTCAAAACTATATTTTGTCATAATAAAAGGGCTCCAAGTTGGTTAGATTTTGTCTAACTTTCTTGGAGCCCTTCACTTATGGCAGGGCTTTTAATTTTGTTGGGCGTAATACGCCCAGACAAAAATGAATACTTGGCATAAAATAATAATTGTTTTAGAAAGTATATGGTTGATACTTTTTGTGAAAGCAGTGTTTTGCCACTTAATTATATAAATGTAAGTGATGATGTGTTATTAAGCGATTTTGATAAAGTAACTTGGGTAAAAATGATCAAACTGCTGTCACCAAATGAGTTTATTTATGAGCCATTACAGTTTGTGAGACTTCACTCAACCAATGAATTAAATAATAGAAATGAAAAAGTAATTACAAAGAGTGCAGTATCAACAGGGACCGCTTCTCATGAAAATGTGGAAAGATCATTAGAGAATGCATTAATTGAATGTATCCAAATGGATTCGTATAATTTATGGTGGTACGGAGGATATGCTGGAAAAGATATAAGTATAGATGTACAAGAATTCATGAATAGCTATTTTAAAAATGGAATGGATGAGTTTTTTTCAAAATTTGAAGTTAAATTTACGGATATTTCATTTGATAAATCAATATGGGTTATTGTATGTGAAATAATTGGGAAAAATAACCAACGGCCTCGATATACTGTGGGAGTTCAAGGGGCATACGATAGGAATCGTGCAATATATCGTAGCTTTATGGAGACTCTGGCCGTATTGTCATACTCAATTAATTTAAGTTGGCTTTCACCAGAGTCTTTAGTAAAGTCATCTGAGCATATTGGAAAAATGAATAATTTAGATAAAAATGTGGCTTATTACGTTGTTCATGATAAGCCAGATATAAATCATAGAGCATTTACGAAATGGAATACAAGTAAGGTCAATAATTTGGAAACATTAATTTATAGCATGTCTAATCTATTAAAATGGTGTGGATATTTAAATATTACGCCTAATGAATTTGATGGAATGAGCGTTAATGTGTCGAGAATTGTAGCTCCGATGCTGTTGCCTGTAGCTTTACCAAGTTTTCCACCAAAAAAACATCCAAGATACATGGAATTAGGAGGAATTATTAATAATGTTGAGCATCCAATGGCTTAATTATTTAATTGGAGTGCTAGCTATTTCTCCAGGGATGCTGATTCCATTAGTTAAAAGAATTCCTATACTTAAACGAATTTCATCTGCAGGGGTATATTTATCAGTATTATTTATTCTTCAAGTTACTGATGGTATTAATTTTCTGATGCTAATATCATTATTGCTTGTGGGGACCATTATTCCTTTTTGTACTGAATCTATGATCTATCAAAAAAAAATTAATTTAATTTGGATCAACACTGTGATATTTAGAAAGTTTACATTTATTTTTCTTTTTCCATTATTTGAGGAGCTTAATTATAGGTCTCTTTTGATGAGTATCTGCATGAAATTATCATTGTTTAAGTGGGAATTTATAATTATTTCTAGTTTAGCGTTTGCAATTTCACATCTTGCCTATCAAGGACGCAAATCTTTAGTTAAGTCAATTCAGGGGATAATATTTAGCAGCATATTAGTGGTTACTGGACAGGTGTTAATTTGTATTTTGTGTCATGTTTTCTTTAATGTTTTATTTTTTTTAAAAAGGAGTAACCAGTAATGGAACGTATTATTAGTGCCAAATCAATAAGTAAGGAAATTGGTGGAACTACTATTTTAAAAGATATTTCATTTGATGTATCCAAAAATGAAAGAATTGCTATTTTAGGAGCCAACGGAGCAGGTAAATCTACGTTGTTGAACATTATTAGTGGCGTATATGGGGTTAACCATGGTGAGATTTATATTCCAAACGGGCTAAAGAAAGCAATGATTTTTCAAAAAAGTATTTTAGATAAAGAATTGACAGTTTTCGAAAATTTAAAACACCGTTTGGGCGATAAAAAAGAATTTAAACGAGCGATTAATCTTATTAAAAAATCTGATGTTTTGAACGACCCTAGCCAATTGTATGGATCTTTATCCGGCGGACAAAAGAGAGCGGTTGATGTAATAAGAGTTATTGCGATGAACCCTAATTTATTACTGATGGATGAAGCAACTACTGGGATGGATGTAGAGGCTAGGAAAGATTTTTGGAATAACGTTAATAAATATTGCAACAACAAGAATAATAGCTTAATTTATACTACGCATTATCGTGAAGAAATTCGATATGCAACAAGGATCATTTTCTTGAACAAAGGTCAAATTATTTTTGATGGAAGCTCAGAAGATTTCATAAGCAAAATCCCAAAAGTTAAAGTATATATTGAAAAACCTGATTTAACTGAAGATTCTTTAATATTTAGTGAAAACGGCTTTAAAAATGATGAAGATTGTTACACTCAAACATTTACTAGCTCGAATTTAGCCCTAGATAAACTAAATTATTTAAGACAGATGGGATGTAACTTTGAGTTTAGGGTGGAAGAAGCAACACTGAACGATTTTTTCTCAATCATACTGAATGGAAGAACAGATTAAAATCATGAGTAATTTTATAAAAAGGAATTTAAACATTTACCGTCAAGACAAGATTGGGCTATTTTTTTCATTATTGGGAGCCTTTATTGGATTAATAATATATGTATTTTTTTTGAGAAATGCATTAATTTCAGGAATTCCGCAGTTCATTAACAGGGAAGCATTTCTAGATTTATGGATGATCGGTGGTTTGATTGCTATTGTTGCATTGACAAGTTCTGTTGCAGGATTTTCTCAATACGTTCAGGATCTGCAAAATGACTCTTTAATTGATTTTGAGATAAATGGAACACTTGGCAATTTAGCTCAGATTGGATATATGATTACAGCATTTGTTGAATCATTTTTAACCACTACTATTTTTACTTTTATTTGTATAATTTATATCAGGTTACAGGTAAGTATTGATCTAGAAAGCACAATTATTTTAAAAATTATGGGGATTAACATAATTTCCTGCCTCTTTGGCGTTTGCTTTTCATCACTTTTTTTTAGAATATTAAAAACTACAAGTAGTTTTGCATCAATTTCTGCGATTGTTGGTACTTTGTCAGGCTTTATGTCTGGCTCATATATTCTAATATCAAGTTTACCAAAAACTTTTGCAACTTTTATCAACTACTGGCCAGGGTTTGGTACAGCTAGTTTATACAGGCAGCTTCTTCTAAAAAATTTAAACAATATCGGCAACAATAATATTTTTAATGTGATTTACAATAAGTATGGAGTTACCCAATCTCTTTTTGGTAAAAATCCTAGTTTTGATATAACAACAGGTTATGTGTTTATTATCTCAGTATTATTAGGTTTATTTAATTTAACTTTTAACTATGTATTTAAGGATCGAAAGTGATTCTTGATTATTGGTGATGTGGCCAAGAGGTAAGGCGTCGGTCTGCAAAACCGTTATCGCCGGTTCAAATCCGGTCATCACCTTCTGTACAGATTTCGTCCAGTGTATACCCTGATAATTTACTTAGAATTATTAGTTCATGAATATTTGGCACACATACTCCGCGTTCCCACTTTGAAATTTCAGACCTAGAAACATTTATTGATAACGATAGTTCTTCCTGAGATAATTCCAAATTTTTACGAATTAATTTTATTTTCGAGCTGATAACGGTATTCAAAATAGACCCTCTTCCGGCAGTTATTACAAATCATTGTTAATATTTTAACATACAGTAAATGTTGATACAATCTATGTTTCAAGTTGCTATTATATGTTATCGGTATCATTTTCACTTTATTTTAGTAGCTCACGTTATTTCTAGAGGCTGCAAAATATTCTATGGATTTAAAGTATGACGTTAATTGTTATTAAATGCTCTGAAGGTGGTCTTAATAATGACGCATTTAACTTTGGTTTGGATTTGGTTTGCTATAATAGAGTAAGGAATAAAAACGAAGGAGACCAACATGGCAATTTATGATCCAACTAAGCGTCCAGCCGATGCTTTTGATACGCACACACATTTAAATGATGAGGTTTTTTGGCATGATGTGGCGGCTTATTGGGCCCGTGCACGCGAATCACGCGTAATGGAAATGAATATTGTCGGTTATGATACTGTTGGAAATCAACGCGCCATTGAGATTGCTCGCGAGTTTGAGGGTGCGAATGCAATTGTTGGTTGGCAGCCAGAGGATATTCGCGACTTTGATGAAAAAGCTTTGGAAACTTTACGTGAACAATTGAACGATCCGGTTGTGGTTGGTGTCGGCGAGATGGGCTTAGACTATTATTGGGAAGAAAATCCTAGTAAGGAAGATCAAATTGTCGCTTTTAAGACTCAGCTAGAACTCGCTAAGGAATTTAAAAAGCCCGTTACGGTTCATTCGCGTGACGCTTTTGATGACACCTACTCAGTGTTAAAGGCGAGTGGAGTTGAAGAGTTCGGCGGAGTGATGCACTCTTTCACTGGTGACGCTGAGGAAGCCAAGCGTTTCTTGGACTTGGGGATGTACATTTCGTTTTCTGGAATTGCGACATTTAAAAATGCACATGAAGTACACGAAGCAGTGAAAGCCGTTCCGTTAGATCGTATTTTGGTGGAGACAGATGCGCCATACTTGGCTCCAACTCCATTCCGGGGAAAGCAAAACGAACCAATGTATGTGTTCCAAATATTGACAAATCTGGCAGAGCAATTGGGGATGACTTATAATGAGCTTGCTAAAATTACGACGGAGAATGCCCACCGGTTGTGGCAAATTGAGGCATGAAAATTCATGAAGTAATTGTGGTTGAGGGTAAAGCTGATACCGAAAAAATTAAAACAGCTGTGGAAGCTGACACGATTGAGACAAATGGATCGGCACTTATGCCTCAGACGCAAAAAGCCATTGTTAAGGCCGCTGAAACGCGAGGGATTATCATTTTCACTGATCCGGATTTTAATGGCGAACGGCTGCGTAAAATTATCAGCGATTTGGTTCCGACAGCAGAACACGCATTTCTGACCAAGACGATGGCTGGGGCCAACATTAAGCACCATAGTTTAGGAATTGAATATGCAACAGTTGATGATATTCGGACGGCTCTGGCGCAAGTTGCTAAGGCTGATGATATCAATGTCAAATCAGACATTGAGCGAAACGATCTGATGAGACTAGGACTTGTTGGTGGAGCAGGCTCGGCAGAGAAACGGGTGTTCGTCGCTGAACAGCTGGGTTTAGGATACGTTAATGGCAAGCAACTTTTAAATCGGTTGCACATGTTTGGGATTAAAGCTGCGCAGTTGGCAGATGTTTTGAATCAATATCGAGGCAAATAGACGCACGAACCAAAATAACGGAGGACAGCATGGCAGATTATCCAGATATTGCGACACCACTACGGACGCAAGCCATTATGAATCAATATGGCATTAATACAAAGAAGTCTCTCGGGCAAAATTTTTTGACTGACATTAACATTCTGCATAATATTGTGAGAGCCGGAAACGTTACAGAAGCGGATAATGTTGTTGAGATCGGTCCAGGAATCGGCGCATTAACAGAGCAACTTGCTCGTGCCGCTAATCAAGTTTTGGCGTTTGAAATTGATGAGCGTTTGGTAAATGTCCTAAATGATACTTTAGCTCCTTATGAAAATGTCACGGTCGTCAATCAGGATGTTTTAAAGGTTGATCTAGCCGCTGAATTTGCGGAACATTTTGCAGATCCTAAGGCACCACTTAAGTTAGTTGCAAATTTGCCTTATTACATTACGACGCCGATTTTGCTGCAAGTTTTGGAATCTGGAATTCCGTTTGAATCAATTGTCGTGATGATGCAAAAAGAAGTGGCCGACCGACTTTCAGCTCAACCAGGAACGAAAGAATACGGTTCACTATCATTAGCAGTACAGTACAGAATGAGCGCACATGTGGCGTTTACTGTGTCTCGGACTTCATTCGTACCAAATCCAAATGTGGATTCAGCGATTGTAGTGTTAGAGCCTCGTGAACCATTAGAAGTTTTGCCACGCAATGAAAAAAAGTTATTTGAACTATTCCGGATCGGCTTTACGATGCGTCGGAAAACATTGTGGAATAACCTAACAACGGCATTTGGAAAAACTGGAACAATGGCTGATAAGTTAATGGATTCATTAGAAATAGCCCAAATTGATCCTAAAATTCGAGCTGAAAAATTAACGCTCGAGCAATTTATTACCTTGCACAATGCCTTAGCTGAGGCAGGAGTGTATTAGGCAAAGAGTTTAAACTTAGACAAAAGTAAGATTTAAGAATTGACGACAAAACCGCTATTTACTTGTATATGGGAGGTTTATTCAGTATAATTAGATTCTACACAAAAACACAAATAAAATTTTGAAAGAGGTATTTCATTCCATGGATTCTGCGTCCATTATCTATAATATAATTGCAATCGTTATTATTTTGCTGCTTGCTGTCTTGTTCACACTGACTGAATATTCATTGGTCAAAGTGCGACCAAGTGCATTACGCGCTCTGGCAGAGGCAAAAGGAAAGACAACTGGTAACATGGCGGGGGCCTTGCACATGACAGAGCACCTCACTGAGTACCTTTCAACTGCGCAAGTCGGAATTACTCTGACTAGTCTGGTTTTAGGTTGGATTGGTGAGTCATTCATTGCAACGTTGATCCTAAGCACAAAGGTTTTGCCTAGTGACATGGCTCACCCAGTTGCTTCAGTTGCGGCAATTTTGATTTTTACATTTATTCACGCGGTCTTTACTGATTTGGTGCCTAAAAACATCGCAATTGACCGGCCTTTGAATGTGTTGTTATTCATTGTTCGGCCAGTTCGCTTTTTCCACATTCTGCTGTACCCATTGATCTTTGTTTTCGATCGGACAGCTGCAGGAGTGACAAAGCTAATTGGGTTCAATGCACACCCAGACGAAGATATTTATTCGCAAAACGAGATTCTGTCACTTTCACAAGATGCTGCTCAGGCTGGTGAATTGGACGAAGAAGACGTGGCGTTCATGAAACGGGCCTTCGAGATGAACGACAAGGTTGCGGCCGACATTATGATTGACCGGACTCAACTATCAGTCATTGATGTGACTGCGACGATTGGTGATGCTTTGTCACAGTATCTTGAGACAAAGTTTTCGCGAATTCCAGTTGTGGCTAATAATGACAAGGACAAGATTCTTGGCTATGTGTTTAGCTATGATTTGATTCGTCAAGGTCGGATTAATTCTGAATCATCTGTTCGAGTAATTTTGCGCAATATTCCAAACGTTTCAGAAAATCAAGATATTCAAGATATTTTGGAAGAAATGATTGGTCACCGTGCACCAATCGTTGTTGTTAAGGACGAATACGGTGGAACTTCTGGGATTGTAACGGACAAGGATATTTACGAAGAGTTGTTTGGAACTGTTCGTGACGAAATTGATGATGTTGCGGATGATTTGATTGAAAAAGCAGGTTCTGACGATGAAGGGCGCATGCATTACAATGTCAGTGGAAAGCTAACGTTGTTTGACTTTGAGCGTTACTTTAAGACCGAGATTAAGGCGTTTGAAGACTCTGAAATGGTTACATTGACCGGTTACGTTTTGGATGAAGATCCAGATGTATCAGTTGGCCAAGAGATTATCGTTTCTAATTTCAAAATTATCCCGCTCGATTACAAGGATGCTTATATCAATGATTTCGAAGTCATTGAGCTGAATGAAGAAGATATTCATGAAAATGTTGATTCTTATCAGCAAGACGATGATAAAGACTAAAATAAATGCTTAGGGTTGGCTTTTGCTGATGCTAGGCCTTTTTTTATAGTGTTAATTATGGAGATAGTCCACATTTAAGGAGGTTGTTTATACGTAACGATTACAAATAATACCATTTAAAGACATTAGTAGTTTACGTTGGCATTTATTTTGAAGAATGTGTTATCTTTATGCCAATCAACTAAAGGAGAAATAGATACATATGTTTACACAAATTAATACACGCAAGGCCTTTGCAATTGGAGCGATGGGGCTCTTGTTGGGGTCTACGGTGATTCCAGCCACAGTTTCAGCAGCAGAATTGGTATCTCCATCATTGCCAGCAGCCAAGGTCACGAATCCCGGGAACATTGTCAATGACGACAATACTTTTTATGATAAGTATGAGTGGTACAATGGCACTAATATGGTACAGCCAGCGTGCTTTGAATCAGGCCATTATACTAAATCTTTGGATAGTAAATCACATTATACGTTTGAAGTTAAAAATGACACAGATAAAAAAATTAGTTTTTTGCCTGCGATAGATCTCGTGGCGACTCCAGATTATGTATATTCGAGTAGTACTACGCAAAAACAGGCCAATTCTGGACCAGGATGGGCACAATTCAATACACTTGATGACATTCCTAATAAATGGGAAGTAGCACCTCGTTCAACGAAGGTGGTAACAGTGCCAAACTTAAACTGTGGTGATCTGGGTATTAAGAGGGGTCTTTATGTCTATCTTTACGGACTCGGAAAGAATGAATCAACTGCGGGAATTAACTATCGGATTTACAAGGGTGATGCCAAAACAGCTGTGACGCCAAACAATGAATTGAATTATCAAATCGTTAGTGGTAACAAGGATGGTAATTCATATCTCAATGCTCATAACGATGTTGCTAACAATCGTAAGTATAATGTTGATGGGGTCGTTGATCTTGAATTAGATGGACGAGTTGACGACAAATATTTGTACAACTTTCCAAATACATTAATCAGTCCAGCTAAATTAGAAGCCACTTTGGCGGGAGCAAATTCTAATTCAATAGCAAAGTCATTGGCATGGGCTGATATTCGGGATGGGCATCCGTTTAGCAAAGAGGCTCAAGGTGGTAAAATAGAGACTCATTATGATAATGCTCCTTGGATTCGAGCTGCAGCTACTGAATATCCTGCACCGTATGAAATTCATCATTATCTACGGTTGCATCTTGACCAGTTACAAGTGCCAGAAAATGCAGCTTATGTTCAATATACATTTAAGGCGTCTGATGGTGTGTTCTTGCATGATACGATTTTGAAGATCCCGGTTTCATGGACGCACGTGAACGATAAATAAAACTAATAAGCGTAGAGGTTACAAGAACTCCAATGAGAGACTTGTATATCTCTACGCTTATTTTTTTGATTTCTGCAAAAAGAAAAACACCGTGGGGGCGGTGTCGTAATAGTAAATTTTCTTTTTGGATCATTGAACTTTAGCTTAGAAAGCAAGTTCGATGTTATTAGTCAAAAGATCTGTGTAGCTAAATGATGCACGATCAAATTGATCCCCATCCCGCTTCAAATCTAAAACAAAGACTGAGCGGAATGTTTCGCGAACAACAGCTTGATGCTCGATGTTGCGGTGACGACTTTCATGGGTGGTCAAAGTTACTGAGTCACCAATGTGTGCGTCAAGTTTTTCTTTAATTTCTGCTAATGCTGCTGGCATATTGTACTTCCTTTCATGTGAGGACGATACCTCACCGGGAACGTTCAAATCCGAAATTAGGAACGTCTATCATTCGGATACAAAATTGCACCAAATAACATAAATAATTATACAATATTTAACCTTTAAAATCAAGGGTTTTTTTAGAAATTTGTAGGTAACAAATATAGATGTATCAAGCACTTTCGTTAAATTAGTACAATTAGTTTGTAGACTGTGTTACACATACTCATCATTTAGTAACTTGACTGACTATGAAACAACACATTTATTTGCTATGATAGGTTCAATTAAATTAGTAATTATAGAAATGGAAGATAGAATCTAATGGAAGAAGAAAGAATTGCTTGGCCGGAATATTTCATGATGCAAGCGGTCATGTTGGCATCGCGTAGTACCTGTACTCGTTTACATGTCGGCGCCGCGATTGTCAAAGATGGACGAATTATCGCCAGTGGCTACAATGGTTCTGTGACAGGGACCCCGCATTGCACGGAAGTTGGCGATTATATCGTTGATGGACATTGTATTCGCGCTGTTCATGCGGAACAAAATGCCCTTTTGCAACTTGCTAAAATGGGAATTGCGGCTGATGGTGCTGAAGTCTACGTGACTGATTTCCCATGCGTGCATTGTACAAAGTTCCTTTTACAGGCTGGGATCACGAAAATTAATTATCTGCGCAATTATAATAACGATCCATTCTCCATGGATTTGATTGAGCAAAAACATGTTGAGCTTCAAAAAGTGACTTTGACTGAACAAACCTTAGATAGTCTGCATTTTGAAACTTATTTAGAAAATTAAAAAAGCAAAAGCAATCCAAGTGGACAAGAAGGAGTAATCAATTATGAGCAAGAGCGAGCAAGCATATCTAGATTTTGCACGAGATGTTTTGGAAAATGGTGAATTTAAAGGGGATCGAACTGGCACAGGGACAGTTTCTGTTTTTGGGCGCCAACAACGTTATGATTTGAGTGAAGGATTTCCACTTTTGACGACGAAGCGGGTGGCATTTGGCTTGATTAAGAGTGAGCTGTTGTGGTTCTTGAAGGGTGATACAAATATTCGCTTCTTGCTTGAAAATAACAATCATATCTGGGACGAATGGGCTTTTAAAAATTGGTCAGAGTCAGACGAGTATACTGGACCTGATATGACGGATTTCGGACTGCGCGCCAATACTGATCCTGAGTTCAAGGTTTTGTATGATGAACAGCATGACTTGTTTTGTAAGCGCATTTTAGAAGATGACGCGTTTTCAGAAAAATTTGGTGACTTGGGTGTCGTTTATGGAGCACAATGGCGTCACTGGCAAAAGGTGCAGGGTGGATTTATTGATCAGATTCAAGATGTTGTCGATGAAATCAAGCGGAATCCTAACTCGCGACGTTTGATTGTGTCAGCTTGGAATCCCGAGGCTGTCCCAATGCAGGCCTTGCCACCTTGTCACACTCTGTTCCAATTTTACGTTGTGAATGGCAAGTTGAGCTTGCAATTGTATCAACGCTCAGCAGATATTTTCTTGGGAGTGCCATTCAACATTGCATCATATGCTTTGCTTTTGCACATGGTTGCTGCTCAAACAGGACTTGAAGCTGGTGAATTTATTCATACGTTTGGGGATGCTCACATTTACTCAAATCATTTTGATCAAGTTAAGGAACAATTGTCACGCGAAATGGGCGAATTACCAACGCTGGCATTGAATCCAGATGTGAAGTCGATTTTTGATTATGAGATGGATGACATCAAGGTTGAGAACTATCATCCGGCCAAATCAATCAAAGCTCCGGTTGCGGTGTAATAAAAAAAGAGTAAAATGAGTACTTGTGGGTTTCTGGCACAGGTACTTATTTTAGTTAAGGCGTAGTGATAGTAGTGTAATATTAAACTTTGCTTGAGTAGCTTCACTAACCAAGCAAATTTCAATATTTGAAAAGCCTCCACACCAGTGAAAAATGACCAAGGGGCAAAATAATGCATTAGTGACCAGGCTTAAGAGGTTAAGTAATCTTTAAGCTTGCATAAGTAACATTTAAGACAACTGGCAAATGCTGGTTATTTTTAGCAAATTAAGTAGAATTAAATTAGATATTATAGAGAATTATACCCATTTTCGAGGAGTACAAACGATGGATAATGAATCACAAACAGGGCAAATGACGCCCCCTACAAGATCATCACGCAATTCGACACAAACGCCAAAGAAGAAAAAGAAGCGCGTTTTTGCAATTGTTTTGGCCGTGATTGCAGTTCTCGGAATTGTGACGGGAGTGTTTGCAGCAAATACGTTCCAACGTGTGCATAAGGCCGTTGATAAGACGTTTAAGAGCACCGGGATTAAAAAGGCGCGGGACGTTTCTGCTGTTTTGAAGGATGGAAAGCCGTTCACCGTTTTGTTGATGGGAACTGACACTGGTGAACTTGGGCGTGAAGATGCTGGACGAACTGATTCATTGATGTTGATGACGGTTAATCCAGAGAAGAAAAAGACGACATTGATGTCAATTCCGCGCGACACTTTGATTGCTCCGGTTGGGTACGAAGAAGAATTCCCACAGAAGATGAACGCTGCTTACGAATTTGGTAAGGAAGCTACGACAATCAAGACGATTCAGCAATGGTTGAATGTGCCAATTGATTTCTATGCGATGGTCAACATGCGTGGAATGGAAGATGTTGTCAATGAAGTCGGCGGAATTCAAGTTGATTCACCTTTGACATTTGAATATAACCCTTTGACGGCGCATGCTGATTCAGGGTTGGATTACGGATTTACTGATCCAGGTGATTTGTATAGCTTTACAGAGGGTTCAACCAAGGTTGGATTCTCAAAGGGCGCAACGGGTACTAACTGGACGTACACTGATAAGATGGATGGGGCAGCAGCTCTAGCCTTTTCACGGATGCGTTATGATGATCCACTTGGTGATTACGGTCGGACGCAACGGCAACGGTTAGTGTTGGAAGCAATCATGAAGAAGGCCAAGAGTTCTCCATTGAAGTTGGTGAACCAAAGCTTCTTGGATACACTTTCTAAGAATGCTCGGACAGATTTGACGTATGACGACATGATGACTATCGTGTCAAAGTACACAGCTGCGGCAAATAAGATTGTGACTGATCACGTTCAAGGTGGTGGTGACATGATTGGCGGAGTTTCTTATGAAATCGTGTCTAGCACCGAACAACAGCGTGCAACAAATGTTTTGCGTTCTTCATTAGGACTGAAGCATGAGGCCGCTGGACCATTGTACGCTGGTAATGTTTCTGAAACGACGATTGCCTCATTAGGGTTGCCATCTGCAATTACAACGGATACAACCGCCGACAGTGACACATCAAGCTCAAATTAAAATCAAACTTTAAAATCAGAGAAATCTGATTTTTTTGTTTCTGTGAGGCGATAAAAGCAAAATCAAACAAACTCGCTTACGAATAGTGTATTATATTAGATAGAGTGAATGCTAGCTATGCAACACCTTGGTCATTTTTAACTTACGTGGTGGATTTTAAATGAAATGACCAAGATATTGCATAACTAACACAACACGTTAGATAAAGCAGTTTCGAATCAAACAAATGAAAACCATAAATCAACGGGGAGGACCGAATGAAAAGCAATATTTATTTTTCGCAACTCGAGGGGCATTTGGCCGATTTACCAAATGAGGATCGCAATGAAATTATTGCCCATTATCGCGAATATGCAGAACAAAAAGAGTTAAGTGGTGAAAGTTTAATTAAAGCGTTAGGAACTCCTAAACAGCTTTCACGGAAGGCTTTGATCGAATATTCGATTGACGCAGACACAATTGCAGAAAATGATGTGCCAGTCGTCGGAGAAAGTTTTTTCAAACGGAATCGGCGACGGTTTATCCGACAAATTAATTTGCTTGGATTGATTATCATGTCACTTGCACCAAACGTGGCGTGGTATCCAGCGATGTTGGTGATCTTTGCTATTCTTTTTGTGATGGCTTTGATTATGGCAGTTGCGGCGATTGTATTGATTGCTGCATTGGGCATGGGCCTATATCAGATTGTTTCTGGGCTCGCGGTTTTGGGACAAGACTGGACGGTGACGCTCTTCCAAGGCGGAATTGGTGTAGTATTAATCGGAATTCAATTCGTGGCATGGCCAATCATGGTGGCGTTGTTACATGGTTTGATGAGCCTGTTGATGATGTACGCTAAGTCTGTGGGCCGGCGTTTTTCAAAGGATAGTCAATTAGGAGGACCGCAACATGATTAAAATTTTACGGTCTGTCTTAATTGGAATTTTTATCGTCGCGGTTGGAGTGATTTTGTTGGGAATCGGTTCAATTAATGGTGGCGAAAATAGTATTATTTGGCAAGATGGGAAGTTTATTATTCCACAAAACCAAACGATTAATAAACATGTGAAGGCTTTTAAGAACATTGATATTAGCGGGGATGCACTGCAGGTGACGCTGGTTCGTGATAACCAAGATACCAGTGGCTATCTCGTCATTGGCCAGGTTTCAAACGCTGATGGTCTGAATATCACGCAAGAAAACGGCACGCTTAAAATTGAATATAAAGAGGCGCATAGTCACGTGCCTAATTTTGCAAAGACTAACCAAGATATGGATCGTATTTCAGTGAAGGTGCCGGCTGGTATTAAGCTGGATTCGATCAAAACACGGGTCAAGTCTGGCGATGTTGCGGTTAAGCGGCTCGAAAGCAAAAAGGTTAATCTGCGCACTGATTATGGGCGAATTAGCACGACCAATGTCACGGCTTCTACGCTAAAAGTGAAAAATTATGCAGGAATCATTATTGACGACAACACCCGAGCTGACAAATTGGATCTGGTAAATACGTACGGTTCAATTTTGGTGCACGAATCAAAGGCAACGACTTCACGACTTCACGTCTCTTCGGCTGAAATTACGGCAACTGACAGTGATTTAGGGAAAGCGTTGATTAGTGTTGATAGTGGAAATACGACCTTACGTAACGTGCAAGCAAACAACATTTTGGCACAGACAACGAGTGGTGATTACAATATAGAAAACGTTAAATTTACGGGATCAAATGTGATTTTCACTAAGATGGGAAACATTGATACAACCGGCTTTAACGAAGATGGTTATCGATTGCAAATTCAAAATTCTGGAACGATTAATTTTAAAGGGAAAGAAATTGCTAATTCATATGATGTGAATGTGAATGCAGCAAATCGAGTGATGCTTTCCACTTACGACGGTGATATTGTGGTTAAATAAAGTTAATGACGGGTGGTCAAAAATTGACATCCCGTTTTTATTATGTAAAACTCAAAGGTATTGATGGGCTAACACAAAGAAACATATGTATAATACAAATATTTGCTATAACGCAGAGGGCTAGTTATGAAATATTGTGGAGTAGTGAACCAGCTTCGCTATAGATTCTTTACGTTCGAATGGACCTACACGAATCTGAATGAAAGTCGAAATAATTCGCCAATGACACTAACTGTTGGGTCTGCTGTTAGTGCCATGGTTCATTCAGATTCGGCAGGTACTATCATTCGACGACAGAATCGCTTCGCTGTTTCTCACGCAACACAATATTTTCATGCAACACGTTGGTCATTTAATTTAACCAGCACGCTTAAAAAAGTGACCAACGTGTTGAATAACTAGTACTCTGCATTGCATTAATGCTAGACAGAACAAATAGGAAAAGGGAAAACCATGTTTGAAATTATTAAGTCGATTATTATTGGAATTGTCGAAGGGTTAACTGAATTTTTGCCGGTTTCGTCGACCGGCCATATTATTATTGCTGAGTCGTTGATGCGAATTCCAGGTGGGATTGTTTGGACTAAGGCATTTACTGGTATGTTTGATTATGTCATTCAACTGGGTGCGATTATGGCTGTGATTCAACTGTATTTCCACAAGTTGAATCCATTTTCTCCACGTAAAAATGAAATCGAAAAAAAGCAAACGTGGACGCTCTGGTTCAAGGTGGTTGTGGCCGTTTTGCCAGCAGCAGTTATTGGATTTTTGCTAAATGACTTCATGGACGCGCACTTTTTGACGCCGGTCGTGGTCGCAACTGCACTGATCCTTTATGGAATTTTGTTCATAGTATTGGAAAAGTACAATGCTCGTGAAGATGTTAATCCTTGGATGACTGATTTGAACCGGATGTCGTACAAGTTGGCTTTGGCAATTGGATTTATCCAAGTTTTGTCAATTGTGCCAGGGACTTCGCGTTCAGGAGCAACCATTTTAGGTGCAATGTTCTTGGGCGTTTCGCGGATCGCGGCAGCTGAATTCTCATTCTTCTTGAGTATCCCTGTGATGTTTGGGGTAACTATCCTAAAAGTTGGGAGCTACTTGCATAAGGGGGGTAGTTTCACTGGAATGCAAAGTGTGACGTTGGCGGTTGGTTTCATTGTTTCTTGGATTGTGGCCTTGTTTGCAATCAAGTTTATGATGAGCTACATTAAAAAGCATGACTTTAAAGCGTTTGGTTGGTATCGAATTATCGTCGGTATCTTAGTATTAATTTTGGGGTTCTTTGGCATTTTGCATATGTAAAGAGCTTGAGGGTTTTGATGTAAAATCATGAAAAAAATAATCAACAATATTTTAGAAAATAAATACGTCAAAGTGATTGTTAAAACATTTGGCCGGATTAATGTTGGAAATACGTCAGCAACCATTGCCTATTATGCATTGCTGGCGCTTTTTCCTGCGATCATGTTATTAGCAGCGATCCTACCTTTAGTGGGAATTACCACGAAAACAGCTATGGATTATCTGGATTCGGCATTACCAGTTACGATAACAAAGACGGTCATGCCAATGGTGAACTCGATTTTGCAGCATCCCGGCGTTGGAACGCTGTCGATTTCAATCATCGTGACACTGTGGTCATTGTCGCAAGTCATTTCGACGATTCGACAAGCGCAAAATGCAATTTATGATGAAAAAATTAGTTCTAATTCAATTTTGGGGCGTGGAATTTCATTAGCTTGGATGATTTTGCTTTTAGGAGTGATGGGATTGCTCTTTATCGCTGCTTCGGTGGGATCAAACGTTCTTGAAGCATTGCCGCTTAGTCACGAATTAGCTAGCCGGATTGATTCTGCCAAGACGATTGTGGTTGCAATTGGATTGATGATTGGCCTGTCGCTGTTTAACTTTGTAATTCCAGCAAGGAAACCACGCTTTATTTGGGTTGTGGTCGGAACGTTATTTCAGTTGGTGGGAATATTGGCACTGGCAAAAGGATTTGGAGTGTATGTCAGGTTTGCCGGTAAATCGTATTCTTTCTATCAAGCAATTGGTTCGGTGGTCATTTTAATGATTTGGCTTGACCTAGTAGCAACGATTGCGATGATTGGCACGATTATCTCGGCAATTCTAAATGAGTTGTGGCCAAGCCAGAGTGAGTGGCTCGACAAATTGAATGCAACTTTATTGAGAGAAAATAGGGATGATGATTGATATTAAGGCATTCTTTTGTTTTCACAAAACATAATTTGCGAAAACCTAAAAACAACTAAAACACAAAACATAATTTGTGAAAACCTAAAAACAACCTAAATGCAAAATATATTTTGTAAAACCTTTATTTTTCAATTTATATAAAGTATACTTTGTGTAGAGGATTAAATTATGCATATTCGTCAATTTTATTTAGATAAAGTTTTAGCTTATCAAAATACTGAATTTATAAAGGTGCTTACAGGTATCAGAAGATCTGGTAAGTCTGTTTTAATGCGCCAATATGCTGATAAACTTATTGCTGATGGTGTAAGTGAAAATGATATTTATTATTTGAATTTTGAGGATCTGACATACAACAATCTTAAAAATTCTGAAGCGCTATTTGCATATTTTAAAAGCAATATTCCTGCTGACCACAAAGTATATGTGATGTTGGATGAGATTCAGATGGTCGAAGATTGGCAACTCGTGGTTAATAGCTTGCGGGTATCGTTTGAAGCTGACGTTACAATTACCGGATCGAACGCTCAAATGTTGTCAGGTGAGTTAGCGACTCATTTGTCTGGACGTTATGTAGAAATAAAAGTTTATCCCCTTTCATTTAAGGAGTTCTTGATTTTCCAAGAAATTAATCCTGATGATAATATTGCCGTACAAAAAGCATTCCCAACGTATATGCAGTATGGTGGATTCCCGTCTGTTGTTCTAAGTAGCGATACCATTAAAGATTCTGTTCTAAGCGGGATTTATGACACAGTTTTACTCAATGATGTAGCTTATCGTTCGGCAATTAGGGAACCGGTTTCTCTGCAGCTATTAACAAATTTTTTGGCATTAAATGTTGGTCAACAAAGCAATCCAACCAAAATAGCAAACACCATTTCTGTTGGTAAAACCAAGGTCTCTGCACCGACAATTACAAGTTATCTGAGTATGCTAGAAAATGCGTACTTAATTTTTAGTGCAAAACGGTATGATATTCGCGGACGTGAGATTTTACGATCTAATGCTAAATATTATTTTGCTGATTTGGGGTTGCGTCGAAATGCAATTGGTGGAAAATCAGCTGGAGTGGGCGGAGAATTAGAGAACCTAGTTTACATTGAACTAATTCGGCGCGGGTATTTAGTGGATGTAGGTCAATTAGATGCTGGCGAAGAAATCGATTTTATTGCTCGGCGAGATGGGAGGATATTATATGTGCAGGTCACGTATGAAATTCCTGAAAATTCAACACGCGAAACTGACAATCTATTAAAAATTAGAGATCAGTACGATAAATTATTAATCACACAACGGGCTTATGAGGTAGGGGAACTTTCGGGCATCCCAATTATAAATATTGTTGACTGGTTACTTGAAGGTGAAGTTTAAGCCAACTTTATGCTAACTTTAAAACTGAATTAAGGTTGCGGCGGTATGATTATATTTGTTGAAAGGGATGAGAAACCAATCGACAAACTTATTCATAATATTCATACACCTACTCCTTAAAAACAAAGTGGCTCTCGTCTAACCAGCGAGAGTTTTTTGTTTGAAATTAAGCCATTATTTTGTGATCATTCTGGCCAAAACAAACACCTTAATCTATTCTTACTAATTGTTCATATAAAATTCGTTTTATCAAGCGCTCTACTATGTTACAATGGTTGTTAGTAATATAGCCGGAGTGACGGCTATTTAGACTTTTAATGAAAATAAAGGGTGAAAATAAAGCATGGCAAATCCATTACGTAAAATAATTGAAAGTGACAAGGGAACTTTGCGTCGCCTTGGTCACGTTGCAGATAGTGTTGAAGTGTACGCAGATCAAATGGCGGCACTTTCAGATGAAGAGCTCCAAGCAAAGACTCCTTATTTCCGTGAGTTGATTGCAAACGGTAAGACGTTGGACGAAATCTTGCCAGAAGCTTTTGCGGTTGTCCGTGAAGGTGCTAAGCGTGTTCTTGGTTTGTATCCATTCCGCGTGCAAATCATGGGCTCAACAGTTTTACATGGTGGAAATATTGCCGAAATGAAGACCGGTGAAGGAAAGACTTTGACGGCCACGATGGCGGTTTATTTAAATGCGCTTCCTCAAAAAGGTGTGCACGTTGTTACGGTTAACGAATATCTTTCACAACGAGATGGTATGGAAATGGGTCAGTTGTACGAATGGCTTGGATTGACTGTCGGAATTAATTTGTCAGAAAAGTCATCTGATGAAAAGCGAGCAGCCTACGATGCAGACATTACGTATTCAACCAACTCAGAAATTGGGTTCGATTATTTACGTGATAACATGGTTGCGCGTAAAGAAGATCGTGTTCAACGTCCTTTGAATTTCGCATTGGTCGACGAAACTGACTCAATCTTGATTGACGAAGCGCGTACGCCGTTGATTATTTCAGGAGCTCCAGCACAAGAGAGTACACAATTGTATATTCGTGCTGATCGTTTTGTGAAGTCATTGACGAAAGATACTGACTTTACGGTTGATTTGGAAGCCAAGGCAGTTTTGTTGCAAGACGAAGGAATTTCCAAGGCAGAGAAGTATTTCAATCTTGAGAACTTGTATGGTTCAGGAAACACAGCTTTGACTCACCACATTGATCAAGCTTTGCGCGCTAATTATACGATGGAAAACAACAAGGATTACGTTGTTCGTGAAGGCGAAGTTGTCTTGGTTGACGCGTTCTCTGGTCGAATCCAAGAAGGACGTCGTTTCTCTGACGGATTGCACCAAGCTTTGGAAGCCAAAGAACAAGTGCAAATTCAAGAAGACAACCGTGCGATGGCATCAATCACGTACCAAAACTTGTTCCGTCGCTACAAGAAGTTGTCAGGTATGACTGGAACGGCCAAGACTGAAGCTGAAGAATTCCGTGAGATTTATAACATGGAAATCACAACTATTCCAACGAACCGTCCAAATGCCCGACTTGACGAGCCAGACTTGCTCTATCCAACTTTGAAGGCTAAGTTCCGCGCTGTTGTCGAGCTTGTGCAACAATTGCACGCCAAGGGTCAACCATTGCTAATTGGTACTGTGGCTGTTGAAACTTCTGAAATTTTGTCACAATTGCTTGATCGAGTTGGAATTCCGCACAACGTTTTGAATGCCAAGAACCACGCGAAGGAAGCCGAAATTGTGGCGAACGCTGGTCAACGTGGCGCAGTTACAATCGCGACCAACATGGCTGGACGTGGAACCGATATTAAGCTTGGCCCTGGCGTTTCAGACTTAGGTGGTCTTGCCGTGATCGGAACTGAACGACACGAATCTCGTCGAATTGACAATCAATTGCGTGGACGTGCCGGTCGTCAAGGAGATCGTGGTTATTCACAATTCTTCTTGTCATTGGAAGATGATTTGATGGTTCGTTTTGGTGGTGAAAAGATTAAGGCGATGATGGAACGTTTGAATTTGGCTGATGATGATGCCGTGATTCGGAACCGCTTGATCACTCGTTCTGTTGAATCTGCTCAAAAGCGGGTCGAAGGAAACAACTACGATTCACGTAAAAACGTTTTGCAATACGACGACGTTATGTCACAACAACGTGAAGTGTTCTACCGCAATCGTAATGAAGTGATTGATGCAGAAGGTTCATTAGAATATGCCTTGTTGCCAATGGCTGAACGCACAATTGACCGCGTGGTTGATGTGCATGCTTTGGGTAAGGAAGACGAATGGGATCTGAAGTCAATTGCAGACTTTGCTCGGGCAGTTTTGGTGCCAGAAAACAAGGTTAAGGTTGAAGATTTGCAAGGTAAGTCTGTTGAAGAGATCAAGGCTTACTTGTACGATTTGGCCAAAGATGTTTATGCTGACAAGGTTGACTCATTGCATGATGCTGACCAATTGTTGCAATTCACGCGTGTGGTAATTTTGCGTGTGGTTGATGCGCAATGGACGGATCACATGGAAGCGATGAACCAATTGCGTGATGCCATTCAATTGCGCGGTTACGGTCAATTGAATCCTTTGATTGAATATCAAAACGAGGGGTTCCGGATGTTTGATGAGATGGTTGCTGGAATTGAATACGAAGCAACGCGTCTATTTATGAAGTCAGAAATCCGTCAGAACTTAACGGTTTAATTTAAATTCAATGGGGAAGTCATTTGTGGCTTTCCTTTTATAGTTAATGATTTGTTTGTTGTAGGGTATTGAACCATTCTTGATAAGAATTACTGTGCTGATAAAAAATCATAAACACATGGGTCATTTTTCACTTGCGTGGTGGCTTTTCAATAATGATAGTAAGTGGCGACACGGTCCCATTCGACTTTTAATTTCGGTAGCCGAAATTTAGTCGAATTGGTGCCGCTACCTCGCTTTAAGGAGTATGTACAAAGGCGTTATGAGCTGTCGGGATAAGTTCAATTTTCAGGTTTGCTACCAAAGTGTAGCGACGTAGTTAATCTGGAAATTGGCTTATAGCCGAAGCTCAGCCTTTGTAAACACGATGATCACCTACTATCATCATCTCAATCAACCACGCTTTGAATGAAATGACCATGTGCTTGTGCTGATCAGCGAAGCGATTCCGTCGTCGGATGGCTAGCCCTTGCCGAATCTAGGCGGAATTTTTCACGCGCGCTTTAGTGCCGTGAAATTGGCAAATTATTTTGCCATTCGCCATGAATCGTGCAGGGCAAATCCGAACGTAAAGAATCTTTAGCGGAGCTGATGACTTGATTACAAGTATTCAATAACTATTACAACAAATTTAAAAGAGGAGGAATGCACAATGGAATTAGCTGACGCACGCAATCAATTAGCTGAAATTAATGCAGAAGTCATTCATTTGGGAGAAAACTTGGACTTGGACGCATTGACAGATCAAATTGCAGCCAACGAAGACGAAATGGGGCACCCAGATTTTTGGAATGATAATGTTGCAGCGCAAAAAGTCATTGACGCCAACAACGAACTAAAGCAACGGCGCGACAACTATTTGGTGTTAACAAATGGAGTCGAATCAGTTGAGACGGCGATTGAACTCTTAGCTGAGATGCCCGATGAAGAAATGGAAGCCGAGCTCGAAGCGGAATTGGACAAACTGCAAAATAATCTCGAGTCATACCGACTTGAGCAGTTGTTGAATGAACCATATGACAACAGCAACGCAATCTTGGAAATTCATCCTGGTTCTGGTGGAACAGAGTCTGCCGATTGGGGTGTAAATTTGCAACGAATGTATACACGTTGGGCTGAAAAGCACGGGTTCAAGGTTGAAATCATGGACTATCATCCCGGCGATGTGGCTGGAATTGATTCGGCCACTTTGATGATCTCTGGACATAACGCATATGGTTATCTCCGGTCAGAACGTGGCGTGCACCGCTTTGTCCGAATTTCACCATTTGATTCAGCTGGTCGTCGGCACACTTCCTTTGTCTCGATTGATGTTATGCCAGAACTGGACAACTCAATTGAAGTTGAAATTAATCCCGCAGATGTCAAGATGGACGTTTATCGTGCTTCTGGAGCCGGTGGGCAGCACATCAACAAGACTTCATCAGCGGTTCGTTTGACTCACTTGCCAACTGGAATTGTCGTCGCTTCTCAACAACAGCGTTCACAGTTTCAAAACAAGGACACAGCTTATGGAATGCTGAAGGCGAAGTTGTATCAGCTTGAAATGGACAAGAAAGAAGCTGAGCGGGCTGAGATTTCTGGCGAGCATCTGGAAAACGGTTGGGGTTCACAAATCCGTTCGTATGTTTTCCAACCGTATCGCATGGTCAAGGATCACCGGACAAATTTCGAAAGTGGTAATCCGCAGGGCGTGATGGATGGAAATCTTGATGGCTTTATCAACGCGTATTTGCAGTGGAAGCTTGGATTGTTGAATCCAGAATAAAATGATGCGTGAATAGATCAGTTTCGCATCGCTTATCATCGAAGTTCCTCATTTTAGTTAAACTATCCAAATCGAAAGCGAGAAAAAATATGTGGAATTTAATCCGCGAAAATAAAATTGTGAGTTATTTCTTAACTGTGCTCCGTGTGCTGTTAGGAGCGACTTGGTTGATTGACGGCTGGAACAAGCTGACGATGAGCGGTGGCTTTCACCTGGATTCGGTCATCAAAATGTTAATAGCACAACCTGTCACATCGACGTTTTCAGATCGGGCCGCGTTTCCATGGTTCAATGCATTTGTGAAGTGGACTACAAGCAATGGACAATCAGCGACAGACATGAGTTTGTGGGCAAACGTCTTGCTCTGGGGCGAAATAATCGTTGGCTTGCTTCTGATTCTTGGGGCTCTAACAACAATTGCATCATTGGGAGCGATTGCTTTAAACCTGACTTACCTCGGTTTTGGGCTGATCTCAAAAAATCCGACAGAGCTCGTCATCGCATTTGTAATCTTAACGGCAGGCTATAACGCTGGCAAGTGGGGACTGGATTATTTCATATCTCCGTGGGTGCGACAAAAAATACGTTAATAACAAAGGTTGATCTTAAATGCAGACATTGCTGTATTTGGGGTCAATCTTTTTTGCTCGAAGAAGAAAGTTCATTTTCTCGTCCGTAATTGTGGACTTATTCACACGTGAGGCACAATCTTATTAAACTAATTAAACTATAAGCGAGCGCTGTTCTAATAGTTTTATTACAATTGAGTTACAAATACACAAATGAGGAGAAATCAGATGATATTTAAAAAGATCAGCAAGCGAATGACGCAAGCAATATTACTTTTGAGTGTGCTGGCTGTTGGTTTGGTAGCACCAGCAACGACGACGATTGTTACGACTTGGGAAACGGTTGTGCATGCGGAGGATTATAGCGGGACAAGTGGAGGATGTGATTGGGCGATAGTTAATAATGTCTTATCGATCAGCCCATCTCCAGAGGGAAACGGAGTACTAGCACAGGTCACTAAAAACCCTAAGACTGTCCTTGATTTGGCCCCTGCTGTAGCGCAAACTATCACCTCAGTTAACATTAGCGAAGGAGTCAAAGCTCCTGTAAATTCACAGTATTTGTTTAGTGGACTGTATTTTGCAACTGCCATAAATGGGTTGCAAAATCTGGATACGCAAAACGTTACAAACATGCAGAATATGTTTTACGAATGTTATCACGTGACCAACTTAGATTTGAAATCGTTTAACACGCATAATGTTACAAATATGCAAGGAATGTTCAAATATGTTGAGCGTGCCGAATCAATTGAGTTTAATAAGGAGATTTCAACATATAATGTAACAAACATGGCAAATATGTTTGACGGATGTTTTGCATTGCAGTTATTGGATCTAAACGGTTTCAATACTGAAAATGTTACGAATATGGGATCCATGTTTAATGATTGTAAGGCATTGCAGTCGATAACATTTGGCATGTACTTTACAGCAATAAGAGTAACAAATATGGCGCATATGTTCGACAACTGTCTATCATTGTTGTCATTGGACTTGACGAACTTTGCCACGAGTGAAGTTAAAGATATGCGGTACATGTTTAATAACTGTAAGGCACTGGAGACACTAACATTGACTAGCCGTTTTCATACGTACCAAGTTACAGATATGCGGTATATGTTTAATGATTGTTGGGAACTAAAAGCATTAAGTTTGAGCAGCTTCGATACAAGTAATGTCTTAAATATGGATCGCATGTTTTGTGAATGCTACAATCTGCTTGACCTCGACGTAAGTACATTTGACACAAGCAAAGTCACAAGTATGGAGCGCATGTTCTGTCAGGTTGAACGCGCGACGCAAATAACGTTTAGCAGCGACTTTACTACAAATAATATTACAAATATGGAGCATTTGTTTGAGGGTTGTCGGGCGTTGAAGTCATTGGATTTGAGCAGTTTTAACACTAATAACGTTACAAACATGGAAAGTATGTTTGACAATTGTTGGGCCTTGGAGTCAATTAACTTTGGCGATAATTTTAGTACAAATATCGTTACCAACTTTAAGGCGATGTTCTTCGATTGTTATAATCTAAAGCAATTAGACGTCAGCAAGTTTAACACTCACGTATCTTCAACTATGGAACGAATGTTTAGTAACTGTGTGAGTTTGGAAACATTAGATTTGTACAATTTTGGGGCGCAGAATACGACAAATACGACGGATATGTTCAAGTGCGAGACTGGTTATAGTTCATTATGGAAGATAAGGATGGCACACAATCTTATACTGAACAGTGAGACTGGATTACAGGATGCAATTCCAGGAACCATATTTGATTCTAAGTATGCTGTAGACTCAACAGCATGGCGAGTTGGTAATTGGGATGATGCACATAATCCAGAAGGGGATGAGTTGCCAGCTGCTGACATTGGCACATATAACAACACTCATGCAACTGGGGAGAATAAAACCAACACCTATGTTTGGCAAGGTAATCTAATCCAGCACACTGTCACGGTTAACTATCTAGATACTGATGCTGAAGATGCGGTAGTTGATTCAGAAACATTGGCAGGTGATATTGATACTGGTTACACGGTCACTGATGAAAAGTTGGATGCGCTGAAGGTCCAGGGTTACGAATTAGTAAATGCCGATGCTGGTTATCCAAATGGAGTTTATGATTCAGACAAGACGGTCAATGTTTATCTCAAGCACGGCACAACGCTAAACGAGACGACAAAGACAGTTAAGCAGACGATTCATTATGTAGATTCTAACCAAAAGACTTTGGTGCATGACAATGTGCAGGAATTAACGTTTACGCATTATGTGACAATTGATAACGTAACGCATGCAACTTTGAGCGACACGTGGTCTCCAGAGCAAACAACAAAGGCAATCACGTCGCCTGATCTTGCTGGTTACACGACTTTGATCAAGGTTGTGGGCGGACAAGTTTATAGTCACGAATCAGATGCCGAAAATGTGATCAATGTTGTGTACACGGCGAATGTTCCGGTTCCCCCAGTACCGGTTCCGCCAGTTCCAACACCACCGACACCGGTACCTGTTCCAACTCCAACGCCTGATCCGGCACCATTTATTGGGCCAGACGCGGTAGTGGTTCAGCCTGGATTGGCTCCAGCTGTGACAAACGTTGCGCCGATTGCTGGAACGCCGGCTGTTCAAGCGGTAACACCAACAACAGACGACACGATCACGGCACCGACTGAGGATGACAACGTTGTGAAGGACTCAACAGATTCAGCCGCTGACAAGGACGTCGAAGCTGCAGATACGCAGACGAGTCCGACAGCTTGGTGGCCTCTGGCAGTTGGAAGCTTGGCCGTCGCTGGAGTTCTGGCCGGATGGTGGTTCTTGCTATTCCGTCGCCGTCGCAAGGATGACGAAGATGAAGTTTAAAAATATCCATTAGTTCAAAATATCTCACCACTATTTTAGCAAGCAATTGGTAGAGTAACGGTGGGATTTATTATTTTAGAGAAATTTGCGCGTGGTATAATCGTTTAAAGATTAAAAGATGAGGTAGAGCACATGCAATTTAGATTTGGTAAACGAACCATCAAGACTGGGATTGGTGTATTCATCGTGATCTTAGGGTTTGCGATTTTTCACCGTGGTAACCCGATGATTGCAAGCTTGGCGGCTGTTTTTGCATTGCGCTCTGATTTTGAGACGACTGTCCATTTTGGTAAATCAAGAATTTTGGCGAACACATTAGGTGGTTTGTTTGCTGTTGGATATATTTTATTTCGTGATATTTTTCATAATACCTCAGTGGTCAATGTGATTGTGATTCCTATTTTGCTGATGCTTTTAATCATGCTAAATGATGCAATTAAAAATAATAATGGAGTCGTCGGAGCCAGTGCGGCGTTTCTGATGATTGCATTAACGGTGCCAGAAAATCAATCTTACTTTTATGCTTTGGATCGGGTGGTCGATACGTTTATCGGGGTTGCGGTGGCGATCATGATGAATATTGGAACAAAACCTGCTACGCCAGCAGAAATTGCGGTTGAGGTAGAAAAGGAAATTAGTAAATAACTTGTGTGGCTGGTTGTAAAACACCTTGTTAATTTTTCACTTGCGTGTTGTATTTTCGATAAAGATAGTAAGTGGCGACACGGTCCCATTCGACTTTTAATTTCGGCGAACCGAAATTTAGACGAATTGGTGCCGCTACCTCGCTTGATCACCTACTATCATCATCTCAAACCAACACGCTTTAAATAAAATTAACAGGGTGTTTTATAAAATATTGTGCATGAGGGGCGGTCAGCATAGCGATTCTGTCGTCGGATGGCCAGCCCTTGCCGAATCTAGGCGAACCTTTTCACGCGTGCTTTAGCGCCGTGAAATTGGCGAATTATTTCGCCATTCGACATGAATCGTGCAGGGCTAATCCGAAACGTAAAGAATCTTTAGCGAAGCTGAGTGACCTGAGCGGAATATCATAACAAGCGCTATGCGAAAACTTAATCCTGGGCATTCGCAAAAAATGTACATGGTATAATTGATTAAAGATTAAAACGAGGAAGAACGCATGCCAAAACTATCGATTATTGTGCCAGTTTTAAATGAACAAGAAACAGTGCCGTTGTTTTTTGAGGCGCTCGAAAAGGTGCATGCTCAAATTGCAGATTACGCATTAGAATATTGGTTTATCGATGACGGTTCAACTGATGGAACAATTCAGGCAATCGAAACATTGCAAGCCAAAAATGAACATGTGCATTATGTTGAGCTGTCTCGAAATTTTGGCAAGGAAGCCGCGCTGTATGCAGGTTTACAACAGGCGACCGGTGATTATGTCGTTGTAATGGATGTTGATTTGCAGGATCCGCCAGAGTTGTTGCCGGAAATGTTGGCTGGCGTTGCGTCTGGTGATTGGGATGCAATTGGAACCCGGCGCATTAACCGGAAGGGCGAGTCCAAGGTTCGCACGTTTTTTGCAGAGCTATTTTATAAGCTGATTAATCGCATCTCTGATACAAAGATTGTGGAGGGCGCTCGTGATTATCGCGTGATGACCCGGCAAATGGTGGATACGATTGTGCAGATGCAAGAGTATAACCGCTTTTCAAAGGGAATCTTCGTCTGGGTTGGCTTCAAGCAGAAATATTTGGAGTATGAAAATGTCGACCGCGTTGCTGGAAAATCATCGTGGTCATTTTGGAAACTAGTTCGTTACTCGATTGAAGGAATTGTTAATTTTTCACAGACACCTTTGCTGATTTCGGCATTGCTGGGGATGCTTTCGTTCGTATTTTCACTGGTATTTGCGGTGTTGCTAGTGATCCGTCAGCTTCTCAACCCGGCAGCGGCAATCAATGGCTGGACCTCGATGATTGTTATCATGCTGTTCATTTCGGGAATCCAGTTGCTGAGCCTGGGAATTGTGGGACGCTATATTTCTAATATTTATCTGGAAGTTAAGCGGCGGCCGATTTATGTGGCGCGTAAAATTAAATAAAAGGATGGCCATTAGCGCGCGATGATTTTCCGTGGCTGATGGCTTTTTTAATTAAAAGTTCAATTTCTTGAATGAATTTTCAAAAACAAAAGGAAAGAGTAATTTATAAAAATATTTGTTTACAGAAAATACGAACAATAAATAATTATTAAACATAAGAAAGTCAAAAATAATAAGTATACTATGGGAAATATCAAAGCAAAATTCATGATTATCAATCTTTGGGAGGGAATTTAAGTAATGAAAATTAAAATGACGTTGCTTTATTTACTCCTAATATTTTTGGATAGCTCAGTATATTCTGCATTTACGACTAATTTGCTAAATACTGGCGCAGCAAACACGAAGCTCCTAATATTAGCAATTGAAGCGGCAGTCGCGATTTATATATATTTGGATCTGACGAAATTAAAACTGATGAGTAGGCTTTCATTGAAAAAATGGAGCGTCTTAGGTCTTGTAGCAGGCCTGACAGCTTGGGTGGTACCAAACGACCAAATAATAGTAAAGCTATTGATTTACATGGTGATTACTATGAGCACGTCGTTAATCACTCTTGATGTTTCTAATCGGATTCTGGAAATTAGCAAAAGTATCGAACTTGGTTTCATGAAGATGGCTAATCTAAAGACAGCTGCGACATTATTTGGATTCTTTTTGGGTGCAGTGATTGCTCTGAATTCGTTAAAGATGGTCACGGTTATTTCTGTTAGCTTTTTCATGATAATTTTACTCTTAATTCCTAAAAATGAAGTGTTAAATGAGCATAGTGAAAGCATCAAAATTAAAGCTTTAAGTGAGAAAAAGTCATTTTGGATTTTGGGATTATTAAGTGCCAATACTATTATCTGGATTCCATTAGTGGCAAGTAATTTCATTCATCATGCGGATTATTCTAAATATATATATGTTCCATTTGTACTGCCTGGAATAATAACGTTGCTAGTGTTCAAGATTTTAAAAAATCATCAAATTAATCGAGTTATGATTTATTTAATTTTTATGCTGGTTGCTTTAGGATTGGTGGCAGGTTATTATCTGCATAATATTCCACTACAAATTTCAATGCTTTGTTTAATGGTGCCAACTTCGCTACTGACTAGCATTTATGTCCGGAGTTCATTTTTAACCAAAAATAGTCAGATTAACAAAAAAGTTCTGATTCAGATGCTTTCTGTTAATAGCAATATATTTTTATTGATTTTTGCTTTGATTAGTCTGAACTTTGCACACATAGAATCAATTATTGTTCTGTTTAATCTAGTGTCAGTTGTTATATTGATTCGGGGAGAAAAAAATGAAAATAGGAATTAGTTATCGCCCTACATTACATCGTGAAATTATAGATAAAGTAGTTGATATGGTAGATGTTATAGAAGTTATGCCAGATATAATGTCGACTGATGAGTTGATAGCATTAAACAAATATTCAAAAGAAGTAAGTTTCGGCTTACACAGTTTACGAACTTCATTGGGGTCTAGTGAAGGTGTTCAGACAGAAAACGACCGATATTATTATTTGACTGGTAAATTTTTTGAAACGGAGTATTACTCTGATCATATTGCGTACTCTTATTTGGATAATAGGTATTTAACCACAGTTAAGAACATTGAGTACAACAATTCAACTCTTAAGGTAGTTATTAATAATTTACGGGAAATAAATAAGCATTATAAATCCGGAGAATATTTAATTGAGAACGTGGTTAATCACTCGAAAATGTTGGAATCAACAATGAGTGAGAGTGATTTTTTCAAAAGAGTCTGTGATGATTTGCCTAATATCGGAGTTCTATTTGATTTAACAAACGCAATTGTCTCTGCTAATCACTTTAATATGAACTTGAGTGAATATTTGGTTGGGTTTCCTTTTGATAAAATCAAGGTCATTCATGTTTCAGGATATGAAAATATTAATAATCGTTATCAGGATACACACGCAGTATCAATCAATCAGGATACTATTGAAGAATTAAAGCGGATTATTAAATTGTCCAATGCAGATTGTGTGATCATTGAAAGAGACTTTAATCCAAACGACGATGATTTAATTGTTGAATTAGAAAATATTAAGGCGGGAATAAATTAAATTTCGTAGTTAAAACTACAAGACCCTGTCATTATTTTTAGTCCACCAAAATCGTAAAAAGATGAGATAATTCGTTGTACAATAGCGAATCACTTATCTTTTTTAAATATTCAAAAATCAATCCAAATCATATTCCAGCAGCTCGTCCGCAATCCTCAGGCTGGCATCCAGCGCATAAGTTTTGTACTTAACCATCGCAATATACAGCAAAGTTCGCTGGTCAAAACTGTTCAGGTCCAGTTTAAATAGCTCGCCTAAAGTATCGAGCCGGAAAGTAAGAGTGTTACGGTGAATGTGCAACTTTTCCGCAGTGATTTTAATCCGTCCGTTATTTTGGAAGAAAGTCCAAAAAGTTTCCAAAAGTTCGTGATTCTCAATCGACGAATCAAAGCAAATAATTATGTCGACAAGTGAACGAACATCAATTTTCGCATGCACAATCGGGATGAAACTCTGCAACTCGTGGAACTGGACAATGACTTGGTTTACATCCTTTTCCGATTTCAACCACTCAGTCAGCATCGCCGTTGTGACGGCTTCATGATAGGCATTTAGCAAGTTTTTAGATTTAGTCGAGACGCTGATTTTAGAATTGGGCTGACACCATTGTTGAAGATATTCGAGCGCAGTACGAGATTCGAAAACAATCATCAAAATTTTGGCGGTGAGAAGTGTGGTACGCCCGTTGATGCGATTACGCAGATTGTACAAAGGGTCGTCGTCCGCAAATCCAGAGGTCGAATAAATAATCGCGACATAGAGCGTATGGTTGATATTTAATTTAAAATGCCTGGCTTCGTTTATCAGAAATGGATTGAGTTGGCCAGCTGCGGTCACCAGTTCGCGCAGGAAAACATCAGAACGCTGGCGATCTGTAATGGGACAAGTTGAGGTGAATCTGAAATTGCTGTTGAGATACATAGTAACAATCGTCAAAATCAATTTACCATTCAGCTGAACCTGTTCTTCTGGCCCTTGAATGAGAAGGTAACCGATTATTTGGGTGTCTTTATAAAGGATGGAAATGCTAACACACTCGTCAAGATCGGTTTGATTTTCATAAAAAACGGCTGGATTATTCTGGACTTGCTGAATTAAAGAAGCGATGTGGGTAGCTTCGATTTTATTTTTAGTAGAGTTTGAACGTTGAGCCAAGACAATGCCGTGCGTACTTAGAATCGTTAAGCACAAGGCTTGATTATAAAAATTTTGACTAAGTAGCTCTTGGGCTGCTTTTTTTGATATGTTCATATTTCCCCCAGTTAACATAAACGATATTGTGATGTGGATTTAATACATGGTGCTGGTGATAAAACACTTTGTTCATTTTTCACTGGAATGATGAATATTTAATAATGATAGTAAGTGGAGACACGGTCCCATTCGGCTTTTAATTTCGGCGGACCGAAATTTAGTCGAATTGGTGCTACTACCTCGCTTTAAGGAGTGTGCACAAAGGCGTTCTGAGCTATCGGGATAAGCCTGTTTTCAGGTTCACTACCAAAGCGTAGCGACGTAGTTATCCTGAAAATTGACTTATAACCGAAGCTCAGCCTTTGTAAACACGATAATCACCTACTATCATTATTTCAATTCACCATACCTCAATAAAATGAACAAGATGTTTCATATAAATATTGTGCTCAGGCCGATTAGCGAAGCGATTCTGTCGTCGGATGACCAGCCCTTGCCGAATCTAGGCGAACTTTTTCACGCGTGCTTTAGCGCCGTGAAATTGGCAAATTATTTTGCCATTCGCCATGAATCGTGCAGGGTAATCCGAACGTAAAGAATCTTTAGCGAAGCTGATTAACCATTGCACAATATTTATAATCAGCACCACGCATTATTTATATAACACAAACGCCCCATTTTCATTGTGCAAATTCACAATGAACGTTGTGTTTACGTCTATATTATAACAATTGAAAGCGCTTTATCATATAAAAAGTAAGGAAGTAATCAGACTTTCTAATGTATTCATAAAAAATTTTAAGGAGCAAAGTCATGACTGAAAAAGCAATTCAAGTTAATTCGGAAATTGGTAAGCTAAAGAGCGTTTTGTTGAAGCGCCCGGGAGCTGAAGTGGAGAATATCACACCTGACACCATGGAGAGGTTGCTGTTTGATGATATTCCATTTTTGGAGATTGCACAAAAGGAGCACGATTATTTCGCAGGAGTTTTGCAAGACAACGGCGCCGAGGTTTTGTATGTTGATGATTTGGCGACGGATGTTTTGTCACAATCAGGTGAAATTCGTAACAAGTTTATCGAGACATTTCTTGACGAAGAGGGGTACGGACTCGGATCAACGCATGATGCGCTGAAGGAATATTTGATGGACATGGATGTAAAAGATATGGTCGCAAAGTTATACGCGGGAGTTCGCCGGACTGAGTTTGCATTTAAGAATGATTCTTTGCATGACTTGGCTGGTCGGGATGCTGCTAATCCATTCTTGCTAGATCCATTGCCAAATGCGTACTTCACTCGCGATCCACAGGCTTCAATCGGATCTGGAATAACAGTCAACCACATGACTTTCAAGGCACGACAGCCTGAGTCATTATTCACAGAGTACATCATGAAGTACCATGAGCGGTTTGCCAACAAGGTCGATATTTGGCGTAATCGTGATTTTCAAACGCGGATCGAAGGTGGAGACGAACTAGTTTTGAACGAACACGTTTTGGCGGTCGGAGTTTCACAACGAACTTCATCAAAGTCAATTGAAGGTTTGGCTCGCGAGTTGTTTGAGAATGAAAATAGTAATTTCGATACCGTTGTTGCGATTGAAATTCCACACAACCACGCCATGATGCACTTGGATACAGTCTTCACAATGGTTAACAAAGATCAGTTTACGGTGTTCCCAGGAATTATGGATGAGGAAGGCAAGATGAATATTTTCGTGCTACATCCTGGCGAGAACGGTGTGATTAAGCTGGAGCATTTCAATAATCTTGAAACGGTGATTAAGCAGGTGCTTGGTTTGTCTGAGCTTGACTTCATCTTTACTGGAAACAAGGATTCGATTATCGCTCCTCGTGAGCAATGGAACGACGGGTCAAATACTTTGACGATTGCGCCGGGTGAGGTTGTGACTTACAACCGGAATTACGTTTCAAATCAATTGTTACGCGAACACGGCATTCTGGTGCATGAAGTCATTTCAAGTGAATTGTCACGTGGGCGTGGTGGGCCTCGTTGCATGAGCCAACCAATCTGGCGTGACAATGTCGAATAGTGGGTTCTGTTTTGGTTTGATTAATCAGCGGAGCGATTCTGTCGTCGGATGATCGGCCCTTGCCGAATCTAGGCGAAAATTTTTTCACGCGCGCTTTAGTGCCGTGAAATTGGCAAATTATTTTGCAATTCGAACCACCTCCGTTACTAAGTCTCCCAGCTGTATGACACAGCTGCCCAACTAAGTACTGCGGATCGTGTTTTGGTAAGCGATAAATCGCTAACAAAACGCATAATGAATCGTGCAAGGCAAATCCGAACGTAAAGAATCTTTAGCGAAGCTGATTAACCAAAATTTGAAAAATGAACAGCGATGATCACAACAAGAAACTGTCAAATAAACACAATTAATTAGGAGAAAAAAATCATGGTTGAAACAAAAACAAACTCTGTCTTCCAAGGACGTTCACTATTGGCTGAAAAGGACTTTACCCCAGAAGAAATCCAATATTTCGTTGACTTCGGACTCCATTTGAAAGCCTTGAAAAAGCGTAGCATTCCACATCGTTATCTTGAAGGAAAGAATATTGCATTGTTGTTTGAAAAGACATCAACTCGGACCCGTTCGGCTTTTACTACTGCGTCAATCGACCTAGGAGCTCATCCTGAGTATCTTGGGGCGAACGATATTCAGCTGGGTAAGAAAGAATCAGTTGAAGACACAGCAATTGTGCTGGGCGGAATGTTTGATGGAATAGAGTTCCGTGGCTTCTCACAAGACGTTGTTGAAGGATTGGCAAAGCATTCTGGCGTACCAGTTTGGAATGGGTTGACTGACGAATGGCATCCAACACAGATGATTGCCGACTTCATGACGGTGAAAGAAAATTTCGGGCATTTGAAGGGGCTAACTCTGACTTATGTTGGTGATGGACGTAACAATATGGCCAACTCATTGCTCGTAACGGGGTCAATGTTGGGTGTGAATATTCACATTGTTGCGCCAAAGGAATTGCACCCAGCCCAAGATGTGATTAAGATTGCACAAGGTTTTGCTGACAATAGTGGTGCTAAGTTTATGGTGACAGATGACATTAAGGCCGGAGTTAAGGGGTCGAACGTAATCTATACCGACGTTTGGGTTTCAATGGGCGAGACGAATTGGGAGGAACGCGTGAAGTTGCTCACACCATATCGCGTGAACATGGAGATGATGAAGGCAACAGGAACGCCAGATGACCAGCTGATCTTTATGCATTGTTTGCCAGCCTTCCACGACACTAACACTCAATACGGGGAAGACGTGAAGACCAAGTATGGCATTACAGAAATGGAAGTCACGGATGAAGTCTTCCGCAGCAAGTACGCCCGTCAATGGGACGAAGCTGAAAATCGGATGCATTCGATCAAGGCGATTATGGCGGCAACGCTTGGTAATCTCTTTATCCCAGATGTACCAGCCATGGAAAGCTAAGGTATTAGCCAATGGACAATGCAAAGCAAAATAAAGGAATTTCGCTGTTTGCTCTGATTGCGATGGTGATCAGTGGTGCAATTGGTGCGGGGGTCTTTGACTTGCCAGCAACACTTGCCAATGCGGCGACTCCCGGAGTTACGTTGCTAACGTGGGGAATTACTGGAGTTGGAATTTTAGCTTTAGCGATTTCTTTAAAAAATTTAGTTTTGAACAAGCCTCAGTTAGAAGGCGTTTCAGATTATGCCCGGGCCGGCTTTGGGGACTTCATTGGGTTCATTTCAGGATGGGGCTACTGGTTGTCAGCTTGGCTAGGGAATATCGCCTTTGCCACAATGATGATGTCGGCAGTGGGTTACTTTGTTCCATCATTTAAGTCGGGTAACAGCGTTGGGGCAGTGATTGTCGCTTCAATTCTATCTTGGCTTTTGACAATTTTGGTGGTGCGAGGAGTTGAGTCTGCTGCTGCGATCAATGCGGTTGTTACGGTTTGTAAGTTGGTTCCACTGGCTGCATTCGCGTTGATGGCGGCGCTGAGCTTTAAACTTGGTGTTTTTACATCTCACTTCTGGCAAAATTTCGCGGTGAATACTTCTGGCATATTCTCGTATAGTGATTTGAGTTTTGGTGGATTTGTGAGTCAAATGAAGGGTTGCTTAATGGCGATGATGTGGGTCTTCGTAGGAATTGAAGGAGCTGCGATGTTGGCAAGTCGGGCCAAGAAGAAGTCTGACGCTGGTAAGGCAACGATTATCGGACTTCTGACTCTTTTGGGAATCTACGTCGTCTTAACAATGTTGCCATATGGATATCTTTCACAAGAAGAGCTCGTGCAAATCAAGAGTCCAGCGATTTTGTATCTGTTTGAGTCAATGACTGGTAGCATCGGAGGCGCAATTATCAGTATCGGAATGATTATCACTATTTTCGGTGCTTGGATTAGCTGGACGATTTTGCCGTCTGAAGCAACGAGTTTGATGGCTAAGCAAAAGATTTTGCCAGCTTGGTTTGGTTATATGAATAAAAACAACGCTCCTTCACATTCTTTGTGGCTCACGCAAATCTTTATCCAAATTTTCTTGATTTCGATTATCTTTACTGAACAAGCGTACACGTTTGCTTATTCACTATGTACATCGTCAATTGTGGTTTGCTACGTTTTGGTGGGTGCATATCAATTTAAATTGGGATTGGAAAATAAAAATGCCGGCTGGATTGTCGCTGGGTTCATCGCGTTGGCATTTCAAGTGATGGCGATTGTACTTTCAGGATTGACGTATCTCTGGCTGTGCATGGTGATGTATGCCGTTGGAATGATTTTCTACTACAAGGCACGTTCTGATTATGGGTATAAAGTCACTTATCGCGAGAAGATTATGACTGGAATTGTTGTTTTGGCGGCGGTTTCAGCGGTTATTGCACTGGTGACTGGTGTGATTTCGGTGTGATGAATAAAAGTTGCTTGATCAGCTTCGCTAAAGATTCTTTACGTTTCGGATTTGCCCTGCACGAGTCACGGCGAATGGCAAAATAATTTGCCAATTTCACGGCGCTAAAGCACGCGTGAAAAAGTTCGCCTAGATTCGGCAAGGGCCGGTCATCCGACGACAGAATCGCTTCGCTGACCAGCAAACACCATGGTCATTTTATTCAAAGCGTGGTAGATTGAAATGATGATAGTAGGTGATCATCGTGTTTACAAAGGCTGAGCTTCGGTTATAAGCTTCTTTTCCAAATCACTACGTCGCTACGCTTTGGTAGCAAATTTAAAAATAATCTTATCCCGACAGCTCAAAACGCCTTTGTGCACACTCCTTAAAGCGAGGTAGCGGCACCAATTCGACTAAATTTCGTGTTAACGAAATTAAAAGTCGAATGGGACCGTGTCGCCACTTACTATCTTTATCGAAAAACCACCACGCAAGTGAAAAATGAACAGGTGTTTGAAGGGCTCTAAAAAAGTTAAATAAAAAGGAGAAAAATATGAAACGAATCGTAGTGGCATTGGGTGGCAATGCTATTTTAACTGATGATCCGACAGCAAGCGGACAGGCACGAGCACTCGAAGCAACTGCTAAACAGCTCGTGAAGTTTGTTCAAAAGGGTTATCAAGTCGTGATCACGCACGGAAATGGACCGCAAGTTGGGAATTTGTTACTGCAACAAGAAGCTGGTTCGTCAACTAAAAATCCAGCCATGCCCCTGGATACGGTTGGATCAATGACCCAAGGAGAAATTGGACTGTGGTTGTCGAACGCGTTAAATAAAGAATTAACAAGTGCTGGCTTAACTGACAAACGAGTTGCAACCATTATGACACGGACAGAAGTTGATGCAACCGATCCAGCCTTTAGCAATCCAACGAAGCCAATTGGGCCATTTTATTCACATGCTGAGGCTGAAAAAGTTAAGACATTGAATCCGACGTGGACGATGGTGGAAGATGCTGGTCGAGGTTATCGCCGGGTTGTTGCGTCGCCAAAGCCAATCAATATTCTTGAGAGCAAGGAAATTGCAAAGCTTGTTGATGATGACACAATCTTGATTGCTGGTGGCGGGGGTGGAGTTCCGGTCATTGAGCAAGATGGTGTGTACGTCGGAAGTGAAGCTGTGATTGATAAGGATTTCACATCTGAAAAAATTGCAGAGTTGATTCATGCGGATGAGCTAATTATTTTGACTGCTGTGAATAATGTCGCAATTAATTTTGGTAAAGCCGACGAAAAGTGCTTGGGAACGGTGACTGTCAGTGAAATGAATGGCTATGTTGAAGATCAACAGTTTGCGAAGGGGTCAATGCTTCCCAAAGTTTTGGCGGCCATCGACTTTGTGAAGGCAACTGGAAATGAGGCAATCATAACGGGGCTAAACAATGTCGAAGCTTTAATGAATGATCATGCAGGAACTCATATTGTTGCTGGTTAGCGCTGAACGAGGTATGAAAATAATAATTTAATCATCCAAAAAAGCACGACTTGCAACGAGCCGTGCTTTTTCGTGAATCTATGAAAATAAACATAATTTTTAATTTTGGACGCAATTGACTTGCAGATTTACACTACCATCTGTTAGTGCATCTGCCCCTTTTAAGACAACATCTGCGACCTTAAGCGAATCGCCAGGTTGAATGACGGTTGACGTATTAACATTACCAATGGTTATTTGTTCATTGAAAGCCCCTGTCTTGGTGATCGACAACACCCTAATCGGCAGGGTAGTTGTGTTTGTCACTCTAATCTCGTAGTTGTTTGACACGGTTGTTGCATTATAGGTTACATCCATCTGTCCATAACGATCTCCCGGTTGCTGGTCACCTATGACTGATTGATATACATTACCGTTGTCACTGGTCTTTTGGATGGTAGCTTCAAAATCAAAACCTGAAACTAGAGTGTTGCTGGTATTTGTACCAGGGTCGCTGATATATTTTGCAAAAGTCGAGCCAACAGTAACTGTTGTTAAGATAAGTGCATATGATAATATTTTTTTGATTACTTTACGATTGTGAATCATAGTGCTAACCTCTCCGTTTCTTAGTTTGTGGCCTTCATCTTCACAGCGTCTTGACTAACTTGATCACTTGTAGAAGGAAGTGGGTTTTGCGTTGATATGAAGTAAATTTTTGCAGCACCGTCTTTGTGAGCACGACCACCGCCAAACACTGATGTTGCTGTGCTACCTGCATTAGTATCTCTAAAATCTTTTAATTCTGGAATGACGCTAACAATGCTCGTAACGTCTTTATTATAATCTAGATCTACGTAGCTTGATCCACCACCGCCACCAGCTGAAGCTTGCCATATAAGGTCTCGTCCCCCACTCGTATCTTTACCTGATCCTCCAGCACTACCGCCGTGATAACCAGCGCCACCAGCACCACCAGAATAACGGGAATTACCGTCTTCCATAGTCCCGGCCATATTTGTTCGACCACCATATCCAACACCACTTACATCTCCAGCAGTTCCAGGAAACGAGTAAAAGTTGTCGGCTAATTTTTTAGCGTCTGGAAAATAATCTGGAGCAGATCCAGGGTCAGTCAATGTAGCCCCCTTACCTAACAGATCAGTAGTTTGATTATTAGGACTAGCATAATTACCATCGTGTCCATTCGGGTTATTATTACCAGCGTAGACAAAGCCACCACTACCACCTGTTCCTAAATGATTAGAATCACTTCCCGAATTATATGTGGGATACTGCTGGTTTGTGTATGTTCCTTGAATAGCTACTGCGCCACCACCGCCACCTGCTACAGCCATCTTTGTACCATTAACGCGGAAGTCTGTTGAGCCACCACCACTACCTCCAACAGATAAACTTACTTTAGACGAGGTAACTATTCCAATTCCACCATTGATATCGCGGCTGTTTTGATTAGTTCCACCCGCTAAATCTTGAACAGCATTACCAAATGTGGGGCCTTTATACTGACCAGTTCCACTACCAGCAGTACCAACGTTAACTTGAACTGTCTGATCCTTCGTCAAATAGACAAGACCTTCAACGTAGCCCCCTCGGCCACCATCAAAATAAATAGTCCCTTTTTGACTAGCGGAACCACTGGTATTTTCGCCAGAATTACTTCCACCATCAGCGCCTCGGAGTTGCACGACATAGTAACCGGTCTTTTGAATCGTAATATCTGAGTCAGTTTTACCGTTTTGTAACAATGATTGGGCAGCAAGTTGGAGATTAATTTCACGAGCTCCTGCATATTTACTTTGCGTGTTTGTATGCCACAAACTTGTCGTAGCTAAAGCGCCTAATGTGAGAATACTGATTGATGTAATAATAATTGCTTTTTTCATTATTTGTCACTCCTAATTCTTATAGATGACACTTGTCAACTAATTAAATTTTTATCTAAGTAAAGAATAACAAATTAATATGCTTTTTTTGTTTTTGACAAATCATAATCATGGGATAGGGATAGGGATAGGGATAGGGATAGGGATAGGGATAGGGATAGGGATAGGGATAGGGATAGGGATAGGGATAGGGATAAAATTTTGTAAAAAACGACCGAAAAATTTTACTTACTTATTATATTTCTTCACAATGTCGCCACAAAAAACACCTGTTCACCATGGTATAATCATAAAATTATCCAGTTTTAAAGATAGAGGTGCGAGGGGACGTAAAATGCAAAAAACAAAATTTTCAATCATTGTTCCCGCGTATAATGCAGCACCAACAATTGCAGAAACGCTTAACTCAATCCTGCAACAAACTCTGACTGATGTTGAAATTATCGTGATTGATGACGGTTCGGTTGACGAAACTTCTGTGATTATGAAAAAATTCATCGACCAAGATTCACGAATCAAATACGTATGGCAGGAAAATGCTGGACCAGCTGATGCAAAAAATCATGGGATTCAACAGGCAACCGGCCAATATACGTTGTTCGTTGATGCGGATGATTTGTTGGAAGAAAACGCCTTAACAATTTTAGATGAAGCTTTGAATGGTCGCGAAAATGTGATGGCAGTGTTTTCATTCACGTACTTTTCTGCTGACAATGAGTTTACACCATGGATTTGGGATACTTCGTCAGCTGAAATTGATAAAATGTTCACAGCCGTTTGGAATAAAGTGTATTCGACGACACTGTTAAAGCAAATCAAATTTCCGGCGGGAACGTTGTTTGAGGACGTCGGTTTCGCTGCAATGGCTGTATTGTTAGCGAATGACGTCATTGTAATTCCAAACGACAAACCGCTTTATCGGTATCGTAGCAGTCAAAAATCTTTGACGCACGATGAAAAAGTTGCGCTGGACCATCATTTGGATTTGGTGACAGACTTCAGCGCGATGTTTAATTTCATCAGCGAGCGCAATATAACAGTGTCAGCAGAGCATGATGCGCAAATTTATCGGCTAGTAAACGTCGAATTAGGATCAAATATTTTGCATTTAGGCAAGTTAACTACGCAACCAAAAGAGCAACGAAATAGAGCAATTTCAGAGATGCGTGCATATCAATTGCAAGTAAATCAGGGGCGTAAAATCCAGTACTATCAAGACTGGAAGAAAAATTTAAAGTATCAACTTTTGGTTTGGCTGAATCTTCATCATTTTTATGGCTTGGCGCTCGCTTTATCAAAAGGTAAAAAAATTTTTAAAAAAGGTGACAAATAAATGCAAGAAGTAGTTAAATATTCAGTTGTTATTCCGGCGTACAATATTGAAGGGTTCATCGAAAAGACTTTGGTAAGCGTGGCAGAACAAACTTACCGGAACTTTGAAGCGATTATCGTGGACGATGGGTCAAAAGATGCGACAGGAAAAATGGCTGAAGATTTCAGCGCACAGTATGAAAATTTTCATGTGATTCATAAGCAAAACGCCGGACTTTCGGCAGCAAGAAATACCGGAATCGAAGCGGCGCAAGGAAAGTACGTCTTGTTTTTAGATGGGGATGATTACATTTCTCCAGTTTTATTGGCGGACGTTGATGCAGCGTTTACACAATTTCCAGAAGCAAAGACCGTCAATTTCGACTATATCAGTGTTAAAGATGGCGTGATTCAGTCAAATGAAAATGGTGCTGGACATGGTGATATTTATAACAAAACGGCCGTGCATAGTGGCGCCGAAATGGTTCGGCAGGTCACGGAAGAATATGGAGTGTATGTCACAGCTTGGAGTTACGTTACTGAGTTAGCTTTATTTAAAAATTCATTAAAGTTCACGGAAGGTGCGTTATTCGAAGATGTTGATACGACCCCAATTGTTTATCTGGAAAACTCACCCGTCGTTGTCTTGAAAAATGATGTTGATTATTATTTTCAAGCCCAACGGTCGAGTTCGATCATGAAAACGTTGAACCCAGCAGATTGGCGTTCTGCGGTATTAATTAATGATAATTTGGCCGAACGGATTCAAAAATATCCTGAAATTGAGCCTGTTGTGATAAAATATCTTATTCAAACAGCGGCTGACAATGGTGTTACATTTTTCACAGAAAATGCAGTTAAGTTCAGGCCAGAAATTCGTGCATTTCTAAAACGGCCCCACACTAAAATTCAACGTAATTTGTGGTTTAAGATTGTTTTTGTAATGCTGCCAGTTCCAGCTTGGTTACGTAAGAAAGTTAAAAATTTAATTTAGAAAGGAGCGAGCGATTCTGATGAAAAAAATATTACAACCGTGGGCGTACATTAACCATTTCTTGATAAAAATCATTGATCGGCAAAATAACCATATCAAGTTTGAAAGAAAAAATGAGCTAGTCTTATTTCACCTCGGAGCTCCACAACATAGCAATATTGGTGATCTAGCAATTTTTTTGGCACAACAAAATTTTTTGGCTGAGCGCTTTCCGCAATTTACCATTGTGCCAGTTACGGAAGAGCAAATTAATCGGGCATTCACTGATTTAGAACAACTGGTACAACCAGGTGATGTATTGGCATTTCATGGTGGTGGCAACATGGGAGATTTGTGGCCCGGTCATGAAAAAATGCGTCAAAAAGTCTTTAGTACATTTACAAACAATGTTGTATTTTCATTTCCACAGTCCGTTCGCTTTGATGATCCAGATTTTGAACAAGAATCTCGTGAAGCATATAACGCAAATCCAAATTTGTCGCTGATGCTTCGTGATGAAGTTAGTTTGCAAAAAGCAGCAGAATTTTTTGATGGGCCAAAGTTTTTGACGCCCGACATTGTATTACAATACAAGTTTGATGAGCAACCAGAGCGAAAAAACGATGTGATTGTATTGATGCGCAAGGATAAGGAACGCCAGGTTGATGCGCGCAAGGATGCTTTGGTGGCGCATTTGGCATGGAGTCATCAGGTCACTTGGTCTGACACTATGACGAATCATCTGGTTGTTGTGCCAAATTCTTGGCGTGAGCGGATTGTTAAAAATAAGTTGCGCGAAATAGCCAAGCATAAATTAGTTGTGACGGATCGTCTACATGGCATGATTTTTGGTATTATTACGCATACTCCAGTGGTTGTCTTTGATAATAACAATCATAAAATTCGCAATCTTTATGTGAAGTGGTTGGCTGGGCGCGTGCAAAATGTTGTGATGGTTGAGGATGAATCTTTGGATGAAATCTTGCCTAAAGCATTGGCGCTGTTAACTGTTGAAAATGAAGCTGCTCCTGATTTCACGGCGGACTTTGCAGAAGTAACGGCGTATTTAAAGGAACAGATCGCGGGGCAAACGCATGGGGAGAGTTAAGCGATTATTTGGTAACTCATTGATTTTTGCCGTTGGAACGCTTGGCAGCAAGCTTGTGACATTTTTACTATTGCCACTGTACACGCATATTTTGACGAAGCAAGATTATGGTTTTGCAGATTTGTCGTGGACTGTAATTTCAATTTTAATGCCAATCGTTGCTATGAGTGCATTTGACGCGGTTTTCAGATTCACAATGGATAAGACAGAAGATCCGGCAGAGGTGTTGTCGAACGGAACAGTAATCACCGCAGTCGGATTGATTATCTCGCTCGTCGTTTTAGCAATCATTATGCTAGTTTGGCCTGTCGACTATGGATTTCTATTGTTTTGGCAATTAGTAATGACGATTGTACTTGCTCTTTTCCAAGAATTTGTACGAGCGATTGGCCATGTGAAACGCTTTGCTATGACAGGAATCATAAGTTCGTTGTTGACTGCATCATTGATGATTTTATTCTTAACGAGTTTTCATCTTGGCCTGACCGGCTACTTCTTGGCGTTAAATATTGCACAAACAGTTGCGTTTATCTATGTTTTAATTGCTTCAAAACTGTGGACCTATTTGAGTTTTGCAAAGGTTTCGAAACAATATATGAAAAAACTCATCGGCTATGGAGCACCACTGATTCCAAATGCAATTTCATGGTGGGTTAGTAGTTCGGCTTCGCGTTGGGTGATTTTGCTTTTCGTGGGTCTGACTGGAAACGGGCTGTACGCTGTGGCTAACAAGATTCCGTCGATTGTCAGCATGGGTTACGGAGTGTTCAATCAGGCTTGGCAAATGTCGGCGATTGAGGAGTACGAATCAGCTGACGCACACGCATTTTACACGTACATCTTTCACTTTATTGTAATGGTGCATTTTGTCATGATTTCGGTCGTGGTTGCGCTGGTGAAGCCAATGTTCTTGTTTGCATTTCCGATTTCGTATTATGGCGTCTGGGGATTGGTGCCAATTATGGCGTTGACGGTTTTGCTTTCGAATGTCGCGGCGTTTCAAGGGACCATCTTCATTGCGGCGAAGAAAACGAAAGACATCTTGACGACAACGGTTTCGTCTGGAATTGTCAACGTGGTCTTCTTGCTGATTTTGGGTAAGTTCTTTGGCTTGTATGGCGTGGCGATTAGTGGCGCAATCACGTATTTGTATTTGGTGGTTGTCCGGGCTGGTTATCTCGAACGGAAAAATTTGATGCATATTCAGATTGACTACAAATGGCTGTTACCGATTACGATTGCGTTGTTGATGCAAATTTTCATCAGTTATGTAACTGGAAACACTATTCCGGTATACGTCGTGCAGGGTATGTTTGTTTTGCTGATTACTTTGTACGGATTGGCTTATATTTATAAGAAACGCCCGCGGGTTGGGTAAATTTATGCGCTAGACATGATTGAAGGGCTCCAAGAAAGTTAGACAAAATCTAACCAACTTGGAGCTCTTTTATTATGACAAAATATAGTTTTGAACAGAAAGTTACAGTTGTGCAAGAATATCTTTCAGGCAGCTTGAGCCAACGGAGTCTCGCGGAGAAACACAATATTAATGAAAGCATGGTA
>JAITPD010000022.1 GCA_031289615.1 Lactobacillaceae bacterium | reverse complement strand
CAAGCTGCCTGAAAGATATTCTTGCACAACTGTAACTTTCTGTTCAAAACTATATTTTGTCATAATAAAAGGGCTCCAAGTTGGTTAGATTTTGTCTAACTTTCTTGGAGCCCTTCATTGTGACAAGTTAGGGTAGGGCTTTTCTATTTTTAGTCTTTGTTTAGTTTTTCAACTGAGTCTTTTTTGTTCAACTGCTTTTCCCAGAGATCAAGCGCACGCACACCGAGTTTATAAACCGCGAAGGCCATGATGACCCAGCAAATTCCAGTAATATCAATATTAATTCCTTGCATCTTATTTGTGTCCTTTTCTCTTTTATATCGTTCATTATCACACAAACAAATTTATTTGTCCGCTCCCGGCCATTCGTCCTTGTGATCCTGCAAATAATTGTAGAAGCTGGCAATCACCGAAAACAAATCTGGCACCACCAAGATCAAAAAGACCGCGATTTTCATCAGCACAGTTTGCGGCTGAATATACCACACCAAAATGTAGTCAACTGCGATTGTGAAGAACAGCGACCCCGGCGTTGCACGAATAAATCCATTAATAAATTGTTGTTTCATTGCTCGCCCCTTCGTTCACATTTTTATTTGACATAATGATCCAAAAACTTAACCTTCAACGCAGTATTAGCCTCATCCATAAAGCCAGCTATACCATGCCCAGCACCTTCGACAAGTACCAATTCGGCTTTATCACCAATCACTGTCTGCGCTTTTTCAATCATATTAATCGTCTGTTGATACGGAACAACTTGATCAGCAGTTCCAGCAAATCCTAGAATCGGTGGCATTTTTGGATTAAAATACGTCGCCGGATTATACCGTTTTACTAGCTCTGGCATATCTTTTGGCGCTTGTTTACCAAACATTTGGCCTTCAAATGATTCCGCCGTTCCAGTTTCAGCATACTTCGGTGTCGTCTGGCTCTCTTTAAATTGTTCCACAAAATGGTCAAATGCATATGGTCCATACAAAGCAATGATGGCGTTCACAGTTTCAGGTTCATCGGGTGCCTCCCCAAATTGCGGATTGGATAATTCATTCACACTCGCTGAAACGCCCGCTAAGGCTGCCAAATGTGCTCCGGAAGATTCTCCCATCAAAGCCACACGGTTCATATCTAGGCCATATTTTGCGCCATTTGCACGCAACCACCGAATTGCTGCCTTCACTTCATAAATCTGCGTCGGAAAATGTTGTTGCCAAATCAAAGAATAATTAATACTTACGACAGCATAACCATTTTCCAATATTTGTAACGCTGGATTTAACTTGAACGAACTCTTCTCGCCCCGCCACAAGCCACCGCCAAAGATGTCGATGATAACTGGAAATGGTCGCGCCCCCGTATTTGGCAAATAAATGTCCAAATCATGCCGTTCGCCCGCCATGTACTTCAAGTCCAAATACTTTTCCTGCACAGCCTCAGTCTCTGCCGGCTGAAAAACGTATGTCCCATCAATAAATCGCTCTGCCATTGTAATATCCTCCCCAGATTTTATGTAATGCGGTGTGCTAGTTATGTAATATTGAATTTTGCCTGATCAGCTTCGCTAAAGATTCTTTACGTTCGGATTTTCCTACACGAATCGAGATGTAAGGCGAAATAATTCACCAATTTCACTAACCGTTGGAGCCTGGTGTTAGTGAAATAGTACACCTCGATTCGGCAGGAAATTACATCCGACGACAGAATCACTACGCTGATCAAGCAAAGGACAATATCTTTCTGAACATCTTGGTCATTTTATTTAAAGCGTGGTGATTTGAGATGATGATAGTAGGTGATTGAGCGAGGTAGCGGCACCAATTCGACTAAATTTCGTGAAACGAAATTTGTATTCGAATGGGACCGTGTCGCCACTTACTATCATCATCTCAAATCACCACGCCAGTGAAAAATTACCAAGATGTATCATAACTAGCACAATACGCTATGTAATAAAAAGGCATCAAGTCATAAAACTCAATACCTTCATTGTACGTTATTTTTTGAATTTGCGCATGCTGATGATGATCATGATTAAATACCAAGTAATCGCAATCAACGTTGGCCACATCGTTGCTTTTTGCGTCAACAGAATCACGAATATTCCGGCCATAAAGATTAATGTGACATAGTTTGAAACAGGTGCACCTGGCATCTTGAACAACTTTTGCCCAGCTTTGTAATCATCAGACTGCCGGTACTTCACGTGTGTCCATACAAGCATCATATACATCACAACGAACGCCGCCGAGGCAACTGATGTGATCAACTGAAACGCATCACCCGGGAAGACAAAGTGCACGACAACCGTCAATGCCACCAATGTCGCTGACAAGCTAATCGCATTGATTGGTAATTGCCGGCGATTGAGCTTAGCAAGCTTAGTACCAGGCGTTGCTAGTGCGAATAACATTCTTCCAGTTGTAAAAATCGAGCTGTTCAACGATGAAGCTGCTGCGGTCAACACGACGAAATTAATAATTCCCGCCGCTGCGGTGATTCCAATTCCAGAGAAAACTTGTACGAATGGCGATTGATCAGCATTGTAAGCCGTCCATGGTTGAATTGTCATGATTGCCAAGAGCGCTCCGACATAAAAAATCAAAATTCGAATTATAATAGAGTTAATTGCTTTTGGAATCGTGTTGTTCGGATCCTTGGCTTCAGCAGCCGTCATTCCCACAAACTCAATCCCTAAGAAAGCAAAGAAGACCATCTGGAAGGCAGCAAGAAGATGATGCCCATGATGAGCAACCAAGCCGTGCGACCACAGATTCGTAATTGACGTGGCGCCTTCAACTGTGTGTGTATGCGCAATCGCCATAATGATCCCAGTTGCAATCATCGCCACAATTGCAATGATTTTAATCATCGAGAACCAATATTCCGTCTCGCCAAACGCTGAAACAGTCACGATATTGAGACCAAATAGGATTAACAGGAAGCCGATTTCAAAGATCCACGAAGGAACATTTGGGAACCAAAACTTCATATAGACCCCCACCGCCGTCAGTTCAGACATCGCGATCGTAATCCAGCCAATCCAATAGGTCCAACCCATGACATATCCAGCTCGTTTACCAAGGTATTTCTCGATATAATTGATAAACGTTGGATTATTTGGGTCACTCAGGATTAATTCACCCAGCGCGCGCATCATCCAGAACATAAACGCCCCAACAATGATGTAAATCAAAACAATCGCCGGACCTGCCGTTGCAATTGAATTACCAGCCCCCAAGAAAAGACCTGTCCCGATCGTCCCACCAAGGGCAATCATGCTCACATGTCGAGATGTTAATCCCCGGTTCATTTGGTCTTCGTTATTTGTATCATCCATAAAAATTCCATTCCTTCTTATTAATTCCAAAGTCATAAAAATGTATAAACCCTATTTTACCATGAATCCGTAGCTTTCATTAGTAATTTTAAAACGATAGGTATATAATTAACTTACTTTTTACCAGTTCCCAAGGAGAGCAACATGAACATTCAAGACTCACCCATTTTTAAGAAACTGACGGCGGCCAATAGTCTTGCTGAGCTTTTTAATGGTCAATACGGCCTAGAAATCGAAGCACATCGCATTGACCAGCAAGGGAAACTAAGTCGCATTCCCCATCCAGAGACGCTCGGTAACCGGTTCTTCCACCCATATATTGTCACTGATTATGCTGAATCGCAACTAGAGCTCGTGACCGAACCATCTAAATCTTTATCTGATGCACGTTTGCGCCTTGCTCAGTTGGAGTGGGTGGTTCGCGAACAACTGCAAACAGACGAGGCGATTTGGCCCATTAGTATGCCTCCGCGCTATGATCAAGCTGACATTGATTGGCTTGATACTACTTTTAAACGCACTTGGTACCAAGATTACCGTGATTGGTTGAAAGAAAAATATGGTTCAACCCATGCAACCATGACAGGTATTCACGTGAATATTTCTATTTCTCCAAAGCTGATTCAGATTTTATTTGATGCATCTGCTGAAAATGATTTCGTGAAGTTCCAAAATCAAACCTACTTCAAATTAGCACAGGCTTTTTCTGCTCATCGGTGGCTGCTCGTTTATCTGTTTGGTGCGGCGCCTTATACGTTTAATGATAGTGATTCACGAATTCCAGATAACATTTCTGAGCCAGTTCGCTCGCTACGTGGAAGTGCTTATGGTTTTGCCAATGATGCAGATATTGACATAGATTACGGCACTTCTGTTGAACAAACCCTAGCACAAATGAACTCCCATATTGATGAAGGTAAGCTATTTTCAGCCGCTGAATTTTATGGAACAATTCGATTTAAGGGCGACGACGTACTAGAAAAAGGAGTTAGTTACCTCGAGCTGCGCGTTCTAGATACAGATCCATTCGACAGTGTTGGAATTTCTGAAAATACTTTGAATGTCATTGATTTGCTGGCTGCACACTTCATTTTGACTGACCACGTTTATTCGCGGGACGAATTGGCTGACGCATTAGCCTTAAGCAATGCAGTTGCGCTACAAAACCCAAATGATCAATTGCCTAATTTGACTGAAGCAAAAGAATTGTTGGCTGAACTTGGCAAGACCGCTGAGCTATTCCCTATGAAGTTTAATGATGGCCTGTCTCTATTGTCTGAACGAATTTTGTCTCCAGCGAAAACGCCAGCAGCTAAGATGATTCAGGCTGCGCAGGGACTTGATACTTTGGCTACCGAAATGCTAGAAACGGCTCGTGAACGAACAAAAATGTTCCACGTGAAACATGATGAACTGAAAAATAATTTGTTTGCTGACAACACTCTAACTGACACACACATTCAAGCACTACAATTAGGTCTCAGAGTAATTAATTATTCAGATAAAGAACTGCTTCTAGCATTTAAAGATCATCGTGAAGTTGTTAATCATCCGACAGACTTAACTGTCCTTTTCCCTGAGCTCCTGAAAGATGACTTTTTTCATCAGTTTGAAAAATAATCTGCTAAACTAGATTATTGATAAGGGAGGATGAATTAATCATGACCACACTGCACGATTTTAATTTCTCAAAATGGGACAAATATTTAACAGACATGTTCGGCGTGAAAGTAGCTTGGGGACAAGGACCTGATCATCTAGAACATCCATTATATGATCAAGAAATGTTAGCACTTGCCCGTGAGTTTGAAGCTTCAGATTATTTTGATGTTAACTTTGCGCGAACTTTGATGCAAAAAGGGTTCAGGGAGCAAATCACTGAAGACGATGTACGAGAGATTGCTAATGAGTCTGATGATTTTTTCACATTGCGCGCGATTGCTTCATTGTTGATTCATAACGAACGACAAATGGAAGGTATGTGGGCGGCAATGACTGAAAATGGTATTTTAAAGACATTGCTAAAGCGTGTGAAAGATCTTACGCCAGAAGGTTATCCAAACTGGTAAATATTAATTCAAAAAATGAGTCCTGATCTAAAGGGCTCATTTTCTTTAGCTGGAAATATCAGCATATTTAAATTTTCATTACTGGTTGCGCTTTAACAAATACCCAAACAGTCCAAATATTAGGGCAGTTGCTGACAAAACCAATGCTGTAATTTCAAAGTTAGAAGTAGCATCTGTAGCTGGCAACAGTGCTTTGCTGTCTGTAGCTTGCTTAGTTGCATCTGTGCTTCCAGAAGCTGGTGTTGCGATTGTAGGTGCAACACTTTGGATTGTAGTCGTGCTTGGATTGCCCTGTTGATTTTGTGTCGCTGGCGTATTAGTTTCTGATCCAGTTGTCTTCGTTGGTGTGGTAGTTCCTGATCCTGTTTTTGTTTCAACAAATTTGTGATTAACATAAACCCAATTTTGAGGATCTGTAACTGGTTTAACAGGTTTTCCATCTACATAAAACCACAAGGGAGCATTTAGATCAGTATCAGAGATTGGCCTGACACCTGTATATCCGTAATTTGGATAAACATCAGTAACCCATTCCGGTGCATCAGGTGTTAAATCTGTAGCAACAGGATTATCGTCAGCATGTACATTAGATGTAATCCCTCCGCCAAACTCCATAAATACAAGTGTACTAAACAAAACTAAACTTAAAACTTTCTTGTTACTAGTCATTTTATTAATCTTCCTAAAATTTAAAAGTAAAACGTTTATATAAAATATTTTAGTCCAGAAAAAGAAGCCTGAATAAACATTTTTTTAACATATTACAAAATAATTGTCATTTGTAACATAATAAAAGCGCCATGAAGTTAATCATGCCGCTTCATTTTCTTTAGCTGTTAAATATCAGCGTATTAAAATTTTTATTACTTGTTGCGCTTTAACAATGAACCAAATAATCCAAAGATTCCTGCTGTTGCTGATAAAACCAATGCAGTAATTCCAAAGTTAGAAGTAGCATCGGTTGCAGGCAATAGAGTCTTTCCGTCTGTAGCTTGCTTGGTTACAGTTGTGCTTCCAGAAGCTAGAGTTGCCGTCGTTGGTGCTGCACTTTGACTTGCAGTCGTGCTTGGATTATTTTGTTGGTTCGGTGTTGCTGGCGTTTTAGTGGGTGTGGTAGGATCGATCCTTATCATGTTCGATCCTGGGCCATCTGCTATTAACGTGTTTGGATCAACAAATTCGCCATTTTCATAAACCCATCCTTGATTAAATTCATCTTTTTCAGTATTCGAAACTGGCTTAACTAGTCGACCATTTACAAAATACCCTAATGGTGAATTTGGATCAGTATCAGACATTGGCCCTACTCCTGTGAAGCCAGTTACGGAATCTGAAGCAACAGGATTATTGTCCGCATATACATTAGACGTAATTCGTCCACCAAACGCCGTTAGGGCAATCGTACTAATCAAAATCAAACTTAAAAATTTCTTATCACTAGTCATTTTATTAATCCCCTCCTACTTTGATACCGTGGTAACAGCTACAAAATCATCACCGTCACTAGCTTTATTTACATATGGATATGCTGTATTACTTGCAAGGCCCAAATTAATGCCCAATTTAACAGCATTTATATCAGCAGTTGTAAGTCTTTGAACATTGTTAGGTGCAGAACTTGACCACATGGCGTCTTGCGGATTTGACCATGACCAAGTCTGTCCATCACGACCAGTATGATCAATTCCTAACGCGTGTCCCATCTCATGTTCAATGATTCCTTGGTTTACCTGAGCATTTGTAAAGCTTTTACCAAAGTATGAGGTATTGAGCTCCATTTTACCGACAGTATACCAAGTAATTGCTACATTACCATTTAATCCATCTTGTGAATCAGATATCTTCAAATTAACTTTGCTTAAATCTGACCCAGCCTTTACAAAGACGATTCGACCAAGTTTGGCATTCCAATCATTGGCCGCTTTATCAATCAAATCTGAGTATGCCGTACCATCAGCCTTATAAACAATTTGGTTATTCGCATTCAACGAATTACCTTGATACATTGGATAATGGTCATCAGTTGTTGTAGCTGTAGCATTTGTGTCCCAGCTCAAGCCACCCTTATCAATCCAAGACCATTTACCATTCAAGTTAATGTGCACAACAGCGTGATTTCCACCGGCAGGATCCTTAACTACAGCTTCCTTATCTGCATACACAATCGTTCCGTTATATCCCTGCGCATCATGATTTTCAACAGTCGCGTCTGCGCTTGTCATCCATGGGGAACTGTATAATCCATCTGCACGCCCAATTTGTCTAAGTGCATAGAATTGATAGCCAGATTTATTATAACTATACGTTGATGTTGATACAACCTTCCACCAGTTTTTGGGTACGATATTAATCTGGAACGCCTCTACTCGTAACCCTTGACCAACTGTTCCAGCAGTGCCACCATTGCTTGTCCAATCTTGCCAACCAATATTTTCGACATGCGCACGATATTGCACATAATAATATTGCGCTAACTGTCCAGTAAGATGAATTTGAAAAGCTTCTACTCGCAAACTTCTCCCAGTTGTACCTGCAACTTGTCCAGCTCCAACCCAATTTTGCCATCCAATGTTCTCAACATGCGCGCGATACTGCAATGTGCCTGTTTTACCAGAATCGTTTTGCAAATTAATTTTAAATGCCTCAATTCGCAACCTTTTTCCAGTTGTGCCAGCCACTTGATCATTCTTAACAGTTCCCTGCCAACCAGTCTCTTCAATATGTGCTTGATAAGTAACCGTCGCTGAATTATCCGCAAATGCTTCAGTAGAAAAAAACCATTGCGAATGCAAAGGCGCTTAACCAAAGCACTATTTGACGAACTTTCATAAAACTATCATCTCCTTAAAATTTAAAAGTAAAACGTTTACATAAAATATTTTAGTCTACTAAATAACGTCCGAATAAACGTTTTTTTAACATATTACAAAATAATCGTCATTTGTAACATAATAAAAACGCCATGAAATTAATCATGACGTTTCAACAATACCTATGCTTTAAGTTCTGCTTCCTTCTTATAAAAGAATTCCCAAAGATAGACAGCCAGTGTTCGCAGAATTGCGTAAGTTGGGATGACCAGAATCATTCCTAATGCGCCGGCAACATTTCCTGCTGCTAACAACAAAATAATAATCGTCAACGGATGAATATTCAACCGTCCACCAATAATCCGTGGATAAATGATGTTTCCATCAATCAAATGCACAATTCCAACGACCACAACCGTCCAGACCAATTGCCATCCGCCCATTGAAAGAGCAACAAAGAGCGCAGGTACGATCCCGATATAAGGTCCCAAGTACGGTACGATGTTCGCAATTCCGGCAATAATACCTAGCAACAACGCGTATTTTTGGCCAATCGCGAAGTACCCAATCCCAGTCGCAACACCAACGTACATCATTTCAAATACTTGCCCCATAATATAGTGTGACAACGTATCATTAATCCGTGCCGCAACCTCAGCCAAGTCTTCCTTCCGATGTGGGAACCAATTTTGAATAAAGGGAATCAGCTTATGCCCGTCGCTCAACATGTAAAAAGTCATCACCGGAATCGTCAAAGCATATACAACGTATCCGATGACTGAGCTGGCGATTTGCCCAGCCCCACTCGCCATCCCATTAAGGATTTGTGAACCAAATTTTTGAATACCATTTTGAATCGTATCAGAATCAATACTCAATCCCAACGTTTGAACCCAATGCCACTTAGATGACAGCTCGATCCAATGCTTTCCTTCGCTTATTACGGCTGGTGCAGAATGAACCAAGTTTATAATTTGCTCAACAACTCTTGGCAACATGTTCGCTAATGCAGTGATGATAATTGCTAATAAGATTAAAATCATCAATAATGATGCGAGCCAGCGCGGAATTGTCAATTTCTTTGATATTTTAACTTTGACTAGTAAGTTAACGATCGGATTTAAAATATAGTACAACAATCCTGAAATCAACACTGGAACAAAGACTGCGCCGATGAATTTAAAAATCGGTTCTAAGATAAATGTCAGCTGTGATACCACTAATAACAAGATTGCTATCACTAACAGTTCGACTGACCAAAATAAAATGGAGTTTTTCTTTAATTTTTCTAACATAATTTCCTCGACTTATATGATGCGAAATGTTGGATATTCGTGATGATTGTCCAACTTTTCAATTTTTAACTGTGAAACATTTGCAAAAGTTGATGGTCCAGCCTTAATTGCTTGAATAAATTCGCTCAATCTTTGTTCACCACTCTGCGCAATAATTTCAACTGTGCCATCTGGTAGGTTTCTGACAGTTCCACGAATCGCTAACTTCTCTGCGACTGCTTTGGTTGACCAACGAAAGCCCACGCCTTGAACACGACCAGAAACTATGATTTTAATTGTCTTATTCATCTAGCCACCTTTTGTTTCACGTGGAACATTATTCTTCCAATTCTTGCCGAATGACAGGCAATAATTCTAGCCAGGTCGACTCAAATAATGGTTGGAACAAATTATCGCTCCATTTATCAGCAAAGAACGGATGATAAAAATAAGTAAATGCCATCATGACAGTCAAACCACGTTGGCTTCGAAAAGTATCCCACGCCATGATTCGCTCAACAGCTTCAGCAAACTCTATCAAACGCTCATTGATCAACTCTGGTGCTTCAGCCACTTTTAACTTATAATAGTGCATCATCACTCGATCGTTTAGAAACGCATCTTCCCGAATGGTCAAAAATGCTTGCAACCAATCATGTAACTTGTCCTCTCGTTCGTCAACATTAACTCTAACTGCCTGTTTTAAAATTGGTTGGTCAATGCGATCAAGCCACTCACTGTGCATTGCATCAAACAACGCTTCTTTATTTTCAAAGTGTTTGTACAAGGCAGCATGCGAAACGTTTAATTTCCGTGCTACATCTGCTAAACGCGCCTTATCAACGTCTTTTTCTTCCAAAACATCACGAGCCGCCTGAAAGATTTCGCCGTTTGTAATTTTAGCCATCACATTTCTGCCTTTCTTTAATCTTCTACCTATTATAAAGCAACAATCTTAACTATGCTAATTCTATTAATATGGAATATAATAAGTGTATAGGCAAAAAGATGGTTCAGTTCTGTCGTGGAACACGTGTTTCTAACATATCCATCAAAATCAGCTGCAAACAGACTTAGGAAGTCCAATTTATTTGGAGGATTAAAACTATGGCTATTACTTCACTCACGGACACTTACGAATTAAATAACGGTGTCAAAATTCCAATCATTGGCTTTGGAACGTGGCAAACCCCCGAAGGCGATGTGGCTTACCAAAGCACACTTGATGCACTTGAAGCAGGTTATCGTCACATTGATACGGCTGCTATCTACGGCAATGAAGTTTCAATTGGTAAAGCGATCAAAGATTCTGGTGTTCCACGTGAAACATTATTTGTAACCTCAAAGTTATGGAATGATAAGCATTCATATGAAGAGGCTAAGGGAGCTCTGGCTAAGTCACTAGAAAAGTTGCAACTAGATTATCTAGATCTTTATCTGATTCATTGGCCAAATCCAGTGAAAACTCGTAAAGATTGGGAAACTGCCAATGCTGAATCTTGGCGCGCGATGGAAGAGTCGTATGCTGAAGGAAAGGTTCGCGCAATTGGAATCTCAAACTTTCAACCACATCACTATGAAGCATTGTTGAAAACAGCTAAAGTTATTCCAGCTGTTAATCAACTATTTGCAAACCCTTCTGATCTCGAAACTGAAGCTGTTGCATTTAATGATCAACAAAACACTTTGACAGAAGCGTACTCCCCATTAGCAACAAGCCGTTTGTTGGCTGTTCCTGAATTGCGTGAAATTGGTGCAAAATACGGTAAGTCATCCGCACAAACTGCTCTTCGTTGGTCATTGCAACATGGTTTCTTGCCTTTGCCAAAGTCTACCCACAAAGAACGCATCATTCACAATGCACAGCTTTTTGACTTTGAGTTAAGTGACGAAGATATGACAAAGATCGACAAGTTGCAAGGAGTTGCTGGCAACCATACTAACCCTGATGAAACTGATTTCTAAATTTTCAAATTAATGGAATTCGAACATTAATCCTGTTCAATTCCATTTTTTATTTGCCTGGCGTGCTAAAATTAAACTATCAATAAAAAAGGAGCTGGGTTTATCCCTTGTAGAACGAATATGGCATATAATAAACGCCCCAATCAATTTAATAAATCTAAAAATGTTTCACGTGGAACAAATAATCAAAAACCACAAGATGTCCAAGTTAAAATCGGCGAGAAGTTGCTGATCACCGTAAAACGACTTGGTATCAATGGTGAAGGAATTGGATCTTTCAAACGCAAGATTACATTCATTCCTGGTGCTCTACCTGGCGAGGTGGTTGATGTAAAGGTCACTAACTTCACGAACAAGTTTATTGAAGCTGAGATTCGCAAGTTTAAGCAAACTTCTCCTGATCGTGTTGAGCCAGTCGATAATCAAGAAGTTGGTGGTTTTGAGCTTGAGCATCTAGCCTATCCAAAACAGTTAGAATTTAAGCAAGACGTGATTCTCCAAGCACTCGAAAAGTACAAGCCAGCCAACTTCGAAAAAATCGAAATCAAGCCAACTATCGGAATGGAAGATCCGACTGGTTACCGTAACAAAGCGCAGTTCCCGGTTCGTCAAATGAAAGACGGGTCTGTCTCTGTTGGTATGTATAAACGCAATTCGCATTTCTTGGTAGACTTACCAAAGGTGTCAACTCAACATCCTGCCACTCTCAAAACTGTGCGCACCGTTCGTGACCACCTTGTTAAGCTAGAAACTCCTATTTATGATGAAAAACGTGATGATGGTGTCGTTAAAACCTTGGTCGCGCGAGTTAGTGAATCAACCGGAGAAGTCCAGCTCACAATTGTCACAAATACAGCCAAGATTCCGGACCTTGCAGAACTAATCTCGCTGATTAACACTGAGTTGCCTGAAGTTGTTTCAATCAGCCAAAACATCAATCCCGGCGAAACATCTTTGATTTGGGGTAATGAAACCAAGCTTCTTTGGGGTGATGCGTATATTACCGAAGAAATTAATGGTAAAAAGTTTAAGCTCTCCCCTCGTGCGTTCCTACAACTCAATCCCAAGCAAACTGCTCGCCTATATCAAGAGGCTTTAACCGCTCTTGATCTCACACATGCTGAAAAATTAATAGACGCATACTCTGGAGTTGGAACAATTGGAATTTCACTTGCTGAATCTGCTGCTGAAATTCGTGGAATGGACACTGTCAAAGAGGCAATTGATGATGCCAATCTAAACGCATTAGAAAACCACGCCACAAATGCTAAGTACTTTGTTGGCGCCGCTGAAGAACTCATTCCTCAATGGGCCGCAGCTGGTTGGCATGCCGATGCTCTCGTCGTTGATCCACCGCGCACTGGCCTCGACGAAAACTTAATCAACACGATTCTTGCACATGCGCCAGAAAAATTCGTCTACATTTCCTGTAACGAATCAACGCTCGCCCGGGATCTCGTTGATCTAGTTAAGGTCTACAACGTCGAGTACATCCAACCGATCGACATGTTCCCGCAAACCGCTCGCTGGGAAGGCATCGTCAAGTTCACCAAGAAATAAGATCTCTATGTCAAATAGACCTGATGAACAAAAAATTGTAAAAATAAAATAAAGCTGAGCCAATTCGCACATTTTACGAGTTAGTTCAGCTTTTTAATCTGCCTGCGCTGTTAAAATCGATGGCATCCACACATCATCTACTAATGAAACAATATCTTCTTTCGTGACTGTCAAATCCCACATCACAACAAGCCGAATGTGATTCAAAACAACATTATAAACAACTTCGGCGGGGTAACGCTTCATTTCATCACGTTCGATGGCCCGATCAAATATTTCATTCAAACGCGTCTTATTAATGTCCCTAATGTTTTGAATCCGTTTTGCAACCGCTTGATTCCCTCGACTCACCTCAAGTGCAGTGGCAACCGCCAAGAATCCCATCCGTGCGTTTGTGCTGGCCCAATAAGTATTTAAAATCGCCAACAAATCGCCCCGCAGACTACCAGTATCAAAATCGCTGGCCTTCCGTTCAGGAACACCATGACGTGCGGCTTCAAACATCAGCTCAAAAGGTGTGTCCCAACGCCGATACAAAACCGAACGACTCGTTTCAGCCCGCTTAGCAACTTCATTAAAATTCAAAGCCATATAACCATCTTTGCGAACAATCTCTAGTGCAACCTTATAAATTTCATCAGTTAATTCGTCCCCGCGCTTACGGGATTTCTTTTCAGGCATCGTATCACACCTCCTTCATATTTGTTTGTTAAACTCATTATAACATCAAAAATAAGATACAAGTTGACTTTTATTTTAGGATGGTGTATTCTAATTACATAAATAAGAGACATAGTGTTTCTAAAAAGGAAAGGTTATTATTATGACTGAAGAAATTAACAGCACTAAAAAATTGGATCCAGGTCTATTGAAGATTGCGTTGATCTTGGCATTTGGTGCACTTGCGCCTTTGCTAGACTCAACGATGGTCAATATTGCCATTGATACAATGACGAAAGACTTACACACCACGCTTTCAGCAATGCAATGGGCTGTCACAGGTTACACATTGATGATGGGAATCACGGTGCCTCTTGCAGGTTGGGCGACCGATCGCTTCAATGGTAAGTGGGTCTACACGACAGCCATGGTCTTCTTCCTGGTTGGTTCAACACTTTCTGGAATATCGACTTCAATGGATACTTTGCTCGTCGGTCGAGTAATCCAAGGAGCCGGAGCCGGATTGCTAATGCCTGCCTTGACGACTTTGCTAATGCGGGCCGCCAATGGACAAAAGCTTGGTAAAATAATGGCAATCGTGGCCATGCCAATCATGATTGCTCCTGTCTTGGGACCAACCCTTGGTGCGATCATCGTGCAAAACTTCAACTGGCACATGATGTTTTGGGTGAATATTCCAATCTCAATCATTGCTATTATCTTGGTAGTATTATTTTTGCCAAGTATGCCTGGTATTAAGCCAAAATTAAAGATTGATTTTGTAGGAATTGCCCTATTATCAGGATTATTTGCAGCCTTGATCATCGGTGTTTCAAACTTAAAGACCAATGTTTCATTCTTTAGCCAACACGATGTTGTACTGGCGGTTTCATTGGCGATCGTTGCAGCAATTTTGTATGTCGTCTATGCGCTAGTAAAGCCAGCGTCAGTCATTGTTTCATTAAAGTTGTTTAAGAACCGTAACTTTAACATGACTACTCTTTTGCTCTTGGTGGCTGGAATTACAACTAACGGTCCAATGCTGATTTTGCCCCTTTATATGCAAGGGGTCAGCAAGGGAATTGCAAGCTTCGGTAAAAATGAACTCCTCATGTCTGGAATCATCATGGGGGCCCAAGCGGTTGGGATGTTCGTCACTCGGACATGGGCTGGTAATCTGTCAGATTCACGTGGGCCACGGATTCCTGTCATGATTGGCTTGGCAGGAGCGGTCGTGTTCACCCTTCCATTCGTCTGGATCGACCCAAGCACAAATCTGTGGTTCCTAGCTGGAATTCTCTTCTTACGTGGAGCATTTATGGGAATGGTTTCAGTTCCTCTTATGATGGGAGCCTTCGTTGGCGCACCAAAGGAAGACATCAGCCAAATTTCAGTGGCAACTCGGATCATTCAAAACGTCGGTGGTTCAGCTGGTTCAGCCGTCTTGGCAATGATTGTGGCTAACATCGCATTGAACTCTGTGAAAGCTACTCCAGTCCTAACAATGTCACATGCGTATAACATGGGATTTGCTTGGTCAGCTGGGTTCTCATTGTTGGCAATCATCCCAGCATTGTTCTTGGCTTCACACAAGGCAGATCCAAAGCCTGCAAAAGAAGTAGCATAATTAAAATGTAGTGCTGACTAGAAACGCCTAGTTCATTTTTCAATTGCGTGGTGGTCTTTCAATAATGATAGTAAGTGGCGACACGGTCCCATTCGACTTTTAATTTCGGTAGACCGAAATTAAGTCGAATTGGTGCCGCTACCTCGCGTTTCCACCTACTATCATCATTTCAAACCACCACGCTTTAAATAAAAATGAACCAGGTGTTTGTTCTTGGGCAATCAGCGAAGCGATTCTGTCGTCGGATGACCGGCCCTTGCCGAATATAGGCGAAACTTTTCACGCGTGCTTTAGCGCCGTGAAATTGGCAAATTATTTTGCCATTCGACATGACTCGTGCAGACCCATCCGAACGTAAAGAATCTTTAACGAAGCTGATCAACAAAGCACATAAACAACACTAACATTAAATGAGCCTCACGTTTTGGATGAATTTTCCCAAAATTGTGGGGCTTTTCGTTTGAAATTGCTTGGATTTTAAAGTGATTTAATAGCCGATGAAAATTTTCATCAGTTACTTACTATATCGCCCCTTTAAATCTGCCCACAACTCCCGTATAATGAAAACATTAATAGTGCAGGAAAATTTGATTTTAATTTGTTTAAATTGCCAAGTAAAATCTAACCTAAATGCTGCTATAAATCAATCTGGAGGACATTCATGGCTGACGCTAAAAACAACGAGAGTATCCTAGTTTTGGACTTTGGATCTCAGTACAATCAACTAATTGCCCGTCGTATTCGCGAACTGGGGGTCTACTCTGAATTAAAGCCTCATACGTTGAGCGTGGCGGAGATTAAAGAGCTTAACCCCGCCGGATTAATTTTCTCGGGTGGCCCAAATTCGGTATATGATGAAAATGCATTTACAATTGATCCTGAAATTTATAACTTGAACATCCCGATCTTGGGTGTTTGTTATGGAATGCAGCTGATGGCGCATCAACTCCCTGGTGGAAAAGTGGTTCCTTCAAATGATTCAGCTGAATATGGCGAGACTGAAATGCAAGTGACGGTCGACAATGCGCTCTTGTTCCAAGGAACGCCCGCAGAACAAGTTGTTTTGATGTCTCACGGTGATTACGTCGAACAAGTTCCCGATGGCTTCACTGCTGTTGGAACGTCTGAGAGCACCCCTATCGCCGCAATGCAGGATACTGATCGCAACTTGTATGGAATTCAGTTCCACGCTGAGGTGCAACACACGCAATTCGGCCATGAGATCCTAGAAAATTTCGTGGACAAAGCTGTGCATGCCAAGCGTGACTGGTCAATGGATGACTTCATCGACCAACAAATCGCTGAAATTCGCGAAACAGTTGGTGATAAAAAGGTTTTGCTCGGTTTGTCTGGCGGAGTTGATTCATCTGTCGTTGGGGTTTTGTTGCAAAAAGCGATTGGTGACCAATTAGTTTCTATTTTTGTGGACCATGGTTTGCTTCGTAAGAATGAAGCTGACGAAGTGATGGAGTCGCTTGGTGGCAAGTTTGGCCTAAATATTATCAAGGTTGATGCTCAAGAGCGTTTCTTAAGCAAGTTAGCTGGAGTTTCAGACCCTGAAAAGAAGCGTAAGATCATCGGAAATGAATTTATTCAAGTCTTTGATGAAGAAGCTACCAAGTTGCAAGGAATTGATTTCTTGGCGCAAGGAACACTTTACACTGACATCATCGAATCTGGAACTGACACGGCACAAACAATCAAGTCACACCATAACGTTGGTGGATTGCCAGATGACATGCAATTTAGCTTGATCGAGCCCCTGAAGACTTTGTTTAAGGATGAAGTTCGGGCTCTTGGTGAGAAGATGGGTATGCCACATGAACTTGTGTGGCGCCAACCGTTCCCTGGACCAGGACTCGGAATTCGGATCCTTGGTGACATTACAGAACCCAAGTTGGAAATCGTGCGTGACTCTGATGCCATTTTGCGCGAAGAGATTGCAAAGCGTGGTCTTGATTCAGAAGTTTGGCAATACTTTACGGTTTTGACTGGCGTGCGTTCAGTTGGGGTCATGGGTGACGGCCGGACTTACGACTACACGATTGCCATTCGTGCGATTACTTCAGTTGATGGAATGACGGCTGACTTTGCGAAACTCCCTTGGGATGCGTTGGAAGAAATTTCACGCCGCATTGTCAATGAAGTTGGTGGAATCAACCGCGTAGTGTATGACATTACAGCTAAGCCACCTGCAACTGTTGAATGGGAATAAAAAATTTTATATGTGGACACCCTTGCTGGTTTGGCGGGGGTGTTTTTAGTTGGTGACAGGTAATGTTTCACGTGGAACATCCCAAAACATCTAACACACGAAAACTCCCAATTTTATACCCACATCGCTCATCGTTATTCTGGTATAATTAAGACATTAAAAATTGAAGGAGAATTGCATCATGACAGAAAAGCATCCTCTTAAAAAAGCTGTTGTTAATGCCGAGACCGTTGCTCACCTTGCTGACGAACCTTTCGCATCAGCTAAGGTTAATCCAAGTATTGAAGCAAGCGTTCAAGATACACATACTACAGATGAACTTAACGCTGAATTTGATTCATTTGTTGAAAAAAAGTAATCCCAGCGCACCTAAAAACGAGCCCCGAAATTGGAGCTCGTTTTACTTTTCATCCAAAAATAATTTAATGATTCTTTCACGTACTTTTGGTAGTGCTAATGCAGATCCGACTAGCACCAAGAATCCGCCAATTAGCCACCAGCTGCCACCATCTGGCAAAGATAGATGACCAAAGAAGTAGCCCAGCGAGAGGATTGACGTTGCCCACACAAAACTAGCAAATGCAGCCATGCGAATGTAATCCACAAACGCCAATCCAAGTTGATGCGCCGTTAATGGGACCGCCGTTCGCACAAATGGCAAGAAACGTCCGGCCACGATGAACAACAACCAGCGTCGATGATGAAAGCTTGCCGACAAACGTTGCATTAACTTTCCGTTCAAATGGCGATCCACAAATTTAATTCGCCGAGCCTGTCGCAACAGCCATGCCCCAAAATAATAGTTAACTGCATCGCCCAGCAATGACGCAAACCCAAATGTTAAAATCAATAATCCCAGCTCAGTAAAGTTATGATGCATCCCTGCAATACTGCCAACAGTAATCAACAAAGCATCGCCAGGAATCCAGCCAATAAATATCCCACCTGTCTCAATAAAAATCAGCATGAAAAAAATAATGAACTCAGTAAGACCGAAGCTACCATTCACATTTACAATTTGATTGATCCAATTTGGTAACTCAGCAGCAATCATAAACATCATATTTCTCCACAGCCCTTTTTTACTCTCTCTATTTATTGTACACTGTACCAAAGAAAGCTTAAAACAAAGACTCATTTTATATAACAATTTATAGAGTAATGCGTTGCTAAAATGATTAAACTTTTTCCCATACTAATACTTTAGTTTGCTGGATCAGCGAAGCGATTCTGTCGTCGGATGACCAGCCCTTGCCGAATCTAGCCGAACCTTTTCACGCGTGCTTTAGCGCCGTGAAATTGGCAAATTATTTTGCCATTCAGCATGAATCGTGCAGGGTAAATACGAACGTAAAGAATCTTTAGCGAAGCTGATAAGCAATATTATTACTTACGCTAATTGATCATTTTATCCAACAAACTATCAGAAAGGCAAAACATGTTCACTAAAAACGGGGCATCTCGTCCCCTTAAAAATTACGAATCAATTATTTTTGTCCTCATTGGCTTAGCTCTAAATGGAATCGGCAACGGAATCGCTGTTACGACTGGAATGGGTTCAGCTGCATGGACCGCCGCTTCGGCCAACTTACAAGTCATCACACTCATTCCAAAAGGATACTTCTTGTTCTTGTTCGGTTTTCTATCAGCCCTGAGCGTCATCATTCTAACCAAAAAATTCGACCTAAAGCATTTCATTGGCAATATGCTGTTCGTGCTTTTCTTTAGTTACTTAGTCAACTTTGCCAGCCAATTTTTCATTATCTTTTCGGATTTTCCGCTGGTAATTCGCATTATCATTGACGCACTATCTGTTGTTGTCGTCGGAACAGGAATTTCGATTACGATGCGCGTCAGTCTAATCACGCACCCCCTGGACGATCTCGTCATCTACACCCGTTTTCGTTATTTCAAGGGCAACCCGCTCATTTCGCAAGTAGTAAATTTTTCATTCCCAATGGTAATCTCGCTCTTGATTTGGATTACGACCGGCAAAATCACGTCAATCAACATCGGAACCCTGTTTTCTTTCTTTGGAATCGGTGCTGTCATTGGCTGGGCTGATGATCATGTGATGCCAAGTTTGGTTTACCGAAGAAGTTTATAAAATTTATTTTCGCCTGTGGAATTGGAGATTAATCAGCAGAGCGATTCTGCTATACCGCCTCAGATATTAAATCTGGGGCTTTTTCATTGTTCACCAAAATGTACATTTCCGACCTACTATGTGCATGAACCCGACACAAATCAAAAACTTCATTGTTTTACCACAACAGATTGATAAACTTGCGAATGTAAGCGCTTCCTAAAAAGCATTCATTTCTCTATTTTTATTTTTGAAAGGAATTTTATCATGAAACAACAAGTTAAGTGGCCTGAACGATTTGCCTATGCGATGTCGGACTTCGGGTGTAACACTATTTTTCAGATTGTCGGAACTTACTTTTTAGTTTTTAGTACCGACACGATGGGTATCAAGGCTTCTGTCGTTGCTGGGCTGTTTGCAGTAACTGCGATTATTGACTCTGTCGACGGAGTCATCTGGGGGCAATTCATTGACCGAACCCATACCAAATGGGGGAAATCACGTCCATACTGGCTCTGGTTTTCAATTCCGTTTGCGCTGTTTTGTATCATGTCATTTACAGCGCCGAATTTACCAGGACCTTGGAAAGTCGTTTGGATTTACGTTGCGTACATCGGCGCCAAGGTTTTGTACTCAGGAATTAATATTCCAGTGACCTCAATTTTGCCAACGTTGACCACTGATCCGCAAGAACGGGTAACACTATCAACGATTCGTCAATTCTTTGGTAACTGTGGGGCCGCAATCTTCTTGCCATTCACATTGCCAGCTGTTGCATTTTTTGGCAAAATCTTTGATGGAAAAAGTGGCTCTTCTACGTCGGCATCCGGTTGGTTCGTGTGGGCATTGATTCTTGGAATTATTACTGTCATTAGCTTGATGACAGCCTTCATTGGAACGCGCGAACGGGTCGTAACCAAAGATTCGCAACGTTCGATCCCGATGCGCGAATCAATCAAAGCCTTAAAGGGTAATTATCCTTGGGTGATTATTATTTTCATCAACTTTATTTACTGGGGAGGTTTCGCCGTTCGTTCAAGCTCACTGCCCTACTACTTCAAATACGTGTTGCATAACGAAGCGCTTGGAAGCTTGGTGCTTGCTGGAACCGTCATCACATTGTTCTCAACTGCGCTGGTTCCTCTTGTCGCAAAGCACATTGGAAAGCGGAACACCATGCTCGTTGGAATGGCTGGAACGGCCGTGTCACAACTCATTTTGTATGTGGCAGATAAGATGAATGGAAATGTCCCTGTGATTCTCGTTGGAATTGTTTTGTACTTCATCAGCTATGGCCTGACTGGAGCGCTGATCGCCGTAATGTTGTCTGACGCCGTTGATTTTGGTGAATGGAAGAACAACATTCGCGCGGAAGGTTTCGTGACTTCGTTTAGCTCATTTAGTGCCAAGCTTGGAATGGGTCTTGGAAGTATGATTTTGTCAGCCGTCCTTGCTAACGGTGGCTATATTGCGGCGACTGCAGGTCATACCGTGGCTCAAGGTAGCGCTGCATTGACCGCCATTCGCATTGGCTTCATCTGGATTCCACTGTTTGGTTATGTCGCATCATGTGTGGCGCTGTTGTTCAACAACATTGATAAGCTCGAACCACAAATGGTGAGCGATTTGAATGCTAAACACGCAGCAGAGACGGCTGAATAATTCAACGAAAGGAATTAACAACGATGAAATTTACAAATGGATACTGGTTGGCAAAAGATGAATTTATTATTAACTCGCCACTCGAAGCATTTGATGCAAAAATTATTGACCAAGCAACGAGTCAAAAAGCCAGCGAAACATTGGCAGTTTATGCAAGCTATCAAAAGTTAAACTCCCGCAGCGACATGCTCGACATTGGAAATACAACGATTTCCATCTTTTCACCGGCAGAAGATATTATCGGTGTGGAGCTCAAGCACTTTGACCAAGATGATCATATGCCACTCTATAAATTAACTAACGATACTGTGACCCCTGAGATTTCAGTTGACGCCAAGCAGGCTGTGTTTAAAAGCGGCGATCTTGAATTAACGCTTGATTTGCATGACAGCTTTAATATTGATTTTAATTATCATGGTCGTCGCATCACAGGTTCAGAATACAAGGCGCAGGGCTCAATTGATGACTTGACTGGTCACCAGCTCGGACAGGTTCTCCATCCTAGCACAGTGACTGGCGCACAAGCACAGGCGCCAGCTGGAACGATTCAGCGAGCCGATCACTATATGCGTGAACAGCTGAGTCTGTTGCCTGGAACGAATGTCTATGGCTTTGGTGAGACGTTTGGTGCGTTTGTGAAGAATGGTCAAACCATCGACATCATTAATCGCGATGGTGGAACTGGTTCTGATCAAAGTTATAAGTCGATTCCATTTTATATTGCATCAAAGCCTGGCGTGACTGAAAATGAGCCAGGAATTTACTATGGCGTTTTCGTAAATGAGAGCCAGCCCACTAGTTTTGAAGTGGCAAATGAAGTCGTGGATCGTGTGAGCTTCTCAACCCGTGGCCAAACCTTGGAATATTATATAATCGCTGGAGATTCACCAAAGGATGTTGTCGGAAAGTTTAACCGTCTGACTGGTGGATCATCTTTGCCACCAGAATGGACGTTTGGTCTGTGGCTATCAACTTCATTTACGACGGATTACTCTGAAGAAACGGTTATGAAATTCATTGATGGCATGGCTGAGCGTGATATTCCGCTATCAGTCTTTCACTTTGATTGCTTCTGGATGAAGGGCTTTGAATGGAGCAATTTCGAATGGGATAAAGAACAATTTCCGGATCCAGTTGGAATGCTACAACGTCTCCATGATCGCGGCCTGAAAGTCTGTGTTTGGATTAATCCGTATATTTCGCAAAAATCGGCGCTGTTTAAGATTGGGAAAGAAAAAGGATATTTCATCAAGCAATCTGATGGCAACGTCTGGCAATGGGATCTTTGGCAACCTGGAAATGCGATTGTTGATTTCACGAATCCCGAAGCAGTTGTATGGTACAAAAAGCTATTAAAGAACTTATTAGACATGGGTGTTGACTGCTTTAAGACCGACTTTGGTGAGCGAATTCCGATGCATGATGCAATTTATCATAATGGAAATAACCCAGCTGGAGAGCATAATTATTACACGCATCGCTACAATGAAGCTGTGTTTGATTTGTTGAAGGAAGAAAAGGGTGCTGATGAGGCCGTCGTCTTTGCCCGTTCTGCAACAGTTGGCGGACAGCAATATCCTGTGCATTGGGGTGGCGATAATTTAAGCCAATTCCATTCAATGGCTGACAGTTTACGTGGTGGTCTGAGTCTCATGTCGTCAGGATTTACGTTCTGGAGTCACGACATTGGTGGCTTTGAGGAAAATGCAAGCCCAGAAATCTATAAGCGTTGGACGCAATTTGGCTTGTTATCCAGTCATTCGCGTTATCATGGCAATATTCAATACCGGGTTCCTTGGCTGTTTGATGAAGAAGCCGTGACAGTGACGCGTGATTTTGCTAAACTTAAGCAACGGTTAATGCCGTATATTTATAGTCAAGCCAAAAAAGCAGTCGAGCTCGGGATTCCTCTGATGCGCCCAATGTATATGGAATTTCCAAATGATCCGAATTGTGCGCCGTTAGATCGGCAATACATGTTTGGTGATGATATTTTAGTAGCACCAATCATGGATAAGTCCGGCGATGTCGATTATTATTTGCCAGAAGGACATTGGCAACACGTCATTGACGAGCGAACTTTGACGGTTGATCAACACGGAGCATGGTTCCATGAAAATTATGATTTCTTGAGCTTACCAGTTTGGCGCCGACTTGATTAAATATTTAAAAATGAAAAATAGGATTTTTAGATGGCTGATAGAGTTGCTGGACAGCATGAACTTGTAATGGACAATACTGATGTTGATGTACGAATCTATCATTCGTGCGAACAAATTGGTTTTGTTCCTTTGCATTGGCATCGTCATATCGAAATTGTGCTCGTTCTAGAAGGCGAAGTCACATTTAACTACGAAAATCAGGAAGTCGTTTTGCATCCAAATGATTTTATTGCGATTGGGTCAAGCGTTTTACATTCATCGACTAATACAGAAAATAAATCCGTTGTTTTGCAAATTCCAGTCCAATTTCTAGCTAAATATTGGCCAGATCCAGAGCTCTTGAGTTTTAATGTGCATCCGCAAAATTTATCAGATGAATATCAAACAATTGTGACAAATTTAAAGGCATTACTGGATGTTTATACTACTAAGGATACCGGTTATCGCTTGAAGTTTAATGAATACTTGATGAGTTGTTTGCATACGATTTTGTTGAATTACGCTCATAAATCAACTGTTCTAGAAATAGGCGAAGATCAGCATTTTAAAGAGTTGCTAATCTATATTAATCAGGCATATTGTGAGAAATTAAATGTGGCTAACTTGGCTACTAAATTTCACTATCATCCCGACTATTTGAGCCGTTATTTTAAAAAGAAGGCAAACATGACCCTTAGTCGCTACATTTATTTGATCCGCCTATCCCATGTTTATCGGGAAATTATGACGACTGAAACGACTGTCAAAGATGTGTTTATGAAAAATGGCATCAGTAATCTTCGCTTAGGCACGAAATTGTTTGAAGAATATTATGGTGCATCTCCTCGTCAAGTTAGAAAATCAGCTCAATAGCACAAATTTAAAAATACCGACTTTATCAGCCGGTATTTTTATATTTATTTCAGTCCATCCATCGCTTCATTCAAAAGCTCATCAACCAACACATTCCCCGCACTGGTAGCATGCCCTTTCACCCAAATTAAACTCAGCCGTTCTGCTTGTTGCTGAATCAAATCATACACCATTTGCCAAGCGGCCAGGTTTGCAATCTCGCCGTTTTTTTTACGCCAACCAGCAGCCTGCCAGTTGTACATCCAATCCGTCGCAGTGTCCAAAACATACTTTGAATCACTTACAATCACGACTTTTTCTTTAACCTTCAACGCCTGCTTTAATGCATTAATCAGCGCAAAAATTTCCATTTCATTATTCGTCTTGCCAAAAAAAGCTCCGGCATCCGAAAAAACTGGTTGATGAGGATTATCCCCACGATAAACTGCAATGGCCCAGGCTGCTTTGTCTGTCTCTTTGACGTGTCCGCCAGCAACATTCCCTGTATTGCGACTGCCTCCATCTGTAAACATATAATACCGCTCTGCTTGCCATTTGAATTCACCCTCGTAAGCAGTCTCATACGCATGTGATAGATTGCCACTAGCTCCCGTCGCATCTGCAAACCATTTCTCTGCTTCTCCACGCGTCGTAAAGCCCTTGTATTTTGGCGCTGGCTTAGTTTGCGTATATTTTTGCACTTCTGACCACGGTTTAGTGTACAAACCTTCGTATTGATTTCCGACAATTGCGTATGTTTTCATGTTTTTGCCATTGTACTTTCTTTTATTTTTAGCGTTAATTTGGTAAAGTAGACAGAGAACGCCAGACGTGTAGCGGCTGGTGTGACCTTGTCGCCCTTATAAGGTGCGTCTTTGATCTTAATTAATGACCAAAGGAATTAATTTTAGATCAAAAGCTACTGTGGTAAACTATTACCATTAATTGTAATTCATTTGGAGCCCAACAATGTTTAAATATCTCATAACTTATAAAAATAATATGCCAGCCGGTCATGGTTTTCAGCATTTTTCAATTTTTCATCTCACTTGGCTGCTGGTTCTAGCGTGTTTGATTTATGTCCTAGTCACATTTTACCAAAGAAGTGACCAACATCGCAGACAAACGATTCGCCGTACCATTGCCGCCATCATTGTCTCTCTTGAGCTAATGCGCGATACTATTCTTGTCGCATCGCATCAATTTACTATGGGCGAATTTCCTTTCCATCTTTGTGGCATCGGAATTTTCATTATCGCTTGGGATGCAATTCGGCCCAACCATCCTGCGCGCGAAATTCTGTACAGCCTCAACATTTGGGGCGCCTTTGCTGCACTTCTCTTCCCAGATTGGACAATGTTTCCGCTCTTCAACGTTTTCCTGATGCAAAGTTTCATCATTCATTCACTGCTGATCACCTATCCAATGATGTTGCTCGTCAGTGGCGAATTCCGACCAAACTGGCGGAAACTATGGCAACCAATGATTTACCTGGTTATTGTCATTCCTCTAGTTCTCTGGTTAAACAACATTTGGGGTACCAACTTCTGGTTCCTAAACGTTGCTGCCGCCGGATCGCCATTAACGCCAATTCAAAACTTTGCCGGTAAATGGTATTTGCCAACGCTCATCATTTGCCTTGGCATTCTTTGGTTCTTCTTGTATGCACCGTGGGCCCTTACCGATCGCAAAGCTACAAAGGTTGAACCCGTTAATAGCTAAAATTCAAAAGGTTTGGAAATTCGACTAATCTCGAAAAATTCCAAACCTTTTTATTGATCACTTAATTTTTTTCATTAATAATTTCATCAATCGTTCGCAAAACCCCATCATGTTTATTATCATCAATCGCAACGTTAAACATTTCCAGTAACCCGGGATCACCGTTTGGCATGGCATACGGATAGTGCGCACTTTTGAGCATCTCCAAATCATTCAGCCCATCGCCAAATGCTACCAAGTCATGCGCATCAAGTCCATAATGCTCAGCAACAAACTTGATTCCACTGGCCTTGTTAACATTGGTCCCAACAATATCGACCGAACCATATCCAGACGTTGTCACATGCGCAGCGCCAGCCAGCTTCTTTTGCGCCTGCTCAATAAAGAACATCGTATCCGTTTCTTCAAAGCCAAACGTCACCTTTAAAATGGGTTCGTCAATCTCATCAAGATTCTCGACATAATTGGTAACTCCAACAGCTTTTCTGAAGACTAAATTCATCACAAGTAAATTTTTGTGCCGGTTAAGCATGAATTTTTTATTCTCACCAACAAAGATTGCTCCACGGGTCATGTCAAATGGCATCGCTTCAATTACATCAATCGCATCAATTAGCGACTGATGAGCCAGCACTTCGGTATTTAAAATTTTTCCATCCGCCGCCAAAACAATCGCCCCATTATCAGCGACAATATCCACTTTTCCAGCAAACTCCTTAAACAAATCAGTCACGATATTAAGATCACGTCCGGTTGAGACAATGAAATGTGCATCATTTTCTTTCAGCCGTGTCAGAATCGTACCAAAATGCTTTTTATCAAAGTTCTTCCCGTCATTTAAGAAAGTTCCATCTAAATCACTCGCAAATAATTGTGGTTGTCCCATTGCAAAATCCTTTCTAACCAATAATTACTTCTTCTTCTGGATATTCAAAATGAGTAGCTTGTGCCTGAACGTCCAAAACGGAGAACATCACGGTGTATAGCCCAACTCGGCCGATAAACATGACAATCATGATGATAATTTTCCCAAACACTGTCAGGTACGGTGTCAATCCCAGCGATAATCCGGCTGTTGAAAATGCCGACACAACTTCAAATACAAAATACTCGAGCCCTGTTCCCGTCGGTAGTTTTTCTGTCAGACTCAGTGTAAATGCCGCTCCGAAGATAAAGATAATCGACACAATTGCTAACATCAAAGCTTTGTTAACTGTCCGCTTTGAAAATTGACGATCACCAAAGCGAACTGATTCTTGCCCACGTAATGACGCCCACACCTGTGCAATCAGAATTCCAGCGGTCGTTGTCTTGATTCCACCTGAAGTTGATCCTGGCGTTCCACCGATAAACATGAGGAAAATAATCAACATGATGCCTGCAGTTGAGATTGATGATGTCGGAATCACCTCTAGCCCAGCCGTTCGAGGAGTCACTGCTAAGAATAATGTATCAATTATTTTATTACCCCAGCTGAGATTTGCTGGCAAATGTCCGCCGAAAAATTCAGAAATCATCAGACCGACAAAGCCAATTCCAATCAACCAAGCTGACACGACAACGGCTAAGCGTGTGTGCAAAGTGACTCGCTTTCCTTTGTGAGCAACTAAAATATCACGCCAAACCAGAAACCCTAACGAACCAGCTAAAATTAGAAACATTGTTACGATCAAAACGTACGGATTAGAAGCAAATTGGCTAAATGGAGCTTTAAAGAAGACAAAGCCGGCGTTGGCAAATGCAGAAATGGCATGCGCGATCGAATAATAAATTCCTTGGACCAACCCAAACTGTGGAATAAAGTCAAACGCAAGTAATACGGCTCCAATCAATTGAATAATGCCAGATAATGACAAAACGTATTTCAAAACAGACTTAACATCTGATAGGCTTTTTAAATTCAAAGCTTGTTGGGCTAATAAACGCGATTTCAAATCCAAGCGACGGCCAGTTAACGCAAACAATAGTACGGCGAACGTCATAAATCCAAGCGCGCCGATTTCAATCATGATTAAAATAATGATTTGCCCAGCGATCGTCCACGTTGACGAAGTTTGTAAAGTCGTCAATCCGGTAATTGTAGTTGCCGAGACAGCCGTAAAAATTGCGTCAATCAAATGCACGTGTGTATTCGTATTGTGTGCAAAAGGCATCGTCAACAAAAGACTTCCAACTAAAATAATTGCTAGGAACCCAACCGTCAATAATTGAGGTGGTGTTAATTTTTTTATAATTGCGTGCATACCTTTAATTCCCCTTATGAAGAAAATTATACATTACTTAGCAAATAACTTCTCATTTAAATGTGTGTAAAGCTGTGAATAACTCTGTGGACAAACCAACTCGCCTGTGGATAACTTGTGTAAAAGTAGCCCACTTGTTAAATGAAAACAATTACCTGCGTGGATAAAAGTCCTGTGGATAACTTGTGAGTAACAAGTTGTATAATGCAAGATGCTTGTTTTATAAGGGTACTTTGAACAAGTAAGATGTTTTAGTTTGTGGATAACATTTTCAATTGTGAATAAGTTTAGAAGTTAGTGATAACCTTTAGTAAGTGTGGATAACATTGCCGATTTAATAGGCTTTTTATCTAATAATCACATAAAAACTTAACTTTATCCCATTTATAAATCTTATAGTTCGTGTTTTACAGCTAACTTTAAATAATCGTTTGTTTTTATTAACAATCGCTCTTATTTAAAATTCTTTCCACAGCTTTAAAATGGCTTTATATAAGGTTATTACAGAGTTATCCACAACATCACTAGTATCTGTGTAAAACTACTCTAGTATCCGTAAATAAGGACCCTTAGGCGTGTTATAATAATATTTGTGTCAAAATACATACATTTATGCGTGTGTGGAAAAGCAAATCGTCTTTCATGCAAAGGATTTTAAATAATGAATATCAAAATTATTGCAGTTGGTAAACTAAAAGAGAAATTTCTCAAAGATGGCATTGCCGAATATCAAAAACGCCTGTCAAAGTTTGCTAAGTTTGAACTGATTGAGGTGCCAGACGAAAAAGCTCCTGAGCAACTTTCAGAAAATCAAATGGCACAAGTAATGGAAAAAGAAGGTGAACGCATCCTAAGCCGTATCAAGCCCAAGGAATATGTCTTTGTTCTAGCCATTAAAGGTCAAGAGCGCAGTTCAGAAGAGTTAGCCGCCGAAATTGATCACTTAGCAACTAAGGGTGTGGCAGATATTACTTTTATCATCGGTGGCTCGCTCGGAACTGCTCCCGAAGTCAATTCCCGCGCCAACGCATTGATTAGCTTTGGACGATTCACGCTCCCCCATCAACTCATGCGCCTCGTCTTAACAGAACAAATTTACCGCGCATACATGATCAACATTGGTTCGCCATATCACAAGTAAGCATAGGTTTAACTTGCTAACCTTGTTATAATGGATATATCGTTTAAGAAAGAGGGAAAATCATGGCACAAACATTTGCAGTTGTCGGCCTCGGTCGCTTCGGAAGTTCATTATTGGAGTCGTTGATCAATGACGGCCAAGAAGTGATGGCAATTGATAACAATCAAGAAACTATTCAAGATTATATGGATCTAGCCACGCACGCTGTAATTGCTGACGCTCAAGATGAAGAATCATTGCGTGAATTGGACCTCCCATCTTTGGATCACGTTATCGTCGCAATCGGCCACAATCAACAGGCCTCTATTTTGGCAACCATTTTGCTAAAGGATCTTGGTTGTAAGCACGTCATTGCAAAGGCGGAAAATAATCTTCATGCGCGCGTCTTGGAAAAAGTTGGCGCTGATGAAGTGGTTCGCCCTGAACATGAAATGGCTCAACAAGTGGCCAATCGCCTAGTTTCGCCAAACTTGCTGAACTATATTACTCTAAGCGATGATTATTCAATTGGTGAAATCAAGATTACAAATTTCGAGTTCGTCAATAAAACCATTTCGGATCTTAACATTCGGAGCGAATACGGGCTCAATGTCATTGCAGTTAAAGCGCATGAATCATTCGTCGTAGCACCAGAAGCTTCGTATGTAATTAATATTGGTGACGTTCTAACAGTGATTGGAACCTGCGACAATGTTCAAAAGTTTGACCGATTAGTAACTGGAAACTAAACACTTGACGTACCGCCCCTGGGTCTATATACTTACCCTATTAAATTCATTCCGGCGTTGAAGTCAGAGGTTAATTTCAAATCCATATTTAGAGAGCTTGTGGTGGTGCAAACAAGTTATGGCTGAAATTCAATGGACCTGACAGAGCCAATTGATCTTAATCAATTAAGTTGTTTATCTCATCAATGGTGCTGAGGTAAGAAATAGGGTGGAACCGCGTTTACAAACGTCCCTATGTCAAATTTAATTTTGGCATGGGGGCTTTTTCTATGCTTTCATCGCCGTATGTGAGGTTTATTTTATGGAAAACAAGACAGAAGAACGCGAATTACACCGGGGTCTCAGCGCCCGTCACGTCCAGATGATTGCCATTGGTGGCGCCATTGGAACTGGTCTATTCTTAGGATCAGGATCAGCGATCAAACAAGCTGGACCATCACTAATCTTAGCTTACTTCATCACTGGAATTTTTGGATTCCTAATGATGCGCGCGGTTGGTGAATTGCTCCTTTCAAATACCAAAATTCGTTCGTTCATTGACTTTGTACGGATTTATCTTGGTTCAAAATGGGAATTCGCAATCGGTTGGGCGTATTGGCTCGCGTGGGCAAGTTTGGCCATGGCTGACTTGACTGCAACTGGAATGTACCTGCGCTATTGGTTCCCATTCATTCCACAATGGTTGACGCCTTTGATCGTCATCATCATCCTCGTAGCTTTGAACCTGACGACCGTTAAACTGTTCGGTGAGCTAGAATCATGGTTCGCTTCAATCAAGGTCATTGCCATTCTAGCTTTGATTGTTAGTGGATTGATTATGATCTTCACGAGCTTCCACGACGGAGCCAACACAGCGTCATTTAACAACTTGGTCAGCCACGGTGGCTTCTTTGCTACAGGTTTCCACGGCTTCCTAATGGCTTTCCCAATGGTAATCTTCGCCTTTACTGGAATTGAAATGATTGGGTTGACGGCCGGAGAAACTGAAAATCCAAAGCGCGACATTCCAAAGGCCATTAATTCTGTGCCTGTCCGAATCGCCCTCTTCTACGTTGGTGCGATCACAATTATCATGTCAATTTTTCCATGGGATCAAATCAATACCGGACAATCACCATTCGTTCAAGTGTTCGCGGGGCTCGGAATTAAATTTGCCGCTGCAATTGTGAATTTCGTAGTGTTGACAGCCGCATTATCAGCCGCCAACTCAGCAATTTTTTCAACTTCTCGAACGCTCTATGTCTTGGCTAAGAACAATCAGGCTCCTAAGTCATTGGCACGCCTCTCAAAGAATAATATTCCTATCACAGGAATGCTTGCCTCATCAGTTATCTTCTTGATTGTTGTCCTGCTGAACTATTTCTTCCCAAATGACGCGTTCACGTTGATCACCGGTGTTGCCAACACTTCATTTATGTTTGTTTGGGTTCTCATAATGTTAGCGCACATTAAGTACAAAGCTTCAGATAATCTGATTGACACTGGCTTTAAAATGCCTTGGTTCCCAATGACGAGCTATGTAACTTTGGCGTTCTATGCTGTTGTCTTGGTAATCTTGCTCTTGAGCCCAGCGACAACTGTTTCGGTCATATTAACCTTCATCTTTTTCGCAGCAATGATCGTTGGACATATGTTGCTTCGTCCAGACGATGACGAAATTACGGATTAATTTTAAAAGACTTTACTAAGACCGTAATTTAGCTGATTAATCTGATTTCATTTGTGTTACAATTAAAAATAGTTAACTATGAAATGAGGAAAGCACGTAATGAAGGCTTTTAAAGAAGTAATGTCATGGGTTTTGCCCATTATTTTGGGGTTAATCATCGCTTTTTCAATTCGTGAATTCTGGTTCACAATTGTTCGAGTGGATGGAACTTCAATGGAGCCAAATTTGGTCAATAACGAGCGCGTGTTCGTAATGCGTACTGATCAGATTCACCGGGGGAGTGTCGTCGTCTTTAATGCTTTGGGTTCTGACCCTGAAGTCACTGAAAATAAAGACTACGTTAAGCGGGTCATTGCGCTTCCTGGAGACACTGTGAGTGCAACTGACGGTGTGATTAAGGTTAACGGCAAGAAAGTTGACCAATCATACATTTCAACTAGCGAGCAAAAGGCAACCAACGATGTCAATAACGTTGGAAACTGGGATAGCTTGACTGAACTTGGACAGCACATGCGTTGGGAAAAGAATAGTGAGGCCGTTAAGGTACCAAAGGGTTACTATTTCGTTCTTGGTGATCACCGTTCTGTTTCAAATGATTCACGTTATTGGGGATTCGTGCCAAAGAAGAAAATGGTTGGTGTTGTAAAGGTTGGATTCTGGACAAAGGCTGCTGAAAAGACAGCAATTAATCAAGAATACAAAAATTACTTTGCTAAAAACTAATTTATAAATTGAATCCACTTTCTCGTGTTGTGTGAGGAGGTGGATTTTTATTGTGTAATATTGTGCTAAGTTGATCAGCTTCGCTAAAGATTCTTTACGTTCGGATTGCCCTACACGAGTCACGGCGAATGGCAAAATAATTTGCCAATTTCACGGCGCTAAAGCACGCGTGAAAAGGTTCGCCTAGATTCAGCAGGAACTATCATCCGACGACAGAATCGCTTCGCTGTTCAACACTATACGATGCACTCGGTCATTATTTAAAGCGTGGTGGTTTGAAATGATCAAGATGTTTCATAACTAGCACAATATTATAATTTGTTCACAACTCCTTGCTACAATGAATAAAATCATATTCATAGGATGGACAACGAAATGCGCACAGATTTTATTTTAATTGGTGGTGGCTGGCGAGCCGAATTTTATATGCGTCTAAGCCAACGCATGCCTGATTTATTTCACATCACAGCCATTGTGACAATCAACCCCGATCAGCTGACCTATTACACTGAATGGGGCTTCAAATGTGTGCCAACGTTGGACGAGGCACTCACCATTGAACACCCACAATTTGCCGTCGTTTGCGTTCCTCATACTGTCGCAACCAATGTTAACCTAGCAACACTAGCCACTGGAATCCCAGTCTTTTCAGAAACTCCCGTCGGCGCAACACTAGAAGATCTGCAACGTTTTGCTACTAACATGCCTAAAGATGCTAAGTTCCAAGTCGCAGAACAATATCATTTGCGGCCAGATATGCAGGCTAAAAAAGCTCTTTTGATGAAAAAAATCATCGGCCACCCACAAACAGCCACGATTTCATATACCAATAACTATCACGCCATTGCTCTGATGCGTGAATTATTAAACACTAACGCAACTCAGACCACTATTACTGCCCAACGATTTAAAATCACTGGACAACCCGGCTTTGAACGTGGTGGAACCGTGACAGAAGAGACGTTTCGTGATTACAACCAAACCCTTGCCACGTTCGATTTTGGTCAAGGCAAAATGGGTCTCTACAACTTTGAAGACGATCAACATCGCAGCTTTATTCGGAGCCAGCACATCCAAATCAAAGGTGATCGTGGCGAAATCAATAACCATGAAGTGCGCTATTTAAAGGACTTTGCAACGCCGATGTTGTCTGGAATAAAGCGGGTCAACAAAGGCGAATATGAAAATATGGAAGGAATTGGGCTAAAGGGTCTTACTTTTAATGACGAATGGCTCTTCCAAAATCCATATGATCAAGCAATGCTCTCTGATGATGAAATTGCGTTGGCGCTTTGTCTAGAAAAGATGCGTGATTACGTGTTGAATGATGGACCAAGCATCTATAGTTTTGCCGAAGCTGCACAAGATTTCTATTTGACATTGTTGATTGAAGATGCAATTGAATCTGGTAAGGCAGTTCAAACTACAGAACAGCTGTGGTATCAAAATCTATAAAATAAAAGGTGAACTCCTAAAATTACTCAGGGGCTCACCATTTTTTATGCTTCGATGATTAATTTTTGAATCAAATCACCTTGAATCTCAATTTTAAAATCACTCACGCCATTAAATCCATTACCTGTAACCTTTAACGTCACAATATAATCAATATCTGTAATCTTTTGAGCATCAACTGCTTCAAAATGAGCTTGCTTCCCGATATTATCTGTCTTATTCCAGCTTGCAATGCCAGTCAGTCCAGTAAATCGGCGTCCCCAGTCAACCAGTTCCGCGCTTTCGGTAAATGTAGCAACAAAATTTGCGTTATCTGCCGAGTTAGTTGTATCAATAAATTTTTGAATAGTAATTGGGAGTTCCATTATGCGACAACCTCTTTCTTAATTAAATGTTCTGAAACAAAACGTCCCACCAATTTTGGTAATACCAAATTGATTAAGAATGCGGAAACCATTGCGACCGGCCATGCATGTAGCAACCAAAATTCTAAGAACTGCGGATTTGACCAACCACGTAATGCAAAGCTAACTAGTGCAAATGACAAGATGATTGTATTAATCAACGCTGCGATTGCTGCATAGCGAATGACTGGATGTGACATTCCTTTGATGCGCGCTTGAATCATTTCTGGAATAAAACTATTTAGTACGACTGCAATAACAAATGCGACCGCCCAATCTTGCATCCATTCAATAAAGTAGTGTTCTGAAAATCCTACAAACACAAACGTCAAAATTGCAGACATGATAAACGTGAAAATAAGTGACATTGTAACTACAAACAAGGTGTGAAAATTTCTTTGATTAAACATATTAATGCTCCATTTACATTTTTAGTATTTTGTAACTGAAATTAATAATACACCCTCCATTTACAAATGTCAACAATTGTAACTACACATTTTTATTTTTGTAACTAACGTGGTAAAATAGACCTATGCAAATATTATCAGAGGAATTAATCTTAAATACCGCCGAACAATTAATTGAAGCCAAAGGGATGGAAAATGTTTCCTTATCCAGTGTTGCTTCAGAACTCGGCATGACACACGCTGCTTTGTATAAATATTTTAAAAATAAAAAAACTTTGTGGGGAGCATTATCAATTCGCTGGTTGGATACCATTTTAATAGAAACACTTACATTTAAAGCTTCCGAACCCGTTGATAAAAACCAGTTAATTCACGATTGGTTATGGTCTTTTGTTAATGCAAAACGGAATAGCTATAAAAAAGACGCTAAAATGTTTGCGCTATATACTGCTTATGTGGATCAAGATCCTGAGTTATTGGCTAGACACTTAAATGAATTGGCCGAAAAGTTGACTTCGCTGATTGGTTGGGAACAAGAAAACTCTGTGAATATCATTACAACTTTCACTTGGTTTGCGGCACCAGCGTTCGCACCGGCTTGGCTCAGTAATGATTTTGAAGAAAAATTTGAAGCACTTTGGGATTTTCTTGCTCCTAGCATTCAACAAACTCTAAAATAAAGGGTGGTCGAGATTCATAGTCTCAACCACCATTTTTATTATCAGATTAACGCTTCTTTGACTTAGTTGCCTTGCGAATAGCACGTTCTTTAGCTTTTTCAGCCGCTTTCTTTGCTTCACGTTCACGACGAATTTCAAACGGATTTTGAATCGTCCATGTTTGCGCCACTTGGAACGCATTTGAGATCACCCAGTACAGTGACAAAGCTGATGGCACATTGATCGCGAAGATAAAGATCATCACTGGCATCGCATACGTCATCGTGGTCGTCATACCGTTCTTCTCAGGCTGTCCCAACATTACCAAGTATGATGATGCAAATGTGAACAACGCTGCTAAGATGGGCAAAATATACGTGTGGTCGTGTTGTCCAAGTTGCGTCCACAAAAAGTTTCCAGTTTGCAAAACCTTTGTGTTGTAGATTGATTGGTACAACGCAATCAAGATTGGCATTTGAACGATTAATGGCAAGAATGATGCGAATGGATTAACTCCAGCTTCCTTATACAACGCTGACGTTTCAGCTTGCATTAAGCGCATTTGCTCGGGATCTTTACGATTTGGGTACTTTTCTTGCAACTTCTTAATGACCGGAGCCACTTCTTGCATCTTTTTCATTGAACCAGTTTGGTAAACCATCAAAGGCAACACCAGAATCCGGATCAAAAGCGTAAAGACGATAATTCCAACTCCATAATTATCACCAAACCACGATGAAACCCCTAGAATTGAACGAGCAAAGTTTCCAATGATCGTTCCACCCCAGAAACCATGGCCAATTGCTGGTCCTTGAAACATCACTCCGGCCACAACCATTATGATTAGGGCAACCAACGCTGCGGCAATTGATTTCCGATAGTTTGCTAACTTCGGCAATTTTTCAGCTAAATTCATATTATTCTCCAAATATAAGTTATAGTTTGTTATTTTCTTACCACACCTAGTTATCAGACATTCTCAATCGTTTTATCCTTAGCTAAAAGTCCCGCAAGTTTAAACGCATGAGCCAAATTTTGTTTAATCACTGGCATCTCTTGATCATGCGCAGAAGGTCGAGCAATTACTAAAATATCAACATCTTGTTTTAACTCTGGCATAAACTCAAGCACACTCTGGCGAATCCGACGCTTAACCCAAACTCGTTCATGCCCACGCAAGCCAACCTTCTTAGAAATCGAAATTCCTAGTCTCAGATGCTTTTGCTCAGGTTTCTCCATTGTATAGATGATAAACATTTTATTTGCTACTGAATTATGTTGCTCAAAAACAGTTTGAAAATCCTTTTCTGTTTTTACTCGATAACTCTTACGCATTTTTCTCTCCTCTATTTAAAACACAATCATTAAAACAAAAACACGGATGATCCAGCCAATTGGCCGAACTACCCGTGTTCGTTTATTATCAGTTTCCTAATAAAGGCCCTGCCCAATTAGGCTGACAATACCTTGCGGCCCTTTTGGCGGCGACGTGCAAGCACTTTGCGCCCGTTGCTAGTGCTCATGCGCTTGCGGAAGCCGTGCACGCGTTCGCGATGACGCTTCTTTGGTTGATATGTGCGCTTCATGTGATTACACCTCCCATTCGTAGTCAGATTTGTCTGTTTTCTCTTAATACCAAAAACAATTCAAGAATTATGATACCATCTCACAGCATGGAAAGCAAGTAAATTCGGCGTTTTAATCATTCTATAAAATAATTTACAATTTTTTTGCTCTTTTTAGTTTTCCAGAAAATAACGCTCCGTTATGTGGACTAATTATTACAAAATAACTGTATGTTATGCAGTTTTCCTCGTTATCCACAAGATATCCACATTATCCACAGCGTGTGGAAAGAAAACAAATATTTGCCTGTGGATATGTGGAAAACTCTGTTAATAACCTTTTATTTTAAGCTTATTTTTACACAGTGACCTCTTGATAACTAACCATTGAAAGCAGTTTTGCAAGTTTTACACATTTGTCTTCGTTTTGTTATAAACAACCTTGTGGATTTATGAATAACTTTACGCACAACCTGTGAATATCTCAAAATGTTAGCTAATTTTCCACTGTAAATAAATGAATTTTAATGAACCTGTGGAAAACTATTCTAAATACTGGTAGAATAACTTTATGTTCAAAATTAAATCAGAATTTTAGGCTGATAAAAATACAGTCAGCTTAAAATGAAATTTTATTTCTATAAATATTAAGGAGGCTCTCCCATGGATCATATCCAGCTTTGGGACGCCATTAAGGAAGAACTACGGAAAACAATTGCGCCAGGAATGACGTTTGAATCGTACGTAGAAGGGCTCACCCCGCTGAGTTTTATTGAATCCGCCAATGGAAACAATTTATACTTATCAACCCCCCATCAAAATGTTGCTGAAGAATGGAGTACACCTGCAGGCCAGTATTACTCACAATTTATTGCTGCTGCGCTCCAAGCTTCTGCAAATATTTCCGGTAACGCAACTGTGATCTTACCGGTCGTAACATTTATTAATCAACGTGTTCCGATTGCGGTTGAATCCAATGGCTTACCTACAATTGATACTCCTGCTGAATCATCAGCTTCAGTCTCGGTTAAAATTTCTAAACAAGCAAAACTTAATCCTAAGTTTCGTTTTGACACATTTATAGCATCTACACCTAATCGTGAAGCTAAATCAGTAGCAGAAGCGATTGCTGAGCATCCTGGTGAAGAATGGAACCCGTTACTTCTATATGGTAATTCAGGGCTTGGTAAAACCCATTTAATGCAGGCAATTGGAAATGATTTACTTCGTCGGAATCCAGATGCAAACGTTAAATTTATCACAACCGATGATTTTATGAATGATTGGACGGATGCACTGCGTTTCCAAAAGACGAGCGAGTTTAAAGAAGAGTATCGCAATGTTGATTTGTTACTTGTCGACGATATTCAATTATTGGCTGGTAAAGAAAACGTTCAAGAAGAATTTTTTAATACTTTTAATGCCATTACTCGTAGCGGTCACCAAATTGTTTTGACTTCTGATAAGCTTCCAAAGGATATTAAAGGAATTGAAGATCGCCTTGTATCGCGTTTCGCCATGGGTTATCCTGCCAATTTGACGAAGCCCGATCCTGAGACAAAGATCGCCATTCTAAAGAACAAAGCTGAAGAAGCCAACATCGAAATTGCCTATGACGTTTTGTCAGAGATTGCAAACGCTGTTAATACTAACGTTCGTGAGCTTGAAGGTGTTTTCTCAAAGGTTGTCGCTAAAATTAGATTTAGTAATGACACTGTGACCGTTGATTTAATTCGTAACATTCTAGCAGATCTTGATTTCGAACGTGCCAACATTATTTCAATCGAGATGATTCAAAATGCTGTTGCAAAGTATTTTAATGTCACACTCACCGATCTAACTGGTAAGAGCCGGGTCAAAGAGATTGTGATTCCACGTCAAATCGCGATGTATCTATCCCGCGAAATCACGCAAGAATCATTGCCAGCCATTGGTCGCGCCTTTGGTGGAAAAGATCACACGACAGTTATGCATTCAACGAGTAAAATTGAAGAAGCAGTCTTAGAAGATAAAAATCTTGAGCATCAAATGCAAGAGATTCGTGCTAATCTGCAAAAATAGCCTGTGGATAACTATTAAATTATCCTTGATTTATCCACAGAGTTATATACAGAGCAAAAATATTGGTATAATAAGCCTAAGAACAGTTTTACACATTTTCCACAGGGCCTACTATTACTACTAACTTCTAAGTTAATAAATAAGTCATTAATCATTCGCCGCCCTTAGCCCAATCTGATTCATTTTCATGAGGAGTTCCAAATATGCAATTTACAATTAATCGTCAAGCTTTCATCAAAGCACTTAATAATGTCAATCGAGCAATTTCGTCTCGAACTGCCATGCCAATCCTGACCAATATCAAGTTGGTATTGACTGATAATGGATTGACTTTGACAGGTTCAGATACAGATATTTCAATTGAAACAACAATCCCAACAACAGATGACACTGCTAAATTAGTAGTTACTGAAGTTGGCGGAATTACGTTGCCAGCTACATTCTTCTCAAACATCGTGAAGCGTTTGCCTGGTGAAGAAGTTACGTTGGCAAACACCACTGGATTACAAGCCAAGATCACCTCTGGTTCAGCAGAATTCGATATTCATGGACAAGATGTGAATAATTACCCACACTTGCCAGAAGTTGATATTCAAAATAATTTAGTTTTGCCTGCATCAACTTTAATTGAAGTGATCGGGCAAACTGTTATTGCAGTTTCAAAACAACTAAGTCAACCGATTTTGACTGGTGTGCATTTTATTTTGGCTGGTGGAAATTTGACTGCTGTTGCCACTGATCGTCATCGTTTGGCACAACGGACTTTGGCTTTTGGAACAAGTGATGTCAATGCTGATATTATTATTCCCGGAGCATCATTACTTCAATTGCAAGGAATGTTGGAAGAAGTTGAAACCGTTGAAATTCGTGTGGCTTCAAATCAAGTGATCTTCCAATTGGGACCAAATACAATTTTCTATTCACGTTTGTTGGAAGGAAATTACCCAGATGCGTCACGATTGATTCCAACTGAAAAGCGTACAACTATCACAATTAATGCGCGTGAATTGTTGCAAACGATTGACCGTGCGGCGTTGCTTTCTCATGAAGGACGTTCAAATGTGATTCAATTCATGGTTTCAGATGCCAAGTCAATGATTTCTTCTAATTCACCTGAAGTTGGTAAAATTGAAGAAGAAATTTTCGCTGCTGAAACTGCTGGAGATGAGTTAACAATTTCGTTCAACCCTGATTATATGCGTGATGCATTGAAGTCATTTGGTGATGAACAAATTCAAATTGGCTTCAAAACGGCGCTGGATCCATTTACTTTGGTGCCAACAAATAACGAAACGAACTTTATTCAATTAATTACACCAGTTCGGACGTATTAATTTAATGTATTTTGCTAGTTATGTAATAATAATTGGCTTTGGTTGATCAGCTTCGCTAAAGATTCTTTGCGTTTCGGATTGGCCTTGCACGATTCATTATGCGTTTTGTTAGCGATTTATCGCTTACCAAAACACGATCCGCAGTACTTAGTTGGGCAGCTGTGTCATACAGCTGGGCGACTTAGTAACGAAGGTGGTTCGAAT
>JAITPD010000015.1 GCA_031289615.1 Lactobacillaceae bacterium | reverse complement strand
CAAGCTGCCTGAAAGATATTCTTGCACAACTGTAACTTTCTGTTCAAAACTATATTTTGTCATAATAAAAGGGCTCCAAGTTGGTTAGATTTTGTCTAACTTTCTTGGAGCCCTTCATTTCGTCAGAGCTTTGATTCAAAATAATGTGTGGTGCTAGTTGTATGATATTGCTTTGTTGATTGTTCAGCTTCGCAATAGATTCTTTACTGTTCAATTAAAGAGCAATATTCTAATGCAACATCTTTGTCATTTTTCACTTGCGTGGTGGTTTTTCAATGAAGATAGTAAGTGGCGACACGGTCCCATTCGACTTTTAATTTCGGTAAACCAAAATTTAGTCGAATTGGTGCCGCTACCTCGCGTTATCACCTACTATCATCATTTCAAACCATCACGCCTTAAATTAAATGACGAATATGTTGCATCAATAGCACAACAGTACAACGCGATAAATATCTAAATTTTATTCGGCAGTAGTGTAAACTGCAGAAACATCATCGTCAGCTTCAAGTTCATCAACTAATCGAGCCAATGACTCAGCCTTATCTGCAGGAACTTCCAATGGATTATCGGCAACCATTGTCACTTCATCGGTTTCAAAGGAATAACCCTTTTCTACCAATGCATCGCGAACCGCTGGGAACGCCTTTGGATCCGTATAAATTTCAAATTGATCATCATACGTCTTCATATCATCCGCACCAGCTTCAAGAATATCCTCGAACAATTGGTCTTCATCAATTTCTGGAGCATCTTCGCCACGTGAAATTTCCAAGTAACCCTTACGTTCGAACTGGAAAGAAACTGAGCCTGAAGTTCCTAATTCTCCGCCAGCATGCTTAAATGCAGAACGAATATTTGAAGCAGTCCGGTTTGTGTTGTCAGTCAAAGTCTCAACTAACACAGCAATACCAGCTGGTCCATAACCTTCATACGTTAATTCTTGATAATTGGCACCACCAGCACCTGAAGCCTTATCCAATGCACGTTGCACATTGTCCTTTGGCATGTTGGCAGCTTTAGCCTTTTCCATCACCAACCGTAATCCAGGATTTCCATCAGGATCAGCTCCACCAGCTTTAGCAGCCGTATATAAATCACGCGATAACTTCTGGAAAATCTTTCCACGCTTAGCATCTTGGGCGTTTTTACGTCCTTGAATGTTATGCCACTTACTGTGTCCTGACATTTCAAAAACCTCTTTTCAATCTTTTTGACAGTTTATCTAATAATCATAAATCAAATAGTCGATAATTTCAATGCAAATCCACTTTTTAGTGCCATTAAGCCGATAAAAAAACTCAAACTAGGATAAATCTTCCTAATTTGAGTTCGTATCGTATTTTAGTAGTTTGAGAAGTTCGTTCCGTTTGAAATTCCAACGATGACGTCTCCACTGATTGCGAACCCAACCTTAGTGGTATCTGGGCTCAACAACCAACGACGGTGTCCAAAGTTGTCAGTAATCATTCCAACTGAAGCATCATCAATATTCCAAGCATTAATAACTGGCGCACCAGCTGCCCATTGAATGGCGATAACTTCAGGTCCAGCTCCCCAACTCCAGTGATCGTTAGGAATTGAACCAGTTGAATTAACTAAGTTGGCACGTGATTGTGCAGTTGCTTCCAAACCAGTATCCCAAGTCACTGCCTTCAACCCACGTGAAGTCCGCAAAACGTTCAAAGCATCCAAAGTTGCTTGTTGTGCTGCAGAAATTCCAGTAGTTGGAGTTGATGGTGCGGCAGGTGCAGGAGCTGGCGCAACTGAAGATGGTGCTGCGGGAGCTGAAGGTACAGGTGCTGCAGATGAAGGAGCCACTGATTGGGCTGGTGCTTCTGAAACGGCAGGCGCTGATGATGGCTCTGCAGGTGCTTCTGATACAGCAGGTGCTGAAGATGGTGCAGGAGCTGGTGCAGCAGAAGGTGTTGCAGTTGCATTAGGAATTGAGATTACTTGTCCAATTTGCAATGCAGTTGCGTCAATATCAGGGTTAACTGCTTGAATTGCTTCAACAGTTACGCCAAACTTATCAGCAATACTTCCAAGAGTATCACCATCAACAACAGTATAAGTAGTTACATCAACAGCTACTGGAGCTGGCTTTGCTGATTCAACGGCTGCAGATTCAGCAGGAGTCAAAGGAGCTGCCTCTGATGGAGCAGGCGCTTCTGATGCAGCGTCTGATGAAGCATCTGAAACAGCAGGAGTCGCAGTTGCAACAATTGTTCCTTCTGAAGCAACAACGTTCACTGCCTCTGTTACAGCCTTAGCAGCAGTAGAAGCAACAACTGTTTCAGTCGTCTTGATTCCTTGGTTCTTAGCGTTAACTTCCTGAATACCAGTTGTTGACTTAACGTTGCTTACATCTTGAGTATCAGTAGTTTGTGTGAATTGTTCCATTGCAGCTTGAACTGCAGGAATTTGGGTTGTAGCAGCAACTCCTAAAGCTCCGACTACACCGGCTGCGATTCTTTTCTTTCCAACCATAATTTCATACCTCGTTTTCTATAACGTTCTATATTTAGCGTTTGCTTAAATTTATCTTAATTTATTGCATAATCTAATAATACATCATAAATTCGGTGTTTTTATGGGAACACATGTTTTTTAATCTTTTGAAAACTGCGCTATTTCAACATTTTCACAAAAAAAAGGTAATTGCCTGTGACAATTACTTCTTTCGTTTTTATCGATTGCGTTATGTCTTTGTTTTACCTGTTACACTTCAAAATGTTATCGGTAACACAACTTTTTACGATATTTGCGCTAATTCCAACATTCACAAACTGTTAACTAAATGGTAATATTTTGGAAACATTTAACTTTAGCGTGATGGGAACATACGTGCAGATTCGACAGCCTTAACCCAATTCTGATAGCTTTTTTGCATCTTTTGTTCGCTTTTGCTATGATATTGAGCTTCCATTATTCCTTGTGGTTCAGGTAAATTATCCTGATTTTCCCAGAACCCACTCTGTATTCCTGACAAATACGCAATTCCGCGCGAAGTCATTTCCAAATTTTGTGGACGCGTCACATTTATTTGAAGCAAGTCGGCTAAAAAGGCATGCAGATAATCATTTGCAGCTGCTCCACCGTCGATCACTAGTTGCGTCAATTCATTGCCGGTATCTTCTTGCATCGCTTCTAAAACATCTCTGGTTTGAAAAGCTATAGACTCGATTGTTGCGCGTGTAATATCGCTCTTAGTTGTTGCCCGTGTTAATCCAAACATGGCACCACGAACATTTTGATCCCAATACGGAGCCCCTAAACCGGTAAAGGCCGGTACGACATAGATCTGACCGTTTTGATCAGCCAATGATTGAAAGGCTAATTCGGACGACTCTTGTGCACTAGGAATCATCTCCATCCCATCTCTGAGCCATTGAATCGCAGCTCCGGCAGCAAAGACAGAGCCTTCCAGTGCATATGTGATCTTTCCATCAAGAGCATATGCAATTGTCGTGAGCAGTCCATGGTTGGATGTTTGAGGTTTAGCGCCTGTGTTCATCACGATGAACGAACCAGTCCCAAAAGTTGTCTTGACCGCTCCGGCCTTAAATGCTTGGTGCCCAAATAACGCTGCCTGTTGATCACCAGCTAATGCAGTGATTGGAATATCAACGCCATTTAAAGTCGTTGTTCCATAGTTGTCAGCAGAATTTTTGACAGTTGGTAGCAAGTTTGCCGGAATATTGAGCAATTGTAGCAACTCTTGGTCCCATTTTAGTTCGTGGATATTAAACATCATTGTGCGTGAAGCATTTGTGTAATCCGTCGCATGCACTGTTCGATTGGTTAAATTCCATAGAAGCCACGTATCGACCGTACCAAATTTAATTTCACCACGTTCAACGCGGTCTCGCAATCCTACGACATTTTCCAATAACCATATGACCTTCGTTGCCGAAAAATATGAATCCACCCACAGCCCCGTCTTGGCGTGGACTTCTTCACTGAGCCCTTGTGCCTGCAATTGGTCAGCAATTAAATCAGATTGCTTAGACTGCCAAACAATCGCCGGCGCAACTGGCTGACCGGTCTGCATATCCCACAAAACTGTTGTTTCGCGTTGATTCGTAATTCCGATTGAAATAATCTGCTGAGCGTCAATTTCACTGGTCACTAAAACCTGCTGCATCAATTTTTGAGTATCTTGCCAAATGATTAATGCATCATGTTCAACCCAACCCGGCTGGCTAAAAATCTGCGGTAATTCTTTTTGCGAAACTCCGACCTGAACCCCCGCATGATTATACAAAATCACCCGTGTGCTAGTTGTTCCCTGGTCGATTGCCATTATAAATTGTTCAGTCATTTGCTATTTCCTTAAAATTAAATGTGGTTCAAATCTTAAAGCGTAAATGGCTTACGCTCGTGATTTATGTAAATAAAGCTGAGACGACAATTCGATTTAATATCATCATTGATCCCAGCTTATTATATTTGATATGCGTTCAGTGGTTTGTGCTTATCCTTCAGACTTTAGGTTTCCGCCGTCCATGTAACGGTCTTTCTTCATTTCATTGACAATCACTTTGATGGCATCACGTGGCGCACCAGTATTCTTTTCAACTGCGTCAGTGATTTCGGTCATCATAGCCTTTAGTTGCGCGTTTGAGCGTCCTTCTACTAATTCAACATGAATAAATGGCATAATTTTTCTCCTCTGTTTATCAAGTTTATGGAATATTGTACTTTGTTTAATCAGCTACGCTAAAGATTCTTTACATTCGGATTGCCTTGCACGATTCATGTCGAATTGCAAAATAATTTGCAATTTTCACGGCACTGAAGCGCGCGTGAAAAAGTTCGCCTAGATTCGGCAGGGACTATCATCCGATGACAGAATCGCTACGCTGAACAAACAATTTCAATATTCCTGAGCTAATCTATAATTTAATTAGTTAAATGGTCTGACAAATGACTTTGCGCCGCCAACTTTTCCAAACGAATCTGGTGTTGTAAGTCTTCATTCACAAAGTTATTTGAAACATCAATCGTGTTCAAAACATTAATGAAAGCATCTGGGTCCGCTTCTTTTGCCAACCGCTGCATATCATTTAGCTCATAACGCGACAGCACCATCATCAAAGTTTTTGATGGTTGCTTCGTATAAGCACCCGCAGAATCCATGACCGTAATCCCGCGCACCACATTGGCCTGCAAGTTTTCAATCACCTCATCAGGCTTCTTGGTCACAATGAACGCCGTCAGCTTCTTATGCTTCGTGTAAATGCTATCCACCGCCAACGATGTCGCATAGATTCCAATAATGGTGTACATCGCATTTTGCCAACCGATGAAGAATCCTGAGATAATCACGATGAATGTATTGATAAACATACTTACAAAGCCAATTGATTTACCAGTTTTCTTTTGCGCAATGGCCGCCACAACGTCCATTCCACCAGTTGAAAAGCCAAGTTTAAAGGTAATTCCCATCGAAACTCCGACCAGCACGCCACCAAACAAGGCTGCTAGAATTGGTTCGTGATTGACAATGCTCACCTTAGGCAAAACAATTTGTAAGGCAGCCGCTAAGAAATTATTCAAAAAACTAACAACAACAAATTTACGACCAGCCCAGAACCATCCAAAGATTGCGATTGGAATATTGAAGAGCATAATCATTGATCCAACTTCAACGTGAATGTTAAAAACGCCAAAGAATAAATTCAGTAGTTGCGCAATTCCGTTAAATCCTGCAGAGAAAATCTTATTTGGAATAAAAAAGAAATTCATCGCCATAGCAATTAGGAGTGCCCCCAAAACGAAGCCTGCCGACATAATTGTATAGTTCTTAATTCGTGTAAACGTCACAAACATTTCCTCCTAATATAAAATTACCCTATTTTCCACGGGCCTTATCAGATGCTTGCTTTTTAGCTTTTCGGTTCGCGCGCAATTCTTCACGATCTGCGACACGCTTCTTAAACCGAGCGTCCTTTGCAATTGCCTTTTTAATTTGGCGCTTGTACCCAGGCTTAACAGTTTTCTTCTTTTTCTTAACCATCCCAATCATGGTTGGGTCAAGTTTTACTGTTGAACGTTGACGTTGAACTCGTCGGCGTCGATCAATTCCATCTTTTAATTCGCCGTGACTATAGTTTTTAGGAATAAACGTGATTCCCATCTTTTCAACTGCAGCCACCCGATCTTCTTCGTCCGGATTGTAAATCGTAATCGCCGTACCAGATTGATTATTACGGCCCGTTCGACCAACTCGATGAATAAAGAATTCTAATTCATTTGGAATTCCGTCGTTGATAATCAAATCAACTCCAGGAATATCAATTCCACGTGCGGCAAGGTCGGTCGCAACAACATATTGATAATCCAGATGCTGCACTGCTGCCATTGTTCGCTTTCGTTCACGTGGTTGAATATCTCCGTGAATTTCGGCAACCTTTAAGCCTTGATTCCGCAAAAACTTGGCTAACTCTTTGGCCCGGTCTTTGGTATTAGTGAAAACCAGCGCCATGTATGGATTTCCCATGGTCAACAAGTTATAGACAACCTCGTCTTTGGTCTTACCCTTTGTTCCGACAAGCAAATTTGTAATCGTATCGGCAATCACGGTTTCGCTCGGAATTTCTTCCACGACAGGATTATCCAGATATTTCTTCAAAAATGGTTGCAACTTTTGTGGAATCGTAGCTGAAAAGACCATCATTTGCAAATCAGAAGGCAGTGCTCCAGCAATTGCGTCGACATCTGGCAAGAATCCACCGTCTAGCGTCATGTCAGCTTCGTCAATCACCAACGTTTGCGCTGTATGAATATCCAACGCACCAGCTTTGCTCAAATCCAAAACTCGCCCAGGTGTCCCAATTACAATTTGAGGCTGGCTAGCCTTTAGTTGCGTGGCTTGGCGCGCTTTGTCAGTTCCGCCAACATAGTAACCGATCTTTGGCTGTTCTTCTTCAGCAAAATTACTAGCGATTTGTTTAGCCGCAATATTGATTTGCGCTGCTAACTCACGTGAAGGTGTCGTGATAATGACTTGCACGTGTTGGTCTTTTATATTTAATTTTTCAAAAATTGGAATCAAAAAAGCGTGGGTCTTACCGGAACCAGTCTGTGATTGTCCAACCACTGAACGACCCTGTAAGATCACTGGAATCAGCTTTTCTTGCACTTTTGTCGGCGTTCCAAAATGAATTTGCTCCAAAGCTTGGTAAATCTCTGGTCGCAAGTTGTAGTCCGTAAATTTGGCCATTTGTTAACCTTGCTCTTTCTTTAATACATCGTTGACTTCAGCCACGATGGTTTCGATCTCTTGTTCGTCATTGGCAAGCGCACCAGAAGCAAACTGATGTCCACCACCACCATGCCGGGCAGCGACACCGTTAATGATGGTATTTCGTGAACGCAAACGCACACGGTAAAATCCCTCATCTTGCTCTTCAAAAACAATCCATGCTTTCACGGAATTGATTTTTCCAAGCAGTGGCACCACAAAGGCCGTTCCAAAATCACCAAGCTCAAAGCTATCAATTACCTCGCGCTTTAACACAATGTAATTCAAGCCTAACTCATTCATCTGCATATTTTCAAAGACATAGCCCGACATCCGCGCGGCCTGCAATGAAATCGTGTCCATCATCTGATTAATTTTGAACCAATCAAAGTCAAATTTCATTAATTCGGAAACAACTGCCATAGTTTTTGAATTCGTTGAAAATAAGAACCGTCCAGTGTCGCCAACAATCCCGTTGTACAAGAACGAAGCGCCGGCATCAGAAAGCTTGAGTTCATCTTTAAATTCCTGATAAAAGCTAAAAATCAAAGCAGAACTAGATGAAGCCTCTTCAACGACCCAATTATAATCGCCATAGGGCTCCTCATTTGGATGATGGTCAATCTTAATGACGGTTTCGCCTAGGTTCCAACGTTGGTCATCCACACGCGGTGAATTAGCGGTATCAGTAACAATTACTAGCGCATTATGATAAATTTCATCAGCGATTTCGTCCATCTCGCCCATCCACTCAGCACTCGGTTTCATTTTACCAACTACATACACGTGCTTATTTGGAAATGATGTCTTGATCAATTCAGCCAAGCCAAATTGCGAACCAAAGGCATCTGGGTCTGGTCGCTGGTGGCGATGAATGATAATCGTATCAAATTTTTTAATTTGCGCCAAAATGCTGGTTTGCGCTGTCATAGTCTATCTCAATTCTATTAAATTTAATCTTAGTAATCCACTGAATTCACTTAACGTTTTTCTACACACCAAACGCTCTGCAACACTTACTTATTATTTATGATTATAGCACATTAATCCACTTCTAATCGTTCCCATACAAGTCTAAAAGCATATTATCAAACGTCATCGGCGCCAAAGTCGTCATAGTCAATCCCAACAAACGAACTGCCTTTTGGAATCCACCTAACTCTTCCCAGAGTTCTTCGGCAATTTCATAATAAGTATCTGCATCGTTTGGAATAAAATCAGGCAATGTCCGGCGCCGCGTTTCAGTGACGAAATCCTCATCACGCGTTTTTAAAACGATGGTCTTGCCATGCATCTGGCGCTTAGTCAATGAATGTTCTAACAATTCAGCCAAATAATGCAAGTTTTCAAACACAGTTTCTTCTTGTGTGAGAAATGGCCCATAGGTTCGTTCATTCCCAATTGATTTACGTTCGCGTTGCCATTCGACTTCTCGATCATCCACACCGCGAATCCTACGATAAAATTCATAACCCATCTTTCCAAAATGCGACAAGAGTGCAGACTGATCCATTTCAAACAGGTCTTTGCCGGTGTAGATTCCAAGCTCATTCATCTTGGGAACGGTTTTGGAACCAATTCCGCGAATATCTTTAATGGGTAACGGATCTAAAAACGTCCGGATTTCCTCTGGTGCAACAACTGTGAATCCCGCAGGTTTATTGTGTTCGGATGAAAGCTTTGCCAGAAATTTGTTGAACGAAACGCCAACTGACGAGGTCAACGTTAACTCATCAAAAATCGTTTGCTGCAAGTGATGTGCCAATGCCACTGTTGATTCAAAAGGAATTTTACTCTTTGTAACATCCAGATAAGCTTCATCAAAGGCAATTGGTTCGACCATATCTGTGTAACGATGAAAAATTTCATGAACTTGAGCCGAAACTGCTCGATATGAATCAAAATTAGGCCGCACAAATAAGGCGTTCGGTGCTAGTTTAACAGCCTCTGCCGAACTCATTGCTGAATGCACACCTAACTTTCTAGCCGCATAGTTTGCCGTAGCGACCACTCCTCGTCCACCATTTTTGCGAGGATCACTAGCTAAAATAATGGCTTGATCCCGATATTCTGGATGATCACGCATTTCAATTTGCGCATAAAAAGCATCCATATCCACGTGAATGATTGAGCGATCCGTATTTAACTGTAAGGCAATTTCTAACAAATCGGCCATTTGTTACTCCTTGTCAGTTTATCATTTCAACTTGAATAGCAAAAAAAGAGACCGAGATACTCTCCGGCCTCTATTTAGCACTGATTACTCAGCATCGTCAGACTTAACGTCATCAGCTGCTGGAGTTTCTTCTGTAACATTTTCAATAGGCGCAGCAACCGTCTTGTTTTCAACAACAGTACGGATAGCTGAGCGATCGAAAGTCAAGAAAACTCCGTCAGCATCGAGCGTGAATGTCTTTTCATCAAGTTGGTCAATGACACCATGTAGGCCCCCAATTGTAACAACTTCTGAACCTTTTTGGGCTGAGCTTAACAATGCTGCCCGGGCTTTAGCAGCCTTTTGTTGTGGGCGAATCATCATAAAGTACATCAAGGCGATGAAGGCGACGAAAATCAAAATAGTTCTTGCATCCATGGTTATAAAACCCCTTTAATAATTAGAATAGTCTTGCGTTAGGTTTATTATACCCGTAATTTTCAAGCACGTCTTCCCTAAACGCTGGAAGATCGTCATTGTAAATTGCTTTACGCATGTCCTCCATTAACTTTAACAGATAACGGAGATTGTGAACAGATGCAATATTTTGGCCATATAACTCATTGGCCCTAAAAAGGTGATGCAAATAGGCTTTTGTAAAATGTTGTGACCCAAAATCTTCAGTTTCTGCATCAATCAAACTAAAGTCATCTTTATATTTACCGTTCGTGATAACGATCCGGCCTTGCTTGGTCATCAGAGTACCATTCCGACCGATTCGCGTTGGCAATACCGAATCAAACATATCAATCCCACGAATTGCTGAATCAATTAGTGAATCCGGTGCCGCAACTCCCATTAAATAACGAGGCTTATCTTTTGGCAACCAGTCCATTGTGAAATCCAAAACGCGATTCATTTCTTCCTTAGTCTCACCAACAGACAGCCCACCAACCGCATAACCTGGCAAGTCTAGCTCAACTAAGCCTTCTGCAGACAAGCGCCGTAATTCCTTGAAGCCCGCTCCTTGCACAATTCCAAACAACGCTTGATCCTTTGGCCGTTTGTGCGCTTCTTTGGCACGCTTAGCCCAACGAGTCGTTCGCTCAACGGAATTTTTGACGTATTCGTATGATTCAAAATATGGAATCGCCTCATCCAGTTGCATCATCACGTCTGAACCCAAGTTGTTTTGAATCCGCATGGCAACTTCGGGTGACAAAAACATTGCTGCTCCATCGACGTGATTCTTAAAATCAACCCCTTCTTCAGAAATTTTATTGTTATCCGAAAGCGACCACACTTGGAAACCACCAGAATCAGTCAAAATTGGTCCATCCCATTGCATAAACTTATGCAGTCCACCAGCTTTGGCAATCAAATCATCCCCGGGGCGCACCCACAAATGATACGTATTTGACAAGATGAACTGCGAATTGATTTCTTCAAGATCGCGTGGTGAAACATTTTTCACAGAAGCTTGGGTTCCAACTGGCATAAACATCGGCGTATGCACAACTCCATGCCGCGTATAAATCCGACCCAAACGAGCACCAGTATTTTTCTCAACGTGAAGCAATTCATAGATGACCGGCCGATCTGGGTCATTCAAATATTCCTTTTTAAGCGGAAATTTTTCAATTAAAAATTGATCAAACTCACTAAATTGACGCATAAACTCTCCTTAACGATGAATAAACATCGCATCACCAAATGAAAAGAAACGATATTTTTCATCAATGGCGTGCTGATAAGCATTCAAAATATTTTCTCGTCCGGTAAAGGCCGCAACTAACATCACCAGCGTTGACTTAGGCAGATGGAAATTAGTAATAAACGCATCCACCACTGTCCAGTGATAGCCCGGCTTAATGAAAATATCCGTCCATCCTGAATCAGCCTGCAATTTCCCAGCAAACTTTGAACCAATTGTCTCAAGTGTGCGAATTGAAGTCGTCCCAGTCGCAATGATGCGTCCACCATTTGCGCGGACTTCATTAATCGTGTCGGCAGCATCTTGACTCAACTGGTAAAATTCCGAATGCATTTTGTGGTCTTCGATATTTTCTTCTTCAACTGGCCGGAAAGTTCCAAGCCCCACATGCAAAGTCAACTCAACTAGCTTAACCCCTTTATCTTCAACCGCTTTGAGCAATTCTGGTGTCCAATGTAAACCAGCTGTTGGTGCTGCAGCAGAACCATTAACCTTTGAATAAACCGTTTGATAGCGTTCCTGATCTTCAAGCTTTTCTTTGATATATGGTGGCAAAGGCATTTCACCCAACGCTTCCAAAATTTCTAGGAAGATCCCATTGTAATGAAACTCAATCATCCGTCCGCCGTGTTCGAGCTCACCAACAACAGTCGCCGTTAGTTCGCCATTGCCAAATGTAATCGTGGCCCCAACTGGATACTTGCGTGAAGGCTTCACCAGTGTTTCCCAGACATCCCCATGATCTTGACGCAACATCAACACTTCCACGTGCCCGCCAGTATCAGGACGAATTCCGTGCAATCGTGCTGGCAACACGCGGGAATTATTCATCACCACTGCATCACCTGGATTGAGGTATTCTAAAATATCATAGAAATGCCGATCTTCCATTGCACCAGTATCCGCATTTAATGCCAGTAAACGCGACGTATCCCGTTTTTCCAACGGCGTCTGTGCAATCAATTCATGCGGTAAATCATAATCAAAATCTTCTAATATATAATGTAACTCGCTCATTTTTGCTCTGCTTTCTTATTTTTGTTCTTCTTTATTGGGATATGGCACCTTTAAATGGTCATAGGCCGCTTGCGTCACGACCCGTCCACGCGGCGTCCGTTGCAAAAAGCCAATCTGCAATAGATATGGTTCATACATTGACTCCAACGTATCAACTTCTTCTCCAATATTGGCTGCCATCGTTTTAATCCCAACTGGACCGCCATTATAAAAATTAATCATCGTCATCAAAATTTTGTGATCGACTTGGTCCAAACCGGCGTGGTCAATTTTCAAAAGTCCTAAGGCATAATCAACTAAATCAATATCAATTGACGCTTGACCCTTAACCATCGCAAAGTCACGCACTCGGCGCAATAGGCGGTTTGCAATTCGTGGAGTTCCATGCGAACGACGAGCGAGCTCAAAGGCGCCATTTGCTTGAATGTCGGTGTTGAAAATTTGCGCAGAACGCACGACAATTTCACCGAGCTCATCTTCGTTGTAGTAATTCATGTGTTCGACAATCCCAAAACGGTCGCGCAGAGGTTGTGACAACATTCCACCACGAGTCGTTGCCCCAATTAAGGTGAACGGAGGAAGCGGAAAATGGACTGGCCGTGAAGTATCGCCATCGCCAACGATAATGTCCACATAAAAATCTTCCATGGCTGAATAAAGCATCTCTTCCACGGTTTTTGGCAAGCGATGAATTTCGTCAATAAACAACACGTCACCCGGCTTCAATTCATTTAATAGTGCTAAGAGATCACCCTGTTTTTCAATTGCAGGTCCCGTCGTTGTCCGAATATTAACTTCCATTTCATTGGCAATCACCATCGCTAAGGTCGTTTTACCCAATCCAGGAGGCCCATACAAAAGCACGTGATCTAGTGGTTCTTCGCGTTGCTTGGCCGCTGAAATATACACATTCAAACGTTCTTTCAGCTGCTCTTGCCCAATATATTGGCTTAATCGTGTTGGCCGAATAGAACGTTCGAGTTGTTCTTCGTCATCATCAAGCGAAATATTATTTAACAAATCATCACTCATCTATCTACCTTCTTCCGCCTAAAGCAATAATTTCAATCCAGCTGAAACATAATCTGCAGTCGTCATCTCTTCCATGTCAGCGAGCTTCTTGCCAACCTTATCAACCTCACGCGCGGCATAACCCAAAGCTTGAAGGGCTTCCAGAGCATCTGCCAATTCACTATTTTCATCCTGTGCACTTTTAATATCTGGCGAAAGTGGCCCAAAATCAAATGGCAACTTGGCGATGTTACTTTGCAAATCCAAAACAATTTGTTGCGCCGTCTTCTTACCAATGCCAGGGAACTTCACGAGATAATTTACATCTGCGTTGATAATAGCTTGAATCAATCCTGAATGATCAGTATTCGCTAAAATCGCCAATGCACTCTTAGGACCAATTCCAGAAACGTCTAACAACTTTTGAAAGAGCACTTTTTCGTCGGAACTCTGAAAGCCATACATTGTGATCTCGTCTTGGCGCACAATTTGCTCAACAAAAACCCGTTCCTTGCTACCAACTGGAAAGGCATATGGATTAGCAACTATCACGCGATAACCAATTCCTGCAACCTCAACCACAATAAATTTTGGGGCAAGAATCGTAATCACACCATCTAAATATTCATACATGTTTCAAAACCCCACTTTATAAATAAATTTAACCTTATGCGAATTACTAACCAAGGTATTAATTGTACTATGTTCTGCTTCGCAACTTGGCCATTTCTCACTTGCGTGTTTGATTTCCGATAAAGATAGTAAGTGGCGACACGGTCCCATTCGGCTTTTAATTTCGGTGAACCGAAATTTAGTCGAATTGGTGCCGCTACCTCGCTTTAAGGAGTGTGCACAAAGGCGCTCTGAGCTGTCGGGATAAGACTATTTCAGGTTGCTACCAAAGCGTAGCGCCGTAGTTAACCTGAAATTGGCTTATAACCGAAGCTCAGCCTTTGTAAACACGATAATCACCTAATATCATTATCTCAAACCATCACGCTTTCAATAAAATGACCAAGATGCCTTAACTGAAATATTGTGTTAGTTGGTCAGCGAAGCGATTCTGTCGTCGGATGACCAGCCCTTGCCGAATCTAGGCGAACCTTTTCACGCGCGCTTTAGTGCCGTGAAATTGGCAAATTATTTTGCCATTCGACATGAATCGTGCAGGGCAATCCGAAACGTAAAGAATCTCTAGCGGAGCTGATCGGACCTAGCACAATCTTAAATAACTAGTAATTCGCATTAACTTATCTAATTATAGCAAAAAAGACGGTTCTTAACCGCCTTTTGTCGTTTCATATAATTCTATTCCTTACGAGGTATATAGGTGATCTGATAAACCCCTACGCCATCTTTTTGCAAACGTGCCCAAGTTCCATTAATTTGAATCCAAACTTGATTTCCAGCATTTCCAGAAATAATTTCATCAACCATGCTATGCGTTGGCAAATTCTGGAATGGATCTTCACTGCCAGCCTGAGTGAAAGCAGAGCCGTATAGTATGACCCAAGAAGAGATATGTTGGTTTCCTGCTGGAATGAAAGCTTGAGTGGTCACACCATTGTACTTAATTTCAACAGTTTGATCAACATCAACATAGTCTTCATACTTTGGATTCAACGTCCGTAGCGAATGCAATCCAAAGGGCTTATCACCAATTAAGCTAGTTGCTAAGTTTAAATTAACCGCCCAATCATCTTCCTTGCCACCTGCATCCTTCACTCGGTAATAACCATCAGATGCAGTAAAGGTTGTATTTTGATATGCCACTTTTGTTTCACGGTCATAAATCATAATCTTAGTGGCACGCGTCGTTGGATCTTTGTGCAAAATCAAGTCTTCTGAAGTCTTCAAATCAGGATGTGAATCTGCCCGATCAGTTTCTTCATTCCAGTTTAATACTGGAATTGGTGATCCAAAACAACTGTTCCCGTCTTTAGCTCTAAAATCAGTCACCACCACATCATCAGCTGTTAACTCATATTTGTGTGAAACGGAACGAATATCATCTGCATCAAGCTTTGTAACACTACCATCAGCATTGGTCCGCATCAATTCATTCAAATCATTTCCAGCTTGATCACGAGTGAACATATAAACACAGTTATCTTCATCAAACACTTGCCAATTTGCAAGTTCTTCAGCACTTACAGCAAAGTCGATATGCTTTTGCGTCTTAATTGCTTGACCACCAGTCAAATCACCAACAGTCTTGATAATTGGCTCTGTGCCATTCCCGGCATTGATTCCAAACAAAAGTGGATACTTTGCAGGAATTCCTGAACCTTGATCCTTCATATCAAAGCTAATGTGGTAAGACCCATCATCATTTTTAGCAAACTTCAATTCTGAAACTTCAGGAGCAACCCGGTCGATTCGCGCCTTAAGAGTTGTCTTTTGCGCCTTGGCACCCGTAAATGCAGGTGTGGTAGAGATTTCATACTTGTAGTCTCCATCAGGTACGTTTGCCCCAGTTTCATCAGTTCCAGTCCAAGCTAAGTCAATATTTGCAGCTAAACCAAGCTCAGGAGTATGAGATGAATTGTCCAAATATGCATGTCCTTCTGGTGCAGTGTTTTGCATTTGCTTCACCAACTGATTAGCAGAATTATAAATTTTTACGCTCATCTTGACCACATCACGTGTCAAAGGTAGTGATGGCACGAATGCCTTGAAGTTTCCGGTTGAATTCTCGAGTTCTCCGCCAATTGGTGAGAACCAGTAATCGTTCGCATCATTACCAGTAATTCGCAAAACGCCCTTTTCATCTTTATAAGCCGATGACCCAATTAAGTTACCAGACAAATCAGAAATATGTCCGACATTCATCTTGCTACCAGCTTGCCCAGCAAACTTGTCAACTGCTGCTTGTTGATTGTAATCACCATTGTAGCCAAAGTATGGGATTGAAAGCGCCTTATGCGTCTTTGCATTGATAAAGCCAACATATCCTTCAACCCAAGTTTGCTTGTTTGCCTTGTTCAAATTAGCAGTAAAGGTAACAGTTGTAGACTTTCCAGCCTTAAGCGTGAACCACTTCTTTGAAGGATTCAACTTTGTCTTGGCAATTGGTGCATCTGCAAAGTCACCCGTTGAAGTAGTGATTTGTTGAGCAACCGTCAAATACTTATCATCCAATTGGTAACGTTCTTGCTTTGATCCGTAATTAGTCAACGTCACCGTGAATGAAAGTTGGTTGTTCTTGATTTCCTTCAATGAAACTCCTGCAGTATTATCAGCCTTATTAGCCAACACTGTCTTGTTCTTCAAAGCATCGTCAACTTGAATGTTTCCAGTTCCTTGACGACGAGGTGAGTAAAATGTCTTATTTTCATCATCATAAGCAGGGACTGCCGTATTTTGCACAGTCAACTTGGCCGCTTCAATCAACTTGTGACCAGTTGGCGCATTCTTTTGCTTCTTGATTTGTGAAAGAACCAGCGCTTCACTACCAGCAACAAATGGTGATGACATTGACGTTCCAGACATCAATCCATAGCCATTATCGTTCATAGTTGACCAAACGTTTCCACCAGTTGCCATGATTTCAGGCTTCATCAAAAAGTCAGAACCAGTTCCCCATGATGTAAATGAAGTTGGCTTGGCTGCTGTTGGATCTGAAGCTAAAGCAGTTGTAACATCAGTCCCAAAATTAATGGTCTTACCCTTGCCAATATACTTCAGCAAATCTTTTCCAGCTTGAAGCGTCGTTGAGAAAGTTGGAGCGAAATCAGTTCCTTCTTCAAAGCCAATTCCATTTGGCGCACTAGCTTCAACGTTATTAATGACAATTAACCCTTTGGCTCCATGTGCAACAGCCGTCGCTTGCTTATCAGAAAATGTTAGATCTCCACGAAGAACAACTGCCCACTTGTCCTTGACATCGATTCCGGCATAATCTGCTTCATAGCCGAGTCCAGGCAAATCGGCATTGTTATCATCAGTTTGGTTTGGCACAACAACCAAGTCTGCACTATGATCATCACTCTTGATGAATTTAGCGAAGTTTTCATTTCCATAAAATGGCAGAATCTTTAGTGAATCAGGAATATCTGAATTCAAAAGTGGAATGTTTGTATATGGAACCTTGCTGTTATATGATGCAGCAACTGACAACGCACTTGGCGCAACCGCTGGAGTTCCAGAAGTTCGTTGGTCTGCAAAGTCAGCCAAATTCTTGGTATTAGCATTTTCCAATGAAGAATAATTACCTGAATTACCAGCAGAAACCACTGACAAAACTCCTGCATCAGCTGCTTGTTCAACCGCATTGATTTCAGCATCATCAGCAGTATAGACACCAGTTGAGCTTCCAATTGACATGTTAATCACATCAGCACCCAATTTAACTGAGTCTTCAATTCCTTCGATAATTGCATCACTGGTCAACGAACCAGCATAATTACACGCCTTCATCATCATGATTTGAGCTTCAGGCGCAACTCCATCAACGTGAGTAATCCCATCAATTGGTTGTCCGCCGTTTGCAACTGTTCCGTTAGCACCGACGATTCCAGTAACGTGATGACCATGATATCCACCAAGACCGTTATCTAATATTTTGTCGTCACCATCGGCATAGTTATAACCATAAGGAACCTTGTCTGAATAATATTTTCCTTTACCATGCAAAATTCCTGACTCAACAATGTTATTCACCGCTTCTTCAGACAACTTGGCATTTTTCTTCCCAGAATCACCAAGCACCATGTCTTGATGATCAGGATCCATTCCAGTATCGATGACTGAGATCAGCATTCCTTCACCCTTGGTTGGATGCGTCTTTGATTCCCAAACTTGTTGGATTTGAGCCAAATCATTAGCGTTAACATCTTCTGTCTCATATTTTTGGACTTCAGAGACCTTGCTAATTCCATCAACCTTTTCTTTAATCTCAGAGATTTCCAATGGAGTTGCCTTGATTTTAAAACCATTAATCAAATAAGTGAAGTTCTTTTCAACCTTATTATCTGTAATCTTTTCGATAGCTTTCTTTTCGTCCGCTTGATCAGCTTCAACTTTTTTATCGGCTGCTTCAATCTTTTTAATGGATGAATCAGATCCGTCAGAAGTGGGTGTCGTTGCAGCAGCAGGCTTCTCATCCAATTGAATGATGTATTCCTTCGCTTTGGTTTGATCACTACTTGTTAATTTAGTAGTAATCTTTTTCACTTCGGTATCAAAAGCCTTTTTCAGTGAGTCAAATGGATTCATTCCATCTTGAGTAGTTTGCGTGTTTGCAGTAGATGGTGTTTCATTAGCGACTTTAACTTCGGCTAAGGCAGTTGCAACCGGTGTCACCAAATTACCCAACAAAATTGAAGTCAAAATAATTGCTGAATATTTATTCTTTTTTACCTTTTTATTCATAACCATAAGCGTTTCTCCTTCACATTTCCTTAATTTAGGATAATTATGCGGTAAATTTGTGAATTTTGTTTATGGTAGTTGTGAATAATTAGAATACAATTAGATACAAATTAGTAACGATTCATTACAGACGTATTTCAAATGGCTATTTTTTCCTCTTTGTGTGAATTTTCTGTTAATATTCTATGTATTTTTATTTTATACACTTACTGTTTATGCGTATTTATATTATAAAGATACATTTTATTTGGGCACATAAAAAGGCTGACCATGAAGACCAACCTTATAAAACATTTATTAATCAACGCGCTTCAAGCCAATTCCTGTCCAAGCTGAAAGAAGTGAAAAGACTGGTGAAAGCAATGCAAAGAAGACAAATGGTGCAAATTCATGCACCGGTACCCCAAGCGTCTGTGCGGCAAAGCTTCCTGCCACGCCCCACGGAACCAAGTAATTAATTACTGTTCCAGAATCTTCCAATGCTCGTCCTAAAGCCAAACGTGACAACTTAACGCGATCAAACGCATTCTTCCATAATTGTCCAGGCAGGATGGTCGCAAGATATTGTTCACCAATCATGAAGTTTGCGGCGATTCCTGTAAAGACAGTTCCAGTCACGACTCCTGCGCCAGTCTTGATACGCTTGGCCACTGGTTCCATCACAGCTTGCAAAATCCGTTGCTCAGTCAACAATCCACCAAGGGCCAAGGCCAACATGATGATAATGACAGTTGGCATCATCGCCATCATTCCACCGCGATTGAGCAATGCAACTAAGATTTCATTTTTAGAAGCTGTCTTGAATCCGCTCATCAAAGTGTCGCTTAATTGTGTCGTATTGTGGGCCGTTAGAAATGCTATTGCTGATACTCCAACGTTTGTTAACAATGTTGGAATAGCCGGAATCTTTAACCAAGCCATTACGACGAGCAATCCCAATGGTACAATCGTCCACCACGTTGGCGTCAACAAGTCTGCTAATTCAGTAATCTTGACTGTTGAACTGCTTTCGTGGCCCATTCCAATCACTAAGAAAATCACAAATGAAATTGCTAATGCTGGCAAAGTCGTCCACATCAAGTTTTTAATGTGGGCAAACAAATCTTCTTCAGCAATTGAGGCTGCCAAGTTAGTTGAATCTGACAAAGGAGATGACTTGTCTCCAAAGATAGCTCCTGATAATACGGCCCCGGCAACCAACGCTGGGCTAAATCCTAGAGCAGTTCCAACGCCCATCAAAGCAACTCCAACAGTGGCAAGAGTTGTGAATGCTGAGCCAATCATTGAACCAACCACAGCCGTAACCAGTAACGCACTTGGCAAGAACCAGGTTGTACTTGAGATTTTAAATCCGATCCAAAGCATTGTTGGAATGACATTTGTTGCCATCCATAAGGCGATCAACATTCCGATGAGCAAAAATAAGAACAACGGTGCCAGACCAGTCTTGACTCCTGATAAGATATTACTTTGAATTTCTTCCCAAGACACGCGGCGAATGATGCTAAAAATCATCACTACCAGCAAGCTCGTGACCAGCGGGACAAAAGGTGAAAGTCCTAGCCCGATAATTCCGCCACTAAAAATAACGATTAATAATAGTACTAATCCTAATGCCCAGCCAAACTGGGGAGTCTTTTCATTTTCCATTAACAATTCCTCATTCCTTAATATAAAAAAGTCCCAACTGCGTATACATCACATACGCAGTTGGGACGAATTAGCAAATCCGTGGTACCACCCAAATTTATCAGTGCAAAAAGCGCCGACCTCATTAATTTGATTGAGTTGTAAATAATTCAGACAATTGACCTGCGCCACTCCCAGCAACTCGTGGCTTCTCTTACATACAATCAATTATCCTACTGAATATTTGTCTAATATTACACGGGCAAACCGGATCTGTCAACCACCTATCATCTGTTCTAATTCACCCAATGCGTCTCTGCAAACACCGTCAACACGTCTGACACTGTTAATACCGGTTGCGCGCCCTCCACAATCAACTCGTTGCATCCACGCGAAAGAGGTGCATCGACCCGCCCCGGCACAGCCATCACACCTTTGTTATCATCTAAAGCCTGATTCGCTGTAATTAATGTACCTGAACGTGCACGAGCTTCAATGATTAACAAATGTTCCGACAAGCTAGCAATTAACCGGTTTCGCTCCGGAAAATGATGCTTCAGGCCACGTTCATTGGGTAAATATTCGCTCAAAACAAGACCATACTGACCAATTTCACTTTGCAATTCCCGCGGACGTTTTGGATAAACTTGATTGAGCCCCGTTCCAATCACAGCAATCGTCTTACCTCGCGCATCCAATGTCAAACTGTGAACAAGTCCATCGATACCCTGCGCCAGCCCCGAAACAGTTGTCAAACCAGCTTCCACCAGCTTTGGGACCCACGTTTGAACAATATAAGTTCCATATGCACTATGCTTTCGCGCGCCCACAATCCCAAGTCTTGGCGTTGTAAGCAGATTTAGGTCACCTTGATAAAACAAAACAATCGGTGGCAGTGGGCTATCTCTAAAACAATCTGGATAACATTCATCCATAATCGTTAAAAATTGCGTCTGCAGCAACTGTTCTAATTCTTGCTGATGATCCTCATTTAACCACGTTACGACTTCCGCATCAATCTCGCGGAATTTAAATCCTACCGTCAAGACCAAACCTTTGCTCTCAATTGAACTGATTTCATCGCGCTCTTCCTCTAACGCTTGAAAAATCCGATAACGTCCATTCAACCCTAACTTTGGCACCAACATCAACCATAATAAAAAGACCCTTTTTTGCATTTTTCATTCCTCCAAAGAAGAAGGACCAGCAAATGGGTCAATCTGTGACATATTTTTTGACGGGCGCAAAAGTTTTGCGATGAATCGGTGTAATTCCAAGTTGCGCTAGTCCAGCCAAATGCACTTTTGTTCCGTATCCAGCGTTTTGAGCAAATCCATAACCTGGATATTTTAAATCATACTCAGCCATTAGCTCGTCACGATACACCTTGGCTAAAATACTGGCCGCTCCAATGCTAATGCTGCGATCATCACCCTTAATTAACTTTTCTTGTTGCAACGGCAGATCAACCACCATCGCATCAATCAACAGGCCATCTGGTTTAACCTTGAGCTTTTCGATCGCCATTTTCATCGCCACACGTGAAGCTTCATAAATATTAATTTCATCAATCACTTCTGGACTCACCACGCCAAACGCAAAGTCCACAGCTGCTTCTTTGATTGCTGGAGCCAATAAGTTTCGTTGCTTGAGCGATAATTGTTTTGAATCATGCACCTCTAAAATATCAAACGACGCATCAATGACCACTGCAGCAGCTACAACTGGCCCAGCTAATGGACCACGCCCAACTTCGTCCACGCCAGCCAACACGAGCCCTTGCGCCCATGCTTCTTGTTCAAAGCTCAAGCGTTCAGTGAATTTTTGCTTAATCTGTGCCTGCTTCTCTTGTCTTTGATAATAGCTTGCCAAAAGTTTTTGCACACCAGCACGTTCGTCCTTTGCAAAAAAACGCAACTCATCATCTGACGGTTGCGCTGACAAACGCTCTTTAATGGCGGTAATCGTTAGCTTCTTCTGCTCGTTGCTCATCTTGCACTTCACCAATCTGATCTTCTGGCATCTCAATCGTATACGTGCCCAACTTACCGTGCCTCAACTCAAACAAAAGTCGTTCGCCTCCACGATTGTAATCATCTTTGAAGCCAAGTTTTTTCGTTATTTCTAATAACATGTCAACATCGGAAAACTTTTCCCAGGCATCACTCGACAATTTATAACGTTCGATAACGGCTGTTGGATTATAAGTTCGCATGAATTTTAACATCACCAATGCAATATCATCCACGTTAATCAACTGGTCCTTGATTGCACCAGTCATTGCCAAATGCTGTCCAACACGTTGATCCTCAAACTTTGGCCAAAGCACCCCTGGAGTATCTAGCAATTCCAAGTTCGTCGGCGTTTTAAGCCATTGCAGTTTTTTAGTTACACCTGGTCGATCACCAGTAATCGCAACGTTTTTCATGACCAAATGATTCAATAGAGTTGACTTACCAACGTTTGGAATCCCAGCAACCAGTGCCCGGATTGCCTTTTCTTTCACACCCTTTTCAGCCAAACGTTCCCACTTTTCAGCCAAAACTTCACGCGCAGCTTTGGTAATGATCTGTGGCGTTTTCCGATCACGCGAATCAAGGGCAACCACTGCTAAGCCTTGATTCTTGAAATAATTCATCCATTCTTTTGTGCGAGCAGGATCAGCCAAATCGGTCTTCGTCATAACGAGTAACCGGGGCTTTTCACCCAAGACATCGTTTAACTCAGGATTACGTGAAGATAGCGGAATACGCGCATCAACCAACTCAAAAACAATATCCACATATTTCATGTTATCGCGCATTAAACGAAATGCTTTTGCCATATGGCCAGGATACCATTGAATAATTTGTCCCATGTCACCGCTCTCCCTTTATTCTTCAGACGCCAAATATTGACGCCACGCTGCATCAAAAATGTCCATTGACTGCAAATACCGGCCGTTTTCTTCTAAATAACGTGAAACAGTGTCAAAATCATCACTTTGCTTTGGAAACGCTTGATCATAGAAAGTGCTATTTGCAAAAGTCTTGATCTCATCATGCGTAACCGGATCACGTTGGGTCATTAACCATTGATAAAATGAACGTCGCATTATTTTGATAACCCCGCTCTGAAAATAAATTCATTCTTTGCCATATCAATCTTAACAATTTTAAACTTCATGCCTGAAACATTTGGCAACTTATTAAAATCAACCAAGATCGTCTGCTTTTGTGCATCAACCTTGATCCAAACTGGCAGGTCGATATGTTTTCCTAAAGCGCCCATCACGTATTTAACTGGCAATGGGAGCTGACCAACCGCAACTGAATCAGCATGCAACAATAGATTTCCATTTTTAGTCACAGAAGGAGTCATCTTCATCCCGTAGTCAACATTTTGACCGAGCAAACGTTCAGTTCCAAAGACCATCATATTTTCATCGCCCATTTCAAAGCGAAACTTGTTCTTTAGATTTGGATCATCATTCAAATACTTATTCATCCAAGCGTTTAAATTCGCCTTGGTCATCCGCACTTCCATTGAGGTAGCACTCAGATTTGGCGTGGCATCCTTAGCTGGGCTCTGACCTTGTGGCATCAATAGCAAAACAAGCGTCAATATGACCATTGCGATCAATGTTCCGCCGATGCCCCAGAGCAACCCTTGATTGCGGATTTGCTTTTCTTTTTTTGTGAAATTGTGCCGCATTACTTGTATAACCATTCTTTCTTGTTTTTAATCATGACACCAACTAACGCTTGACTCATTTTATCATAGCCTAAATCATTTGGATGGTAATGATCCTCAGTTGTAATGTACTCATTTTTTTCATTATTGGGGCCGTTCAAAGTTTCTTCAACCAATTTATTTTTAGTGGAACCCTTTGCAGCCTCGGCAGACTCTTTGGCCAATGCCTTTTGCGCTGTCTTAGTCTGATATTGTCCATACGTCAACGTTTTGAAAATTGTGACATAGTACATTTTCTTGTGTTCCTTGGTGACCGCCCAATTAACGCCGTTGTAGAGATGAACCGCGTTATTGAGATCAGGGCGATTCGCCAAATAAACATAGAGCGGATTATAATTGCCAAACAAAAAAATTGGCGCAGTTTTATTTTTAGTCCGAACATAACTCACAAGTTGATTGAGACTTTTGTGATAGTTGGTAGTTTGCTTATCAACCTTTGGCAAAATATCGGCTGCATCCTTTGTTGTGACAAGCTTAAATAATTCTTGTTGCAAATCGTTTCCACCGGCAGTCATCACAATCACATCGGCCTTAGCAATCACTTTTAGCGCGCTTGGGTTTTTCTTGATGCGTGCTAAAATTTGGTCAGAACGGTCGCCTGCTTTTCCGTAATTGGCCGTCTTAACTGTCACTGGATAAGTCTGCTCCAGTAATTTAGCGGTGCGCTTTTCATAGCCACCTTGCTTTTTTGTATCACCAATTCCTTCTGTCAAAGAATCGCCAATGGTCACTAAATTAATGCTCTTTTTGACGGTGAGCTTGGTTGTTTTCGCTTCAACGGTTGGCGTGAAGACTGAAAACAGCAAGACAACCAACAATAATTTAACTATTTTTCGCATTGTGCTCTCTTTCTAATAAGAAGTTTGTCTGACGTGTGGTGCTAGTTGTGAAATATTGAGCTTTGCTTGATCAGCTCCGCTAAAGATTCTTTACGTTCGGATGGCCCTGCACGATTCATGTCGAATGGCAAAATAATTTGCCATTTTCACGGCGCTAAAGCACGCGTGAAAAGGTTCGCCTAGATTCGGCAGGGACTATCATCCGACGACGGAATCGCTTCGCTGTTCAAGCAAAGCTCAATATTTCAAATAACCAACCAGAACTCCGAGTTATCTTAACAATTATAGCAGAAATTCAAAAAAGCACTCATTTAACTAACCGAAAATTAGTAATACAGTGCTTTCATGATGAAAAACGATCCTCCCTTTCAGAAGAATCGTCTCAAAACATTTACTAACGTGCATTTGGATCCGTAGTTTCAATTGTGTAATTCACCGTATCCGTATAGCTTCCAGCATACTTGAATTGCGAGCCGGCTGGCAAAGATGCGTAAACTGGTTGAACCGTGTCGTCGGATTTAGTTCCATCCGCCGTGAATGTCAGCCATCCACCACTGCTCAACTGACTACCATTTGGTTGTGTTCCGAATAGATAAGCAACACCTGTCGTATCGCCTCCTGTCTTCAGATGCCAATTAGTTAAAGTTGAAGTTGCCGTGATTTTGATGAGACTTTCTTCATATGGCAACTTTGGATAAGCCTTCAACACGACATTGCCTGATCCATACTTGTCAGACTGTGAAATTGTGATTGTCGCTGGAATCGTGATGGTGTAGCTTGGATCAACGGTGTAGTCGACGGTTGTAGCGCCAAGCGTTCCTTGCCAGACATATGTTTCGGTTTTATCTGCTGTTGCGTGATTTTCCAGTAGATCATCAGGTGTAACCTCAGTACCATTGGGATTGCTTGGTGTTCCGGTGGTTCCAACTTCCTGCCACGAGGTTGACCTCACCTTGTAAATTTGATTGAAATCTTTACCTTCAACTGGAGTAGTAATAGCAGTATTTCCCGTTGCAGTGAAATTTACTCCTAATGTTAATTTCCAAAGGCTTGAACAATTAAAAAACATGGAATCAGCAGAAGTTATAGATTTTGTTTCCCAAGATGTGAGATCTAATGTTTGTAAATTAATACAACCATTGAACATTTGATCCATATTTTTCACTGCGTCTACTTTGAAATTACTAACGTTTAGTTTTGTGAGTTTTTCACAACCGCCAAACATAGAAATCATATCTTCCGCTTGATTTGTTTCAAAACTACTGAGATTTAATGTTGTTAACTCCTTACACTCTTGAAACATACACCGCATACTTTTTACCTTTGCGGTATTGAAATGACTAACATCTAGTTGTGATCCACGATAATTCGCGAACATAAAATTCATATTTTCGACACCAGAGGTATCTAAATTTTCTAATCCATCAAACTGTGTTACCCGAAATAAATCATTAAATAATTTTGCTGACTGTGTATGCGCCTTAACATTTTTTTGAATCACAACCTTTGTAATTTGTGCTCTATAGCTATACCAAGGTGATTCTCCAGCAGATTGTGCGGACATATCACCTAATTCACCCGTTTCAATTGTTAAGGTTCCGTTGTCCTCAATTGTCCAATGACTTGTATTGAAATTACCCTGATATAATACTGATGCATGCGCCACGCTTTGTTGCAAGCCTGGAATCACCACCCCTGCGATTGGTGCCACTGCTCCACCAGCCACCACAGCCAACAGTGCCAAAGTTTGCGCCAATTTTTTAGTTATTTTAAATCCATTCATATTATTCTCCTTATTTGTGAAAGCGTTTTTATGTACAAGCTCAGCATACGCTTCTAATAGGGTTAAACTAGGTGTTATTCTGTACCCCCCCCCCCGAATTTTTTGTGATTTTTTTAACAGCAACAGAAAAAAGCGCTAAACTGTCGTGTTTAACGCTTGCTATAACGTTTAATGCAAGTTGTGCAATATCTTGCCCATTTTTTATTGGTGCAATGGTTTTTCAATAAAATGACCAAGATGTTAGTTGAAATGTTGCGCTTTGGTTGATCAGCGTAGCGATTCTGTCGTCGGATGACCAGCCCTTGCCGAATCTAGGCGAAACTTTTCACGCGGGCTGTAGCGCCGTGAAATTGGCAAATTATTTTGCCATTTGCAACCACCTCCGTTACTAAGTCGCTCAGCTGTATGACACAGCTGACCAACAAAGTACTGCGGATCGTGTTTTGGTAAGCGATAAATCGCTAACAAAACGCATAGACTCGTGCAGGGCCATCCGAACGTAAAGAATCTTTAGCGAAGCTGATCAACCAAACAGCAATATTATATAACCAGCACAACGTGTTAATTCTATTTTGAAATCCAAAATGCCATTCGCGCAGCCTGATTATAGCTAACGTGGATCCCTGTGAGCGTTCCAGTAGATGTCAAGGCAGCTGCTCCAACATTACTGTGCCCCGGCGAACGTAGCCACGTATTAACATCAGTTTTCGCCACATTCGTAACATCAGACGCCAAGACATTAATCTGGCCACTAAATGTGAAGCTTGTTCCAGCCGACGCACCTTGCAAATCTGCAAAACTTGGCACAAATGCATAGGCGACCGTATCAGAAGCTCCAGCAGTTACTCCACTATCCAATGGAATTGAACAAAATGCATTTTGGAAATCAGCACTCGCCCAATTCAGAATACTTCCAGCGCTTCCATTGTCCGAACCACGCAAAACCGTTGAATGAATCTTATAACCTTCTGGCGCAACCACATTTTGCGTCCCCGTGTTACTCGTGACAACACTGGTAGCCTGCGCATCAATCGCAGTCTTTAACGCAGAGCTATTATAAGAACCATAATTTGCTCCATTGTTATATTGAGCCTGAGTCCCTTGCCCTGCTTCGATCACAAGATAATAATTCTTGCCAGCATTGCTAACCTTCTTGACGACATTCATCGTGTTTGAATTCAGATTCACCGTACCACCGACAACTGGTTCTTCAGCTGTCACAAGTGCACTCGTGCTAACATCAAAATTAATGCTACCATAATAGTTTCCAGCATATTTGAAATCAGGAGCTGACCCAGTATCAAATCCAACGTTTAAATTCGCTGAAGAAGTTAAATCATGGGCGTCATCAGCATTCACACTTAAAACATTCACTGCGACTGGCGTACTTGCAATCCCTGTCCCAGCATTAATCTTAACCTTGAAGGGCACTTGATCACTTGCGGCTCCAGTATGTTCGACCGCAAACGTTTGGTCCGCCGACAAATTCACGTTAATGATCTGATTTTTAGCGATTGTCGATCCAGCCGAAACGTATACATTAGCAGTTTCATTTGTATACGAGTCAGACTGTGGCAATGTGATCGTGCTTGGAATTGTCACTGTGTATGATGGATCAATAGTTGTTGTAATCTCAGTCTCGCCATCTCCACTCGTCCAAGATCCATTTGAATACGTATCCGCTTGCACTGGTGCGCTCAAGAACGCGACCGATGCACCAATTGCAAACAATCCTGACAAACTCTTGCTATTTAATTGTTTATCTCGAATGCGCATAATTTTTTCCTCACAATTGGTTTAAAATGTCTATTTATTTTACTTAACTACCAGGCGTGTTGCCACGTTAGCCCCATTCATTGCAGCGTGCGGTGACTTAAGTGCCTTTGTTCGAATCTCAATCACAGCATCATACGTTCCTGCATCTAGACTGCGCTTCAAAGTCTCTTCATTAATTGTCTTTGAAGGTGCCACGTCCGCACTCTTGTACAAAACTTCACCAGTGTCTTTGATCTTCAACGTAAATTCAAAATAACATGGATTATCTTTTGGATTTGTCAAAGCAACGTTCATCTTTGGACTTCCAGCTGTCAATGTAATCTCAGGATACCCAGGAATTTGGATTCCCTTCTTGGCATTCTTGTTTGCATCCTTATCAATCTTGTCACCCGCATTAGGATCCAAGTTCAAAGCGTTTGCAACTTGACTCACAACATTTGGATGCGTTAGGAACCAACCGGCCACTAATCCTAAAATCACCAAGATTGCGACAACCCAATGCCACTTTTTAATCTTCTTTACTTTAACTACCTTTTCTTCTGCCATGTCATCTATGTCCTTTGTCTCTACATTTTATTGAATTACAATTCGCGCAATTCATATTAAATAAAGCATACAATAATTATTTATTTAAAAATGTTTTTATTTGTGCATTTTTTGTGAACCTATGCTCAAGACTATCTGTGACTTTGTATTTCAAACTTTCATAACACGTCATTTCTAGTAATATTTCTTTGATTCTTCTTATTTAATTCAAAAATTTGCTATATTCTTACGGAGTTGTGTTAGTTATAGAATTCCTAGTCATTTTTTCAATTGCGTGGTGGCTTTGAATAAAATGTCTAGGAATTTTAGTGAGATATTATGCTGAGATTGATCAGCGAAGCGATTCTGTCGTCGGATGACCAGCCCTTGCCGAATCAAGGCGAACCTTTTCACGAGTGCTTTAGCTCCGTGAAATTGGCAAATTATTTTGCCATTCGCCGTGACTCGTGCAGGGCCATCCGAAACGTAAAGAATCTTTAGCGAAGCTGATCAACCTCAGCACCATGTCAAAGCCATTGCACATCACTATCACTATTACTCTTTATTAGACAAAGGAAAGACTCATGCACAAAGAAACTAGAAACCTACTGATTGGTGCCATTATTGTCGTCATCTTGATGGCCTTAGGAACTGCCTTTGATTCTCCATTATCAAGAGCTGTCATTAATCAGAATTCCCTCTTTGGAACATTATTCCAAGACTTCGGGCTATTCCCCGTAACCCTTATCCCCTTCCTTGCTGCAGAAATTTTTGCGTTTAAGGCGCTTAAATCACAAATCGAACGGCCGATGAAAATTATCATCGTTACGCTATCATTTCTAGTAGCGTTCTTTATGATTTCACTCATGACTCGCGACACGTTAACTTATTTTGCACAATGGATCAACAACGTTCAAACGCATCAGCCAATTGGTGTTGCTAATAACGACGGTGGAAGTTTTGCATATTCGCAATCTTTAAAAACTATTGTTGAATTCGTGTTATTTATAATCGGAACGGCTCTTTCATATTTCTGGTTACGCAACAAATCTGTCCAACAGCTCAAATATTTGGTAATTGTTGGAATTGCTGGCGTGGCAATGGTGTACATCTCAAGCACGGTTTGTGATATTTGGAAAGATGCTTGGGGACGCGCCCGCCCTTATGAAATCATCAATCATGTTGCTGGATCACACTTTACCCCTTGGTACCAATTAAATGGAACGACCGGGCACAAGTCTTTCCCATCAGGTCATAGCAATATCGCCTGGATGCTAGTCTGGGTCACATTCTTCGTTGACCGCAGTAACATTAAATTACAAAAAATCACGCTGACTTTGACTGTCGCATTTGGTGTCTTGATGATGGTTTCTAGATTGATTGTCGGAGCTCACCATTTAACAGACGTAACGGTCGGAGCGCTAATTACTATTTTGACAATCGTGGTCTTCGCAAAAGTCCTCGATTATAAATTTATAGAAAAGTTGTAGAATTTAAAAAACCGCTGAACTAGGATTTTACGTCCTGAATTCGGCGGTATTTATTTTGACTTTTTAAAAATTATTCACCCTGATCGACAGAAACCCAGAAAGCTGCTCGAACATAATATTGATATTGACCATAACATTGCATCGTCCCAAAATTAGCATCATGAGCGACACCCGCCGCATTGGAATAATAATTACCCGGTGAACGAAGCCAATATGCAGTTCCGTTTGACAACCTTTCTGATAGTGCTGTACTAAAACCTGCGTCTGTTGTTTGTGCATCAAGATCCGCCTTGCTCAACACAAAGGCATAAGCAGTAATTGCATAAACTCCTGGCCCCCCAAGCGGTACTGAATTATATTTATTTTGGGCCGTTTCATTAACGAAACCAATATCTGCTGAGCCATCGGGACCACTACCATCTCCAGATATATACCCTTGACTTGTTGAACGCGCCCCATTCAAAGTTGTTTTATAAACCGTATACCCGTCAAGTTGAATCGTATCTTCTGTTGGAATATTACTCATCCCATACGTACTATTAAACCAACTATCGACCTTTGCATTAATACCTGAACCATAGTAAGGACTGTAGTTTGTTTCAGTTCCCTTATAGTAAGTTTGGCCTGGAATATCGCCCTTTTGCATGACGAGGTACTTATCACCCTCTTGTTTCACGAACTGGAATTCCTCACCACCAAGCACAATGTTTGTTGCTGGTCCCGGTGTTGGAGCTGGAATAAAAGCACAACTAACATTAAACTGAATGCTACCTGTATATGTTCCAGCGTACTTATAATTTGGAGCCGAATCGAAACCAACATTTACTGAAGAAGTGGCACCGGTATCATGAGCTGTGGTTGAATCAACTCGTAGAACCTCGGCCGCCGATCCAGTTGTATTGGCAATCCCATCGTTCGTGTTAATCTTCACCATGTAGGGCACGCTCGTTGATGCATCGTAAGCCGCTGTAAAAGTTTGCCCTTCTGCCAACGTAACCAAAATCGTTTCATTCTTAGGAATGGTCGCTCCACTTGTCACGCCAACATTTGCACCTGCATTCGTATATGTGTTCGTGTGAGGAAGTTCCAAGCTCTCAGGAATCGTCACCTCGTATGATGACTCAATTGCAACGCTGACTTCTGTTGTACCATCGCCACTTGTCCACGAACCAGTATCGTACGTGTCAGCAAAAATTGTTGAGCTCGGTGCCAACAGACATGATACTGCTATTAACGTGATGATTTTTTTCATATTCATAAGCCTATCCTCTTTTTTTGCTTTTTAAAATTATGGCATATCGATCCAAAGGGCGGGTTTAACTGGCATAGCTGAAAAATCAACATCGTTATCATATATCCTTGCAGGGCTCATAAGCGCGACATGATCTGAATTCTCACCAGGCGACCGCATAACTGTATAAGAGGCTCCATTAGCTACCCGTGAACCTTCTGCAGTATTATAACCTCCATTAGAGACGGACTGTGCATTAATATCAGCCTTACTTACAACAAACGCATAAGCTGTAATTGCATTAGTACCACTACTGCCAGCAGGTACAGAAAGATACTGATTTTGGAAGCCAGTATCTTCAAACCCACCATGCACATTAGTAGTTGCACCATTTAGGGTCGTTTTATAAATCGTATAGCCGTCAATTGTGATTGTGTCTTCGCTTCCGGCATTTTCGTAATCAAAGGTATTCTTAAACCAAATGTTCACTACTTTTTCAATCAATGACTCATAATAGGCCTTGTAATTTCCAGTAGGATCAGTTTGATATTGTGACTCACCTGCGCTTCCAGCCATCACTACGAGCGCCTTACCATTTTGTTCCTTAACATAATTAAACTCAACTCCACCAATGAAAATTGATGTACCCGGAGCTGGTGCGGGTACTCCTGCTCTAACCTCAAATTGAACACTATCAGAATACGTACCTGCATACTTGAAAGTTGGTGCGCTATCAAATCCTACTTTCATGATTGCAGTCGCCCCAGTGTCATGAGCCACATCTGCATTCGCTGTCAAAACACTCACCGCTCCACCAGTTGTATTGGCAATCCCAGGGTTCGTGTTAATCTTGACCTTATAAGGCACTGTTGTTGATTCATCATAGGCTGCACTAAAAGTTTGCCCAGCTGCTAGGCTGACACTAATGACATGTCCTTTAGGAATTTGTGCGCCTGCTTG
>JAITPD010000059.1 GCA_031289615.1 Lactobacillaceae bacterium | reverse complement strand
AGTCGACTAATCGTCCCGCATCGCCAGTTTATGGCTGGCTGAAGGATAGGATAGGTGGTGAATAAAATGTCTAAATTAAATCCTCAGAACTTGAGGAAGAATATTAAAAATATCCGCGTGCTGAGAATCGCCATGGTGGTCGTTTTGCTGACGTCGATGAGCTTTAGCGGGGTCACGCTCGCAAAGTATTCGGAAGCCGGTTCTGGTAACAGTGGCACGGCGCGCGTGGCTAAGTGGAATGTCGATATGACTAAGGTGGATGCTGGAGAGGGTTTCTTTAGTGTTGACAGTATTGGACCCGAGGCATCTGGGTCTCAAACGATTAATTTCGATAACACTGGGCAAGTCAGCGGGAATACCGAGGTCTTGTACAAGAACAAGTTTTCAGATTGTGAGCTAACTTACACTGGTGGTGACAATACAACACTAGATGCAGTTCTACAAGACTGTATCACTGCGACATATACCGTGTATAACGCAGATGATGATGAAGTAGACAGCAATGATGAAGCCCCTTGTTCATTGGCCGAATTACCAGACGCTCTAAATGGCGTAAAAGTTCCAATGAATGGGTCAATCGTTCTTTATTGGGATTGGGCTGATGAAACTGAGGAGTCTCAAGAAATAGCCAACGCATATGCAAGCGCTAACTCAACTGGTGTCAGCATCACAATGACCATGAAATATAATGCCGAACAAGTAGATTAAGGAGGAGCACAAAATGAATAAGATGAAAAAAATCATTCTAACTGCTTGCGCTACCCTCCTCTGCTTGCCAGGTGTGGTAGCCTTGCCATCAGTGGCACAGGCTGCGAGTATTCCAAATGCGATCACGATTACTGATCAAAATGGAAAGAATATTGCGGATAAAAACGTTTCAATTCCTTTCTTTGAAAACACTAAAGGGATGAGCAAAAAAGTCGGTGATGACGGGCTGAAGTTGATCAAGCCCGGCGCAACTGGCGATTATACATTTACTGTTACGTCAAAGTATAGCTACACCTTTGACTTTACGTTTAACGACCAAAATCTGAAAAACATTCCTTTGGATTATCGGATCAAGGTCGGCGACACATATGTCTTAGGGACTGCTACAGCTTACCAACCATATGAAGATGCTACTCGTGCGTTTACTTGGACAAGTGCAACAATTGCTGCCGGTGTCAAGACGCCCGTAGTTATCGAATGGCAATGGGAAGGCAACGACAAGTACGCGGCATATAGCCAACAACTTGCCGAAAACTCAACGCTCAATTCTTCTGACATCAACCCTACAATCAAAGTCGACGCGCAACAAGACGATGACGATGGTTCTGGTGGCGGAGGCGGAGGCGGCGGTGGCGGCGGCTCAGACAATGGTGGCGGTGGTACCGTAATTAACAATATCGTTAATGGCGTTACTGGGGGTGCTACTCAACTAGCCAACGCGGTGACTGGCCTCTTGGGCGGAACTACAGCTGGAACTGCTACAACAGATGCAGCTAGCTCATCAAGTGACACAATCAAAGCTGACGATGCAACCAAGGATGACACTACTGCAGCGGCGCAAAAGCAAGATTCAAATCCAAGCATATGGCCTTGGATTCTTGGCGGATTGCTTGGAGCAGCGGCATTGGCAGGATTGCTCTGGTGGTTGTTGGCAAAGCGCCATCTCAAGGACTTGATCCACACGATGGACGAGGACGATCAACACGTCATGCACTACTGGGCTTCTGGTAAAGCACCTTTGGGATACTTTGATAAGTACTTCAAGGTCAAGATCGACGCCTTTGAAAATGCTAAAAAGACAACCTTGATGGATTACATCTTTGATTTGAAGCCAGACTTTGCAAAGGGTGATTCAGTTGAAATTGGTGACTTTGTGCTGCAAGCTTATGATAAAAATAATGGCGATACATTTAGCGCCTTTGATGTGATTCATAAGTCAGCACTTGGTACAACTTCAGCCAATGACTAGGATTGCAAAGTAAGAATTCTTGGAAAGGATTGGGTCAAATCATGGCAATCAAGAAAATTGAAATTAAGAAAATACTCAAGAAGATCAACTATAAAAAAGTGCTCGTATATGGCGTGCTTTTGACATCGGTTGGCTGTGCTGCGACGTATGCGAAGTATGTGACTGACTCGCAAACTGAGAGCAGCTCTACTTTGGTTCAAGGTTTCGACTTTGACGTGCAACTCGTTCGGCAAACTGATCAAACCGTGACGGCGGCGGACAAATCTGCGGCAACTGATGGTTACGGATATAGCTTCTTGCAACAAACGCAAGCCGGTGCCGGGGTTAAGTACGATTTAAAAATCGTGAATCGGTCTGGTGGTCCGATTAAGCTAGGAACTGTTACTCAGGGTTTTGAATCTGGTTTTGCTCAACCTGCGTCTCCGTCTGCGATTACGCTTAGCGATGATATGAGCGATGCTGACATAGAAAACAATACCACTTCCACCGTTGGAACCGTTACCATTGCTGGAGGAAACTTTGCGACTAATAATGGCAATGTAGCAACAACCGCCAACGAAATATTGAATGTCACAGTTCAACAATCAGTCGGACAATAAGGAGGGTTAGATAATGCGTAAAAAAATAATTATTGTCTCATTAGCTGGCCTTGCTGCAGTGACTGCTTTGAGTTTGACGGCGATGAACAAGACGGAAGCAAAGTACTCGGGAACGCGGAAAATTACGATTCAGACGGATAAGGTCACACAACTGACCGCTGGTGACTACACGGGAGTTGTTCCGAAGACGGGCTATTACGTGGTGCAAATGCGTGGCGGTGATGGCGGATCGGGTGCCGATGGACGGAGTGGAATTAACCCACAAGGTGGACTAGGTGGTTATGTTGAGGCGTTGTATAAGCTAGATCGTGGTGATTCTATCAAATTATTAGTAGCAACAGCTGGAAGTAATTCAGATGGAAATAATGCTAATAGAGGAGGTAATTCTGGTAACTCAGTCTTTGGTGGACTAGGTGGTGACAAGTATGCCAAGGGTGGCGCTGGTGGTGGTGCCTCTGAGTTTTTCGTGAATAATAACCGGGTTGCTGCAGCCGGTGGTGGTGGTGGCGCAGCAAGTGGTGGTTATAAGGGTATAAGTGATTATCGTGTTAATGCAGGTAAAGGTGGAAGTGGGGGCTTCAACTATGAGGGAGCAACTGCAGCATCGAATGATACAAGCGGAATATCAGCGCAAATTGGTGATGGCTTTAGAGGCGAAACAGGTCTAAGTGGTCAAACACAGGATGCATTTCGTGGACTTGGCGGTTATCTTAGCAGTGTAGGCCGAAGTGGTAAGTCGGGAGCAACAGATGGTGATTATGATGGCGGAACTTACTATGCCCATGGTGGTAGCACTCTTGGTGGTGCACAGGGTTCTAACTCTGGTCAAAATGAAAAGACTTTAATTACACAGCATGTTTCAGGCGGTGGAGGTGGTGCCGGCTGGTTTGGCGGAGGTGGAGGTAGTGCTAATGAAACATCGACGCTTAGTACTTTGGCAACAAAATATGCTGGTGCCGGTGGCGGTGGTTCGTCATATGCCCCAATAACCTACGCATTTTCAACTACGCTAAATAACTTGTTCGCTTCAGTTAAAACTAATACCAACGTTGACTTGGCTGCATATCGTGCAGGGATCCCAACAACAGGACAAGTTGGTGGTGGAAATGGTGTTCCTGGAAAAGCCCAAATTTACTTCGTTGGAGCTACTCTTCCTAAAACTCCTGCGACTGACAGTGTTGGAACAGGTCCAGTCACTCTCGGCAAGTAAAGAACTAAATACAACAAGCGTTTGGCATTTGAACTCAGATGGCAAGCGTTATTACATAAAAAAGGATTAGATCATGCATAAAAAATTAAGTGTGGTTTCGTTGGTTGGTCTTGCCGCGGTGACTGCTTTGAGTCTGACCGCGATGAACCAGACGGAGGCCAAGTATACGGGGACGCGCAAGCTCACGATTCAAACGGATCAGATAAATCAGCTATCGACGGGTTACTACGCAGGGGTTGTTCCTAAGACTGGTTACTATGTTGTCCAAATGCGTGGTGGTGACGGGGGATCAACATCAAACGCCGAGGGTGGTGTTGGTGGCTATGTTGAGGCTCTATATAAGCTAAATCGTGGTTCAACTCTTGAACTAGACGTAGCGTCGGATGGACAGTCTGGATATCGTTGGACTTATTGCCGTGGTACAAATAATAGACAACAAGTATATGGCGGACTTGGTGGAGACGACTTGAATATATATACAGGTGCAGTTGCTGGTGGTGCAGGTGGTGGTGCTGCTGAGTTGTTCGTCGATGGTACTCGCTATGCTGCTGCCGGTGGTGGCGGTGGTGCCGCTGGGGGGCAAGCAATTAATGGTCAAGGAAGGGGTGGAAGTGGTGGCTTCATGTATGAAGGAGCGACCTTACCTGAGAAGGCCGATGGGAAACATCTCCTTCAAATTGGCGATGGTTTTAGAGGTGAATCTGGATTGTCACCAGTTCAAAATAATTACCGTGGATTTGGCGGATATATTGATGCACCTGGGGTACCTGGTTATACTAACTATAAAGACGGGTATTACTCAGAAGCGGGAGGAACTGCCTCTGGAGCAAATGGTGGGGTCTCGGGGTCAAACTCAGATATTACTTACTCATTTGAAAACGCTGTAGGTGGAGGAGGTGCTGGTTGGTTCGGTGGTGGCGGCGGAAACGCTTGTAAGTCATATAATTCAGGGGATGCTGCAAAATATTGTGGCGCTGGTGGCGGTGGTTCATCCAACGCCATCAATGCAGTATCAACCAATTTAAATGGTTTGTTCGCTTCAATTAAAACTTATAAAGATGTTGACTTGGCTGCATATCGCGCGGGAATCCCAACGACACCACAAGTTGGTGGCGGATCTTATCATGCTTGGTTTGCAAAGACACAAATCTATTTCGTAGGGGCTACTTTGCCAGGCGATGATAAGGTAGGTACGGGTGCAATCAAGCTGGGTAGTTAGGTGTAAAACCGTTTGGCATTTGAACTCAGGCAGCAAGCGCTATTACATAATGAGTAAACAATTTTTGGAGCAATTATTATGCAGACAAGCAAATTACGGTTTAGTTGGCCGAAGTTAATTTTGATGAATTTTATCATCTATATCCTAGAAACGATCTCATACTTTTTTGTGGGGTCTTATTTTGGGCAGCTGTGGGGCCTGAGCAATACGTGGAACTTGCAACTTGGGATTGATCGGGTGATGCCGTGGATTTCGTGGCTATTTCCATACTACATGCTGTGGCCATATTACTGGTTTATTCTTGTGCCGATCTTGCTGTATTGGGCGCTGGGTCGGCGCGCGGTTGCAAAGTATATCGTGGTTTCGTTGTTGATGTACGTCATTGCTTCGATTATCTACGCAGTTTTCCCGACAACAACGGTCGAGCTGGATTTCTTAAACGGCAACATTGCAACTTTGGCGCACAATGCCCCGTTCTATGAAAACATTTATCATCTAGCGCACAACTCAGCAAACGTCTGGGGTTCATGGCCGAGTTACCATAACTTCTGGGCGTCGATGCTGGTGCTGTTTCCATTGATGCAAAAAGGCATGACGTGGAAAAAGGCGGTGCTGATCGTGATGGGTCTGGTGGTTTCGCTAGCAACATTCACATTGCACCAACATGCGGTGGGCGATGCGGTGCTGACTTACTTGATGACGTATGTATTTATGCGGGTGACGATGCGCTACGGCTGGGACCAAAAGTTGCTGGGGTGGATGTCAAAACAGAAGTAGATTTATGTGGAGTTCGGCCGGGTGATTGGCTGGACTTTTTTGCTAGGCTCTGGAGATAAAAAAACTACTTCAAGATAGTATCAAGAAGTAGTTTCCCCTAAGTAGTGCGGAACAATTTGAACAAATGGCGGTGGCCGTCAGAAGTTACCGCCTTTTGTTTTACATAGATAATTGTACTAGAAGTTAGTGGATTTTAAAATAGGAAATGTGGCAGTATCTGAATTTTTGTTGGCGGAGTAAAAGTTAGTAAATTGGTTTTATGATCTGGATGGATATGCTATACTTTATTTGCTGATATAAAATCTGAGGAATTCACCTCCTTAAGTCCTTCCGTGTCACCGGAAGGACTTTTTATTTTAGAAAAATTTGTCAACCGAAAATAGACATGTTATACTGTAACTACAGATATGAAGTTGTGAGGAATTCACACCTTTTGAGTCCTTCCGTGCTACCGGAAGGGCTTTTTTATTGAAATTAAGTACAAATATAAAGGCAGAAGTTAATCCTAGGACTAACTTCTGCCTTTGCGTTACCCCCATTTGCTACAACGAGGTACTTGTACTTTTAACGATGGTCATCGTCATCAAAGTACTTCTGCAACAAGATTGTGGCTAGGGAGACGTTGACATCCCATAGCCAGACCTGTAGTTGCTGCAGTACAGATATAAAATCTATCAGAGAAATCCACCTCCCTCCACGGGTGTCAATCTCACACCCTCGTTGTCTATTTTAGCAAGAAATTTGAACCAAATGTGACCGTCTTTTTGATGCAACTCTTCTTTTTCACGAATATCATCTACAAACCCAGTAGTGGCCCGAGAAATTATGAAAAAAGACATTTTATTTAACAGGCGAAATTAAAATAATTGATGAAATTAAACGATTCGGCGTTCATAAATAAGTCACAAATAAGCGAACAATATTCACATTTATTTCAAAATTAAAACATACAATTTGTATGTATAAAAAATCAGCAAATAGAAAGGATCAAAGGAGATGGTAGTTCATAATATTAAAAAACGGATAATGCAAGCAATGATGCTTTTAGGAGTCTTATTTGCTGGCTTATTGGTGCCAACAACGACGACAATTGTGCAGAATTGGCAAGGAATAGCGCAGGCAGCTAATCACAATGGCGTTTCAGGTACTTGTGATTGGGACGTTACGAATGATATTTTAACAATTAAACCTAGTAATGGCGTGAAGGGAACGCTGGGAACCGATCGTCCATGGACAGAAGATGCCATCAAAAAAGATGTTATTGCAGTTACGATTAAGCCAGGGGTGGTCGCAAATATAAATGCAAGTAGTATGTTCGCAGGTCTTGAGAATTGTAAAACGATTGATCATTTGGAGAATTTAGATGTTTCTCGTACGAAAGATTTCAGTGCCATGTTCATTGATTGCCGGTCTCTTAAGTCACTTGATCTGAGTTCATTTAATACAAGCAATGGCAAAGACATGAACTTCATGTTTTCCACGTGTTCAAGTTTGGACTCACTTGACCTAAGTAGTTTTGATACTTCAAATGCGGAAGATATGAGTCATTTGTTTTTAGAATGCACATCTTTGCAATCAGTGGACGTTAGCAAATTTAATACTAAAAATGTGGAATTTATGGCGCAAATGTTTGCGGAATGTCCGGCTTTGAAATCTCTGGATGTTAGTAAATTTGATACCAAGCATGTTAGGGATATGTCAGCCATGTTTTCATGGTGTTCAGCTTTGAAATCACTAGATGTAAGCAATTTTGATATGCAAAGTGTGCAGTATGCGTCGGCGATGTTTTATAAGTGTTCATCGTTGCAAACTTTGGATGTTAGTAAATGGAATTTATATGATGCGCAACAGATCAACGGTATGTTTGAAGATTGTAGCCAGTTGACCAGTTTAGATGTGAGTAAGTGGAACACTGCAAAAGCCACAGATCTGGGAGGAATATTTGCAGGTTGTACAGGACTGACCAAGATTGACGTGAGCCGCTGGGATACTTCTGATGTACTAAGCATGCAAGCAATGTTTAGAGGGTGTAGTAACTTAAAACAAATTGATGTGAGTGGTTGGGTCACAAATAAAGTCATGAATATGATGCACCTCTTTAAAGGATGTAGCAGTATAGAACAGCTTGATCTAAGTAAGTGGGATTCTAAAAATGCAGTGTTTATAGAATATAGTATGTTTGCCGGATGTAGTTCGTTATGGAAATTGATTCTTGGGCCAGATTTTCAGCTGAACTATGGTACGGAATTGCCGAACCCGGTAGTTGGGACACAGTTTGATCGAAAGTATAAAACGAATTCAGATAAGTGGCGATTAGTTGGTAACGGAGACGCACATCATCCACAAGGAATTGAGCGAACGGCTGCCCAGATGGTTCTGCATCATAATAATAGTGGTATTTCTGATACGTATGTTTGGCAGGCCGCTCCGTTGGCTGACGTGACGGTGACTGTTAATTATCTAGATCTTGATGAACCTTCATTAGCAAAGCAGATTATTGATACAGAAAATCTAACGGGCGAAGAAGATGTCAGTTATAAGTTTTCCGATACGAAATTGAAAGCACTGGAAGCTCTTGGATATACATTTGTCAAAGCGGATAATGGCTATCCAAATGGGGTGTTTAGTGCTGCGACAATCAATGTTTATATGAAGCATGGTGTTGATTCTAAGAGTATTACTAAAGACATCAAGCAGACAATTCGTTATGAAGATGAAAATGGAAAGCAAATTGCTGCGGTGAATGTCCAAAGCTTGCATTTTACTGGGGTTGTACACACTGATCGAGTGACGGGAGCGGTCACGGTAGCTTGGGATTTGCCAACGTTAGAAACAAAGGCGGTGGATTCACCAAATATTAATGGCTGGCATGCGGACCAAACTAGGATTGAAGCTAAAAAGATTAATGCGAACGATGCTGATTCGACGATTGTTGTGACATATTCTGAAGATGGGTCAAATGGGTCAAATGGGTCAAATGGTGCGGTGCAAACGCCAAGGCAAGCGCGAACCCCATCTCCAACGTCAAATATGCTTCAAAACCCAGCCGTTGGTTCGCCAGCAACTGTTGGGCAAAATCTAGGCGTAGTTCCTTTTGTAGCGATTCCAGTTGTGGGAATAGCACCAGGGCAAGGAATTGACGGTGCTAGTGCTACTACTCCTGCAAAAAGCAAAGAGGTCATAGCAACGGATGATGCAACAACTGATAATGCTGACGAAGTTGCCGACGAACAAGATGAACAAGAAACTGGCGGCTTGCCATGGTTGGGAGGCCTGTTAGCAGCAATTGTACTAGGAATTCTGGGAGCTCTTTGGTATTGGCGTGACCGGTGGATTGCTGAGCTTGAAACTGATGGGGATGGGATTACGCATTATTTTGTAAATAAATGGGCGACGCTGGGTTACTTTGACAATTATTTCGATACACGGATTCGTGATTTTGAAGTGCATAAGCATGCGCATTTACTCAATTATCTTCAACAAGAGCATCCTGACTTTAAGGCCGGAGATACGATGCAAGTTGGCGGATTCAAGATCACGGCGCGTGGGAAAAATGGTCAAAATATTAAGTTTTTGGAAGTTGTTCAAATTGAAAAGTAATTTAAAAATTTGAAGGCACTTCATTAGTTTAGGAAGTACCTTTTGATGTAGATGGATATGTTATACTTTAAACATAGTAATTAGGTTGTGAGGAATTCACACCTTTTGAGGCCTTCCGTGCTACCGGAAGGGCTTTTATTTTGTCATGGTTGAATTGCAAAAATATGTTTTTAAATTTAGATGGGTATGTTACAATTAAAGCATATTAATTATGTTGTGATAAATTCACATCTTTCGAGTCCTTCCGTGTCACCGGAAGGGCTTTTTATTGAAATTAAATACAAATATAAAGGCAGAAGTTAATCCTAGGACTAACTTCTGCCTTTGCGATACCTCAACATAGTAGCAAGAGATAGTCCAAAATATTTTTTACATTCTTTGAATCAACAAGGCCGTTTCGTTACTCAGTACGTCGTCGAACTGGCGCACCGCATATGATTCAGGATTGAGCGTTTTGGCATATTCGCGAGCCGCTACAATCGCTGGGTCAGTCGCAAGTCCGTCAAACACAATTAAGCCATGCGAACGCAGATAGAGCTGAACTTGCTTCACTGTCGCAACCAGTTCATCAGGATTCATCTGCTCATCAACCTGGAACAAAATTACTGCAATTGGTTCATTTGGATCAAGGTATTTTGGAATCTCGGTGAAATTTTTCTCAATCGGCTCAACGCGCGCAGTCAGCCCACTCAAAAAGAGCGATGTCGCCATTTCATCAATCTCACCTTTTTGATCTGAAAACGACATCACATGGCCACCGTCACCGACACGACTGGCTAGAAAGCGCGTCACGTCGCCAGCCTTAATTGTCGCATCAATGGCTGTATCGCCGACATGCAAATATTCATCAATTGTGATTTGAGCTAAATTATGAGTTTTGCGCATTTTCAAAGACCTCACGAGTTTTGTATTTAAAGATAAATTCTTTGGACATGATCAAGAAGAAGCCACCGAGCGCCATTCCAGCAAGAACATCAGTCAGATAATGAACGCCAAGATAGACCCGGCTCATTGGAATCGCAATAATCAAACTCGACAGCAATGTCAAAAAAGTATAGCGAATCGAATCATTGTTGATATAGTAATGCACCAAAATTATCAGCGAGCCGTACAGCAGAATGGAATTAAGCGCATGACCGGATGGAAACGAGTAACCACCTTCATTGACGAGATGGACAATGCTAGGGCGAGGCCGTTGAAAGAAGTTTTTGAGCACTGTCATGGTACCGAGACCAAAGATTCCAACGTTAACAATCAAAAAGACAGCAATATCATATTTTTTAGCAATGATCGCGATGATAAAGGCAATGATCGCCACAAAGGCAGTCCAAGTTGGATTTCCAGCACGGGTAATATTGCGGAAGAACCAAGTCCGTTCTTCACTGACAGGTTCGCGAATCACCACAAAGCCGATGTGATCGATCCAATTGATGTATGGAAGATGAAAATAAACGCCAATTGCGAGGACTAAAAAGACGAAAAGGCCGGTGAGTGCTAGGCCGATTTGCAAGTAGTCAAATTTACGCATCAGGGGTTCCTCCTTACTAAAAGAAATTATGCTATCTATCTTATCACAAAATTGGGGTGTCTGTGGGTGCTGGACGTTGAAAAATACCCGTTTTTCTGATAAAGTGTACTAATTAAGTGAGGATAAAAAACATGGCATACCAACATAAAGAAGTCGAAAAAAAGTGGCAACATTTTTGGGACGAAAATCAAACTTTTAAAACATCAACGGATCAATCTAAGCCAAAGTATTATGTGCTAGATATGTTTCCATTTCCATCTGGACAAGGGCTACACGTTGGTCATCCAGAAGGTTATACTGCAACTGACATTGTAGCGCGAATGAAGCGGATGCAAGGGTTCAACGTTTTGCACCCAATGGGCTTTGATGCCTTTGGGTTGCCAACAGAAGATTACGCTATCAAGACTGGTGCTAATCCAAAAGACGTGACTGCGACGAACGTGAAAAATTTCCGCCGACAAATGAAGTCATTGGGCCTTTCATATGACTGGTCACGCGAAGTCAATACTACTGATCCAAAGTATTACAAGTGGACGCAGTGGATTTTTGAGCAACTCTATAAAAAGGGCTTGGCTTACGAAGACGAGATTATGGTCAACTGGGCGCCTGATTACAACGGTGGGACAGTGGTTGCCAATGAAGAAATTATCAATGGTAAGACCGAACGTGGTGATTATCCAGTTTATCGTGTGCCAATGCGTCAATGGGTTTTGAAGATCACGGCGTATGCAGATCGTTTGCTAGAAGATTTGGATGATCTTGATTGGCCAGATGCAATTAAGGAACAACAACGGAACTGGATTGGCCGTTCAATTGGTGCTGCAGTTGATTTTGCAATTGATGGAAAAGATGCCAAGGTTGAAGTCTTTACAACTCGGGCGGACACTTTGTTTGGAGCGACTTACATGGTTTTGGCTCCGGAGCACGAATTGGTTGATGAAATCGTAACGCCCGAACAAGCTGAGGCAGTGGCTGAATTCAAAAAGGCAATTGCTTCAAAGTCAGATTTGGAACGAACAGATTTGAATAAAGACAAGTCTGGGGTCTTCACTGGAAGTTATGCGATTAATCCAATTAATGGCGAAAAGGTTCCCGTTTGGATTGGTGATTACGTTTTGGCTTCATATGGAACGGGTGCAATTATGGCCGTTCCAGCGCATGACACGCGTGACTATGAATTTGCGCATAAGTACGATTTGCCAATTCGCCAAGTCATTGAAGGTGGTGATATTTCTGAAGCTGTGTACAGTGGTGACGGTTTGCACATTAACTCTGACTTTTTGGATGGTTTGAATAAAGAAGACGGAATTCAAAAGGCGATTGCGTGGCTTGAAGAAAAGAATGTTGGGCATCAGCAAGTGAATTATCGTTTGCGCGATTGGATTTTCTCACGGCAACGTTATTGGGGTGAACCAATTCCTGTGATTAACTGGGATGACGGAACGAAGACTTTGGTGCCTGAGGACGAATTGCCATTGCGATTGCCAGAGACAGATAATATTATGCCTTCTGGGACGGGTGAATCACCTTTGGCTAACATGGAAGAATGGCTGAATGTGACGGATGGAAATGGTCGTCACGGTAAGCGCGAGACCAACACGATGCCGCAATGGGCTGGTTCATCTTGGTATTATTTGCGTTATATGGATCCACATAACGACAAAGCGATGGTTGATCCAGAAGTCGAAAAGTATTGGCAAAATGTTGATTTGTACGTTGGTGGAGCCGAGCACGCCGTTTTGCATTTGCTGTACGCACGGTTCTGGCACAAGATTCTCTTTGACCTAGGAATTGTTTCGACGAAGGAGCCTTTCCAAAAGTTAGCGAACCAAGGAATGATTCTTGGCGAAAACCATGAGAAGATGTCGAAGTCAAAGGGCAACGTGGTTAATCCGGATGATGTTGTGAACGAATACGGTGCAGATACTTTGCGCTTGTATGAAATGTTTATGGGACCTTTGGAGCAGTCGATTGCGTGGTCTGAAGATGGCTTGGCTGGTTCGCGTCGTTGGTTGGACCGGGTTTGGCGTTTGATTGTGGATGACGAAGGAAAGCTGCGGGATCACGTTACAACGGTCAATGATCACAAGCTCGACAAGATTTACAATGAGACAGTGAAAAAAGTTTCAGAGCATTATGCTGACATGCGTTTTAACACGGCGATTTCGCAATTGATGATTTTTGTGAACGAAGCGTACAAGGCTGATGTTTTGCCAGTTGAGTATATCGAAGGCTTCATCGAACTTTTGTATCCGGTCGCACCACACATGGGCGAGGAATTGTGGAGCTTCTTCCACAAGGATTCTTCGGTGCAAAAGGCAACTTGGCCAACTTACGATGAGAGCAAATTGGTTGAGGATACGGTTGAGATTGTCTTCCAAATCAATGGTAAGTTGCGTGGAAAAGCGCAGTTGTCAAAGGATGCTTCAAAGGAAGAAATGATTGCGGCGGCTTTGGCTGATGAAAATGTGCAACGGCAATTGACTGGTGTTGAGCCAAAGAAGGTGATTGCAGTGCCAGGCAAGTTGGTAAGCATTGTGGTTTAATGGGTTATTTTAATTAATAATATTCTACTTTAGCTTAATCAGCTTCGCTAAAGATTCTTTACGTTTAGGATTAGCCCTGCACGATCCATGGCGAATGGCAAAATAATTTGCCAATTTCACGGCACTAAAGCGCGCGTGAAAAAATTTTCGCCTAGATTCGGCAAGGGCTGGTCATCCGACGACAGAATCGCTGCGCTGATTAAGGTAGCATAACTTGGTCATTTTATTCAAAGCGTGATGGATTGAAATGATGATAGTAGGTGATAACGCGAGGTAGCGGCACCAATTCGACTAAATTTCGGCTACCGAAATTAAAAGTCGAATGGGACCGTGTCGCCACTTACTATTATTATTGAAAAGCCACCACGCAAGTGAAAAATGACCAATGTACAAAGTGTGAAGCTGATTGGTAAAAATAAACATGCTAGTTTAAAAATGGCCAATGTACAAAGTGCGAAGCTGATTATTTAGAAGGATGTAATTCTTAACGTCATGATCAAAATATTTTGACCTAGAAATATTTTGACAATCGAAATATCTTATAAAAATTCATTGATTATTTACAAATAGCAAGTACAATAAGTAAAAAGGGAAATCACGAGGCCAATTTGGTACCCGCGATTTTTTTAAATAAAAAATTTAAAACCTAAAACTAAAATAAGAGATGAGGAATTATAATGGAAGCACAAAAAACATCATTGCTTGGAGTACCGCTCAAAAAACTGGGGATGGACGTCCTAAACGGAAACAGTCTGGCGATTATTATTGCTCTATTGCCAGCATCTTTGACAACCGGAATTATCGGGTTGATTGGCTCGAATGGAGTGACCGACACGATTAGCTTAATGACGAATACAGCCCAGAGCTTGTTGCCAATTATTGCCGCTTTCGCAGTGACCCATGCTTTGCGCTTAGGAACTTTGGACGCCGCCAGTGTCGGATTAGCCACATTTGTTTCTTCTGGAGTGTTAAATGTCACGCCGGCCGGGATTGTGATTAAAGGAACAGGTTCAATCTTAAACATCATGTTGATGACGTTCGTGGCGACGGTCTTGGTGCTGTTAATTAAGGATCGTCTCGGCGCTTACAAAATGATTGTCTTGCCCACATTAACACTGTTGATTGGTGGAACAATTGGATTTTTGACATTGCCATACATGGTTTGGATTCAAAATGCTGTCGGATTTGCAGTTGCTGGTGCGACGAACTTTACTCCAATTTTAATGGGATTGGTCTTGGGAGCAGCGTTCGCGTTCTTGATTACTTCACCCCTTTCGTCAGTTGGAATTGCCACTGCGATTTCTTTGGCCGGAATTGGATCAGGTTCTGCCAACGTTGGAATAGCTACGGCGGCCTTGATGTTAGCGGTAATGAGTTACTCTGTGAACAGCACCGGAGCAACCTTGGCGCACGTGATTGGTTCACCAAAGATTCAGCTGGCCAACTTGATTCAAAAGCCAGTGATGTACGTGCCGATCATCGTCGCCGGTGGAATTGGTGGGGCGTTTGCTTCTATCTTAGGGATCCAAGGAACGCCATTTTCAGCCGGATTTGGATTCTCAGGTTTGATCGGACCGATTACGGCTTGGGCTGTGACACCGGGCGATGCTGCGGGAGTTCGCGTTCTGTTGGCCTACATTATCGTGCCAGTCGTTGTGGCAGCTTTTGTTTCATGGTTGTTCATTAGCCGGTTTAAGCTGTTGAAGCCATCTGATTTGAAGTTGGAAGACGAAAACTAAGTAGTTGATGAAAAAAATCATTTAACGCAAAAAAATTCAAACACCTAAAAGCGATTCTTCTGATGAAAGGAGGAGTCGTTTTTTTTCAAAATCAGCCAAATGTCGGTCGATTTTAAAGCCTTTAAAATAATTTTTCGAGTTGTTCGTGATTGTAAATATTATTAAATTTCGACGGTGATAAGATTAAAAAATGATAAAATCACTTCTTTTCGTCCGTTATTCCGGAATATCGCAACTTTTCAAGAGTGTTAGTAATAAAATAGCCTTAAATAATTCACAATTTAGGCAAAAATACACTTTATTATAATTAATTGACATTGTTGCAAAACAGTTACAAATAGTTAAGGGGTAACCGGGAGTATGAATATGAATAGACGAATAACGCAAGCGATTGCGCTTTTAAGTGTGCTTTGTGCAGGGATAGTTCTGCCAGCGACGACAACGATTATGCAAAATTGGGAGACGATTGCGCATGCAGATACTCTTCAGGGTACATGTGGTGACTGTGTGTGGGAAATTACGGATCCACTGACACCAACTGGACGTTTGACAATCAAGCCAGCGAATGGAATTAGCGGAGAACTTGCGAACAGCTTTGATTGGACCAGCTCGACATATCGAGATCAATTTACGTCAATCACAATTGAGCCGGGCGTGATTGCAAATACTTCAACTAAAAATATGTTTTTCGGTTTGGTTAATTGTAAAACGATTGAGAATTTAAATAATCTAGATGTGTCGAATGTCACTGATATGACGAACATGTTTTCTAACTGTGGTCGCTTAGAAAATTTTAGCGTGACCAATTGGGACACGTCAAACGTTCATAATATGAGCAGTATGTTTGCGGCTTGTCAAACTCTTACGTCACTAGATTTGAGCAGTTTTGATACCCAAAATGTTAAAAGTATGCAAGATATATTTGCCGGATGTAATGCTTTACAGACATTGAACTTGAAAAATTGGGATACTAGCGAAGTGCAAGATATGGGCGGGATGTTCAGCGCATGTTATGATTTGCAAACGCTGGATACCAATGGCTTTGATACAAAGAATGTTCAAAATATGGACCGCATGTTTAATTCATGTGAGCAGCTGAATGAGACTCAATTTGCAAAGCTTGGGCTAAGTGATTGGGATACAAGCAAAGTGACCAACATGTATGGGATGTTCATGAGCTGTGTTGCAGTAAAGAAGTTTGAGCTTAATAACTGGGATACCGCGAATGTGGACATGATGAGTAGCATGTTTTATGACTGCGTGAATTTAGAGGATCCACAAATCACGAGCTGGAACACTGCTAAAGTCACTGATATTAGTGGATTATTCTATAATTGTACGGCTTTAGAACAACTTAATTTGAGTAGTTGGGATACGGCTGATGTGACAGACATGGCTAGCGTGTTTGAAAATTGTACAGCTTTGAAGCAACTCAACATCGATGGCTGGAATACCGCGAATGTGCAGGACATCCAACAGGTCTTTAATGATTGTGCTAGTCTCGAACAGCTAGATTTAAGCAGCTGGGATACTTCAAGTGTTTCTCAAACTAATATTGCGTTTGGAAATACATCAGCATTGTGGAAGTTAGCGCTAGGCAAGGATTTTCAACTATCAACAACATTGTGGAATGACTTGGGAATTAATGTTCCGGTGGTTGGAACGAAATTTGATGGCAATTATACTGTGAATTCAGCAAATTGGCGTGAAGTCGGGACTGGAACAGCGCATAATCCAAACGGAACCGAATGTACGGCGGATGAAATCAGGGTAGCGCATGGTACGAGTGGTAAGTCTGACACTTATGTTTGGCAGGCTGATTTGCTTGCGCCAGTGACGGTGACTATCAATTATCTGGACGCTGACAATGGAAATAGCATTATCAAAACTGATGCAACTCATATTGGAAATGCCGGTGCTGATTATACGATTTCTGATGATATTTTGAATGATTTGAAAACAAAGGGTTATGAGTTTGATCATGCTGATGCGGATTATCAGGCAGGAACGTATGGAACTGATAAGACGATCAATATTTATATGAAGCATGGTACGACAATCGTGCAGACTTCAAAAACGGTTAAGCAAGTGATTCATTATATGGATGAAAATAAAAATACTTTGGCCGCGAATAATGTGCAGGAGCTAGTATTCTTCCATAATATGACGACTGATAATGTGACGCATGAAATTTTGAATGACAAGTGGACGGCAGCACAAACGACGAATGCTGTGACTTCACCGGATGTGGCTGGTTATACGACTACAAATCAAGTTGTGGTGGGCCAATCTTATGCACATACAAATAAGGTATTAAATGAAATTAATGTTATTTATACAGCGATAGTAACAGGGCAAACGCAGACACAAGATCCCACTACGCCAGCTGATAAACCTATTACTGAAGCTGAAGCGGTGCCAACACCAACTGACAATTCAAATCCGGGAAACGCAGCACAGACAGTATTTACGCCGGCAGTTACGGCAAATATTTTGACTGGAATAACACCAGCTCAAGTTGAGACACCAACGCCGGTAATCAATGACACCACGACTTCTAAGGGCAAGATCAAGGAGAAGGTGGTCAAGAGCGATAAGGATTCGTTGGATGATAAGACGATCGGTATTGCAGATGAAGACAGTGCAGATTCATGGTGGTTGTGGCTGTGGGGATTGTTGGCTGCAGCAGTATTGGCAGCTTTGTGGTTTCTTTGGTGCAATCGTCGCCAATGGATTCATGAGATTGCTAAGGACGAAAATAATGTGATGCATTATTGGGCAAATAAGTGGACGCCATTGGGATACTTTGTGAAGTATTTCGGAACGCATATTAGTGAGTTCGAAAATCACAAGCATGCTCGTTTGTTGAATCATATCTTTGGTGAGCAACCTGATTTTAAGGTCGGCGACACGATTCAAGTTGGCGAATTCAACATCACAGCACGTGGCGAGGCTGGTCAAAAGATTACGCACTTAGAAGTTACACGGATTGGCCGATAATTAATGTAGAAGCATCTCGTTTTTGGGATGCTTTTTTCAATATAAATGTGTTGAGATAGTTTGAAACATCTTGGTCATTTTTCACTTGCGTGGTGGCTTTTCGATAAAGATAGTAAGTGGCGACACGGTCCCATTCGACTACACATTTTTTCAAAATGAGTCGAATTGGTGCCGCTACCTCGCTTTTCAACCTACTATCATTATCTCAATCCACCACGCTTTGAATAAAATGACTGAGGTGTTTCGTGAAATATTATACCCGCTATGATCAGCGAAGCGATTCTGTCGTCGGATGGCCAGCCCTTGCCGAATCTAGGCGAACATTTTCACGCGTGCTTTAGCGCCGTGAAAATGGCAAATTATTTTGCCATTCACCATGAATCGTGCAGGGCTAATCCGAAACGTAAAGAATCTTTAGCGAAGCTGATCAAGCAAAGAACAATATTGCGAAACAATCATAATGCATACTAATAAGTAGAAACACAGTCCAAATGGAAGCATCCTGTAAACTAATCATAAACTCACATAGATTTTTATCGTGTATAATTAGAATATGTGTTATTTTGCATTGGCGCTATAGTTTAACGGGATAGAACAAGGACCTCCTAAGTCTTAGATCACAGTTCGAGTCTGTGTAGCGTCATTATTAGAATTAAAGAAATAGAAAGGGGATGCTGATGACTGAAGACACACATACAAGCAATGGAATCCGGCGTGAGATGACGTATGATGAAGTGACTGCGCTTTTAAATGGTAAAACGCTTGCTGAAGTCTTGGCGGACAATCCCTATCAACAGGTGGGGGCGAGTGATTCTTTTGCAACTCCTCGAGTAACACCAGCAAAGCCAGCAGAGGCACCACAAGTGCCAGAAAAGGTTGCGCACGTTGCTCCTGATCCAAAGCCTATTGAAACAGAGCCAGTTTTCGAGCCGGCGATAGAAGCTGAACCTGAACCTGTTCAGATTGTTGAGCCAGTGGTAGCCCCAACGGTACAAGTTCAGCCAGATAAGCCAGCTCCTAAGCCGGAAATTCGGCCAACCACGTCTTCACAAGAAAGTCAGCCGGACGATGTCAAGATTGCGAAACCTCAAACTTTTCAAAATCGGCCAGCTAAAATTGTTAAGCCACAAGAATTAATTAGCAAGGTTAAAAAACATGTGGCACCGCAAACTAAAGCTCCAGCTCAGAAAGCTGAAGACACGCCATCTCTGAAGACACGGACATTAGCACATTTTAAAAAGGCGAAGGCAACTGTTACTAAGACAGAAACCGCGGCGCCAACAAGTTCGCGGCAAATCAAGGTCACCGAAGTTTCTGATACTTATGATTATCATAATCGCGCACTGCGACCTGAGGTGAAGCACAGTACGTTGGTGGATGAACAGCAAATTTTGGCAGAAGATCACGCTAAGATTGTGGCTGAATCAGCAAATTTGAATAGTCAATCCCGGATGTTACGTGGTTCATTGTGGATGACGCTCGGGAATCTGTTCTCTAGGTTGCTTGGAGCTTTGTACATTATTCCGTGGACGCTGATGTTGGGTGCGGCATATTCAACTAATGCAAATGGATTGTATGCGCAGGGTTACCAGATTTATGCTGTGGCGCTTTTGATTGCGACAGCTGGCTTGCCAAACGTTTTGGCGCGCTTAGTGGCCGAATATGCTGCTAAAAAGCAATTTGGGCGCGTCAAGTTTATCTTCCGCCAGTCGTTGTTTCTCGGCGGTGTGATGGGAATTATTTCCGCTTTGCTTCTATATATGCTGGCCGGTCCGTTGTCACAAGGAAACGCAAACGTCGTGCCAGTGATTCGTTCTTTGGCAGCTGCAGTGTTAGTGATTCCAGTGTTGTCAATGCTTCGTGGCTACGTCCAAGGTTTTGAGTTCATGTCAATCTCGGCGACCTCACAAGTTGTTGAGCAGTTGGTCCGCGTTGTTTATATGCTGGGTATGACGGGCTGGATTATGCTTGGCCACAACGGAAACTGGGTTGATGCGACCGTGCAATCAACGTTCGCCGCTTTCTGGGGAGCGTTAGCCGGAATCGTCGTAGTTTTGTTTGGCATTTGGAGTCGCAAGAATTACTTGGATAGCCAATTTGTGTTGATTGGTGTAAATGGCACCGATGATAGCGTAATGTGGAAAATGATGCGTCAATCTCTACCGGTTATCTTTGCTGGTTCGGCGATTGCGCTAGTTCAAGTGGTGGATCAGTTCACGTTCTTTAGAATCATGAAGAGCACCACACATTTCTCAATGCCAGTCATCAATCAGATGTTTGCGCAATTTGCTTTTAACTCAAATAAACTCGTGATGTTAGTCGTTTCTTTGGCCGTCGCAATGTCTGAAACAGCGTTACCAATGTTGTCGCGCGCCAAGGCAATTGGAAATCCGCATGAAATCGGAAAACAGATCGTCTACGCATTTAAACTGCTTGCGTTTGTGATGTTGCCTGCCTCGTTAGGAATCGCGGCCGTGGCTCATCCGCTGTATGTCTTGTTCTACGGTAGTGCAGATATGACGATGGGTGTCTTAGTGCTAGAATTTGCTAGCTATGTCGGGATTTTCTTTGGCTTTTACATGGTCGTATTGGCGATTTACCAAGGAATTGGCGATCTTAAGTTCACAGTCAAATTGATGGCGCTGATCTTGGTGGTTAAATTATTGCTACAATATCCAATTGTGAAATGGCTTGATGGCATGGGGCCGTTGATTACAACGCTGATTGCATTTGCAGTTGGTTTGATCTGGGCAGTTAGTCGCTTAGTGAAGCGGTACCCAACTGATTGGAGCCGGTTCAACTACTCATTTATGTTGATGCTCTTTTGGAGTCTGGTCGTCTTTGCAGTTGTGAGTCCAGTGGTCAACACGATCAATATTTTCGTGAATAATAACCGTTCGACGCAGCTAATTGTTTTGCTCGTTGGAGTGCTTGTTGGTGGAGCAATCTATGGCATTGCAGCGCTTAAGACTCATCTCGGTGTCGAAATTCTTGGCGAACGAATTCAGCGCATTGCTGATAAGTTACCATTCTAAGGTGAAGTGATGATTAATAATTCAAAACCGTTTAATACGTTTACGTGGTTGCAAGTGCATGCGATGTCGCCGCTTGATCGGGACACGTTGACCACGCAATATAATGTTCCAAATGAATTGATTAACTATGCAGTTGACCCGTATGAAAGCGCGCGAGTTGAACACGATGCTGATATGTTGCTCGTTATTTTTGACGTGGTGACGCCGACATCGACAATTGCGACAACTGAGCCGGTGGGACTGCTGATCAATAAGAAGCAGGATATTTTTATCACCTTCACCCGAAATGAAACGAGCTACGTTAACACTTATATTGAGCAAATTATTGCACATTTTACTGAAGAAAAGGGACAAGATGTTCCTGTGACGGAGCTGATGATTACCACGATGAATGTGCTTGCTAGCAAGTTTCAGCTGGCTATTTTAGAAATCAATCGGCGACGGAATCCGATTCAGCGAGAAATTCGGATAACCAAGCAGGCGCAGGGCAAGATCGATGAGTTGATGGATCTGCAAACGGATTTGATTTATCTATTGAATTCGCTGCATACAGACTTTGATTTGTTGGGTGTGCTTGCTCGCCAAACTGTGATTGAGTTAGATGCGCACCAAGTTGAAACGGTTGAAGATGTTCGGGTAGAGCTGAACCAAGCGATTGATACCGGTGAGTTGGCGCAGTTGGTGACGAACCAAGTTGCTGATTCATACAATACACTCGCTAACAGTAATTTGAATTGGACGATGAAGCTGTTGACCGTCTTCACGATTATTTTGACGATTCCAAACATTGTTTCAGGTTTCTACGGGCAAAACGTGGTGAAGTTACCATTCGCCGGCGAAAACGATTCATGGGTGATCACACTGGGGATTGTCGTAGTTTTGATGCTAATTACAATCTGGCTAATGTGGCGTTCAGGCTTCCTTAAAAAGTAATCAAAAATATTTTCATTGACTTGTTGACTTATTTTCGGTAAACTTATTAGGTTATCGATAGCAAAAACGGAGGTAAATAACCATGGCTGTTAAATCACCATATAATTCATGGGCTGGCAAGCGTCCAGTAAACCATGATGCAAACAAAAAAGCTCGTCAAGAGACTACTGTTAATATCCAAGCTTGGGCTAAGGGTAAGGCAGAATTGGAAGCTAAGTAATTATCTTTGATTACTTATTAACCGAAGTAAACTAGAAACACTTCTTTGCAGATATGCGAAGGAGTGTTTTTGCGTTTCAAAGTATTCCAAAAGCTGAGAATGAACAAATTACGCGTGGTGTTAGTTATGCAATATTGTCCTTTACTTTATCAGCTACGCCAAAGATTCTTTACGTTCGGACTGGTCTACACGAATCTGAATGAAAGGCGAAATAATTCGCCAATTCCACTAACTGTTGGTTCCTGGTGCTAGTGTTATAGTTCATCCAGATTCGGCAGGCATTATCATCCGACGACAGAATCGCTTCGCTGATCAAGGAATGAACGTAACATCTGGTCATTTTATTCAAGGCGTGGTGGATTGAAATGATGATAGTAGGTGATCACGCGAGGTAGCGGCACCAATTCGACTCATTTTGCAAAAATGTATAGTCGAATGGGACCGTGTCGCCACTTACTATCATTATTGAAAAGCCACCACGCAAGCGAAAAATGACTAAGGTGTTTTAAAACTACCCACCACCCATTAAATTTGAACAAATTGTGAAATCGGTCCCATTCTATGTAAACGTTTTCTTTTAAAAGGTATAATGGTTGTATGCAAACATTGTTGCAGAATATAGGAGGCGTAAACATGGCAAGTGCTAATTTTGGTGTCGCTGGTTTGGCTGTTATGGGCCGTAACTTGGCGCTGAACGTTGAATCACGTGGTTATACGGTTGCGGTTTATAATCGTTCAGGTGAGCGAACAGATGATTTGGTTAAGTCACACCCAGAAAAGAAATTCGTTCCAGGCTACACGATCGAAGAGTTTGTTAATTCAATCGAACGTCCTCGCCGGATTTTGTTGATGGTCAAGGCTGGAGCTGGAACTGACGCAGTGATTGAAGAATTGTTGCCATTCTTGGATAAGGATGACATTTTGATTGACGGTGGAAATACTTTCTTTGAGGATACGATTCGTCGTTCAAAGTATTTGGCTGAATCAGGAATTAACTTCATTGGAATGGGAGTTTCTGGTGGTGAGCTAGGTGCCTTACAAGGTCCTTCAATGATGCCTGGTGGTCAAAAGGCTGCTTATGATTTGGTTGGTCCATTGCTAGAAGAAATTGCTGCCCGTGCTCCCGAAGACGGTAAGCCAACTGTAACGTACATCGGTCCTGATGGGGCTGGTCATTATGTTAAGATGGTGCACAACGGAATCGAGTATGGTGACATGCAATTGATTTCAGAATCATACGACTTATTGAAGCGTGTGATCGGGTTGGAGCATACTGAATTGGCTGATACGTTCATTGATTGGAACAAGGGTGAACTTGATTCTTACTTGGTAGAAATCACGGCTGATATTTTGACGCGAACAGATGATCTTGGTAGCGGTAAGCCAATCGTTGATGTAATCTTGGATCGTGCCGGAAACAAGGGAACTGGAAAGTGGTCATCACAATCAGCCCTTGAAGTTGGTGCGCCACAATCATTGATTACTGAATCAGTGTACGCCCGTTATATTTCAGCAATGAAGGATGACCGTGTGGCTGCTTCAAAGGAATTGCACGGACCTGACTACAAGTTTGCTGGAGACAAGTCTGCGACAATCGAAGACATTCGTGAAGCTTTGTACTTTGGTAAGATCATGTCATACGCGCAAGGATTTGACCAATTGCGAATGGCTTCTGATCACTATGATTGGAACTTGCCATTTGGTGAATTAGCTCAACTTTGGCGTGCCGGAGCCATTATCCGTGCCCGCTTCTTGCAACGTATCACTGACGCATATGATGCAGATCCAGAATTGCACAATTTGTTGTTGGATGGATACTTCAAGGAAATTGCTGAGAAGTATCAAGCATCAGCTCGTCGCGTAGTTGCATTGGCAGTTGAAGCTGGAATTCCAGCGCCATCATTGTCAGCAGCGGTGGCATACTTCGATTCATATCGTTCAGAAGTATTGCCTGCCAACTTGATTCAAGCGCAACGTGATTACTTTGGTGCGCACACTTACGAGCGAACAGATAAGCCAGCTGGTGAGATGTATCACTATACTTGGTATGACGAAGCTTAACATTTGTTAACGCGTTGTCTTAGATATTAAAAATCTTGGCCATTTTTTACTTGCATGGTGGCTTTTCGATTAATGATAGTAAGTGGCGACACGGCCCCATTCGACTACACATTTTTTCGAAATGAGGCGAATTGGTGCCGCTACCTCGCTGATTCACCTACTATCATCATCTCAAGCCACCACGCTTTGAATAAAATGACTAAGTTGTTTTAATTTAAATATTGCGTTAATTGATCAGCGCAGCGATTCTGTCATCGGATGATAGTTCCTGCCGAATCTAGGCGAACCTTTTCACGCGTGCTTTAGCGCCGTGAAATTTGCAAATTATTTTGCAATTCGCCGCGACTCGTGCAGGGCCATCCGAATGTAAAGAATCTTTAGCGAAGCTGATCAGTCTAGCATAATGTTTCACAACTAGCCCAACGTATTTAGCAATAAAATTGGCCCTTCCACGATTTGGGAGGGCTTTTTTGCTGGTTGTAGTTACTTGCTATTTCTGATATTATTGTTAGAGTTCAATTAGAGACCGTGCTGATTAATCAGCGACAAATGAGGGGGAATGACAAGTGGATAATAAGGTTGATTTAAAGCGCGACTTAGGATTAATATCTGGTCTAGCGCTCGTGGTTGGGACGGTCATCGGATCGGGTGTATTCTTCAAGCAAGCAAGTGTCTTGCAAACCGCTGGTAGCCAAAATATGGGCTTGCTGGCATGGGTTGTCGGTGGTTTGATCACTTTGGCAGCTGGGTTGACAATCGCTGAAGTTGGTTCGCGTGTGCCGGATGCAACTGCTGGGGGGTTCTACAGCTATATTGAAAAAATTTACGGGCGCTTCTGGGGCTTTATGACGGGTTGGTCGCAAGTGATTGTTTACGCACCGGCTGTCATTGCTTCGATTGGTGGATACGCAGCTCATTTGACCGCCAACTTTTTTGGCATTGATATGGCGTGGGCGCGGTGGATTGGCGTCTTTTACATTATCTTTATCGCCGGGCTGAATTTGCTTGAGAACCGGATTGCGGCAACGTTTGCGGTGGCAACAACGGTAATTAAGATGGTGCCAATTATCGGGCTGATTGTCTATGGAATTTTCTTTGGGAAGTCTGCGGCGCTCGGCGAAACCATTACCCAAGCGGCTTCAACGACTGGCGGAAGTTTTGGAATGGCGATTCTAGCAACATTGTTCGCATATGATGGCTGGGTCTTGGTGGCCAATATTCGTGGTGAAATGCGTAATCCTAAGCGTGACTTACCTTTGTCGATTGTCTTTGGGGTGTCAATCGTGCTTGTCGCTTATGCTGGGGTAACGTTTGGGGTCTATCACACATTGCCGGCGAACACGATTGTTCATTTGCAAGATAATGCTGTGTTTGCGGTTGTTAAGTCGGCGTTTGGTAATTTTGGTGGACGTTTGCTGTCGATTATTATTATCATTTCAATGTTGGGGACGATGAATGGAAAGATGGTCGCTTTCCCACGAATGGCGTACATGATGGCGAAGGACGGGATGTTTCCAGCGTATTTGGCAAAGTTGAATCGGAAGACATTTGTGCCGATCAATGCAACACTGTCAATTAGCTTGCTGACGATTTTATTGACTGCTTTCACTAATTCGGCTGATCGAATTTCTGACATGGCAATCTTTACAATTTGGTTGTTCTACGTTGCGGCATTTGTCGGAGTATTCATTTTACGGCATCGGCAAAAGGATTCAGATTTGGTAGTTGATTTCAAGGTGCCACTGTATCCTTTGACTCCATTGATTGGAATTGTCGGCGGATCGTTTGTTGCGGTTTCTACTGTGATAAGCGATTTCTCGGGAGCAATGACGTCGTTGCTCATGGTCGTGGTTGGGATTCCGGTTTATTTCTATTATTTGAAGCGTCAGAGCAAGTAAATTAAAGATGTGAAATGAAGGCGTGCCGGGTGTGCGCCTTTTTGCTGTTTTGGATCGTAGTTGATCAGCTCCCCTAAAGATTCTTTACGTTCGGATGGCCCTACACGAATCTGGCTGAAAGGTGAAATAATTCACCAATTCCACTAACTGTTAGGTCCTGGTGTTAGTGGTATGGTTCATCCAGATTCGGCAGGACCTATCATCCGACGACAGAATCGCTATGCTGATCCTGCTAGCACAAGTACTTTGGTCATTTTATTTAAAGCGTGGTGGATTGAGATGATGATAGTAGGTGATTACGCGAGGTAGCGGCACCAATTCGACTAAATTTCGGTTTACCGAAATTAAAAGCCGAATGGGACCGTGTCGCCACTTACTATCTTTATCGAAAATTCACCACGCAAGTGAGAAATGACCAGAGTGTTTCATGAATAATAAAGTGTAAAAATTAACAATCCCCCCCAATCTCTATGAGGCCTTCAGTGCTCTTTGAGTGGTTTAAGTAGTGGTGATTGTGGTAAAGTATTAGAAAATACATCAAATAGGAGGCAGGGGAAATGGTAACTTGGTTTGATCGCACAAAACCGTACGAAATAGCGTTAATTGAAGACCTAAACCAAATTATCCGGATTCCCTCTGTTTTAAATCCTAAAACGGTGAACGAACAAACCCCTTATGGTGCCGAAATGATTCGAGCATTGTCTAAAATGGAAGAATTCGCTCGCCGCGACGGTTTTCGTTATGGGCGCGTGAAAAATCAGGTCACGTGGATCGAATACGGGCCAGTTGACGCAGCTGAAACTATTGGGATTCTCACGCATATTGATGTGGTTGCGGCCGGCGATGGTTGGTTGCGTGAAGCGTTTAAGCCGGAAATTTTGAACGGCCTTTATTTCGGGCGGGGTGCGCATGATATGAAGGCTGATTTAATGAGTTCTTATTATGCTATGAAGTATTTAAAGGATAATCACATTCAGATTGACCGCAAAATACGTTTGATTATTGGCACGGACGAAGAAACAGGGTGGCGTGATTTGCCCCAATACTTTGAAGCAGAAGGCGAACCAACGATGGGCTTCTCTCCGGATGGCGCCTTTCCAGTTGTGAACGGCGAAAAAGGTTTTTTGACGCTTCGGATGCGTTTTTCAACTGACTCAAAGGGTGAATTTATTTTAAAGCGTTTTATTGCGGGCGAACGAGCAAATGTGGTTCCTGGTGAGGCACGTGCTCGAGTTGACGTTCCAGATCCAGAATTCTTTATGAACGAATTCCGTGCGTTCTTGGCGCAATATCCTTTTTTGCGAGGAAATGCAGTTCCAGCTCAGCAAGGAAAGCGTGTGACGTTGACCCTTTTTGGAATGCAAGCGCACGGAGCTTATCCGCAAGATGGCGAAAATGCGGGGACTTATCTGGCCAATTTCCTAAACCAGTTCGACTTTGGTGGCGATGCGCAAGTCTTTTTGAACTTTGTCGGACAGCAGATTCATGATGATCCATATGCAAAGCAACTCGGGTTATCATATGAGGATGAGGTGATGGGCCGCTTGACGATGAACGTTGGTGTGATGCGATATTCTGACCACGGGCAAGGTTCAGTTGTGTTGAATATTCGCTATCCACGAGGAATTGCAGTGTCACAAATTGAGCAGCAAATCCGCGCAGGTTGGGGTCTAAAGTTGCCAATGCTGTTGGAAGAAGAAAGCGTGGGAATGCCTCCACATCTTGTTCCAGAGACTGATCCGCTCGTTTCGACACTCTCAATGGTGTACGCGAGCCAAACTGGCTTTTATCGGCGTCCACGGACCTCAAACGGGGGTTCATATGCGCGTTTGTTGAAGCGTGGGGTTGCATTTGGTGGTCAATTTCCAGATGTTCCAGTTTCAAGTCATCAAGCCAACGAGAGCACTCCGGTGGCTAATTTGACCAAAGCAATGGCGATTTTTGCGGAATCATTAGTTCTACTTGGGACGATTAAGGAATAACGGCAAATAATATGAAAAAAATCGAAAAAGGTCAGCATTTTTTACAAGATAATCTGCATATGTTTCGCTGTAATGTCTGTAATTCAGCATATGCGCGAATTGATGGAACAAGTTTAGTTTGTGAAAATGGACACCGAATTGACCTGAACAAAAAAGGTAGTTTGGTATTTTTGAACCACTCTGTTAATACTGAGTACGACGACCACATGTTGGCAGCTCGGCGACGTGTTTTGACGACGGGGCTTTTTGATGGCATCGTAAATGGAGTGAACCAAGCTCTGCCACAAGAGCAGCAACGCATTTTAGATGTGGGAACTGGAGAAGGAACCCCGTTTGTAAAGTTGATTGATCAGCGGCAGGTTGATGATGTGGCGATTGGCTTTGATATTAGCAAAGCCGGGATTAATTTAGCAACGCAACTGGAGACTGATGCATTCTTTACGGTTGCGGATTTAGCTCAGCTTCCGTTTACAGATAACGCATTTGACAGCGTGATTGAATTTTTCTCGCCCAGCGCTTACGGTGAGTTCAATCGGGTGTTAAAGAATGGCGGAACTCTTGTGAAGGTTGTGCCGAATTCTGGTTATCTGCATGAGCTTCGTGAAATGTTGTATCCGGTTGATTCACCCACGCATACTTATGAAAATACGCGCGTGGTAGATTTGTTTATGGAACATTATCCAGAGGCGACGATAGAACACGTGAATTATCAATGGGCGATTCCGGCTGAATTGTGGGTTGATTTGCTGCACATGACGCCGTTACATTGGGGTGCACGCCCTGAAGCGCAGGCAGCTGCAGAGGCACAGCCATTGCCATTTGTGACGGTTGATGTGGTGGTGTTAAAAACGATTATTGATAAAAACTAACGTAAACATGGTAATCTTGGCGGTTTTTCGGTAAAATTAAGACAAATGGATTTCAAATGATGTGAAAGGAGAGCCAGTATGTTTCCAGAACGGTTGCGCGAATTGCGAAAGAGCCGAAATATTACCCTTGAGACCCTAGCTGAAGCGCTAAATAAACAGCTTGATCCGGGTCAAAAGCCCAATACTGCCGCCCAAATTGGTAATTGGGAACGTGGCGATCGCTCTCCTTCATATGTTGAAGTTCGCAAGTTGGCTGATTTCTTTGATGTCACGATGGATTTTTTGGTCGGTCGAGTGAGTGTTGAAAAGACAGACCTGTCGCTATTGTTCTTGTCGGGTAAAGAGATTGATTATAATGGTAAAGCGTTGTCGGACCAGGATCGGTTTGATATTTTCCAGATTATCAACCGCCACTTTGCTGAAAAGAATAGCATCTTTAACTTTGATGACGATATTCCAGTTAACCAGCAAGGTGATTTGTTTTAGAGGAAGGCCAAGTTTAATATGAAAAACCAATTAATTAAAATTGGTGGTGGACAGCTCATTGAGGATGATTATCTCAGTGAGCTGTTGCGCTATCAGGAGCAATTTAAAAATGTGGAGTCTGTCCGAGATTTGATTGGGCAAGTCGTTGAAGCAATTCAGGCTTTGGCGCAAGGTTATTTGCCACCAGCCTTACCATTCTTAGAAATTAATGAAAACATGGTTGGAGATGTGCAAAAGGCAGTAGTGGAGGAGTTTCCAAACGATCCTGTCAAAGGGAACCAGCGCTGGGAAGAATTAATTGATGCACTGGAGGAACTAGATTACCAGCTGCATCATTTTCGCGATTTCTTGATTGAGCAATTTAGTATGTATGGATATGTTTCGACACCGTGGATTCAAGAGGTGGCTAAGTATTTGCATGGTCGGTCAGTTTTGGAATTAATGGCTGGGCATGGTTATTTAACTGCGGGCTTACGAGCGATTAACCCGGAGCAAAAGATTATTGCGGTGGACAATGAGGATTGGCGGAATCAGCCTGATCCAACACATGCTAAGCCGGTGACTGATATTGAGGTTCTGGATGCTCTAACTGCGGTGAACAAGTATGCTCAGGAGGTCGAAGTGATTGTTATCAGTTGGGCGCCGGACACGGATGAAACTGATTGGCAGATTTTGGAGCAATTGCGAAATGATTTTGCGGGCGAAATTTTGATTGTAGGTGAATATCAAGGTGCAACTAATTCGCGGCGTTTTTGGAATGAGGCAAAGTTGACAGAGCTTGAAAAAATTAATCAAAAGTTTCCGAGTTTTGATTTAATCGATGAAAAAATGCATCGGGTGGAGTGAACGTGATAGGTTATAGTCACAATTGAACGCTAATTCGTTAATTCTTCATATCTTGGTTATAAAATGTATTCTAAGTTGCTTCAAGATGAGAATGCAACAAATCTAAAGGAGAAATTTACATATGACAAAAAAGGAAATTAAAGATATTGGTATCTGTATTGCTGCCTTGGCTACAACAATTTATGCGCTAATAAATAACTATTCTGCAATTGCTATCTTATCAGTGGTGTTGGGCACAACGTATTCTCAACGAGTTGCGTCAAAAAAAATTGGCATCATTCTATCAGTGCTTTATGTTTTAGGAGCTGTCAGTATTTTAGCATTCGATCTGTTTGCTAAAGGTTATGTGATTAGTTTTGGAAATGTGATCTTATTTACTATCGCAGTCATAATTGCGGGTATAAATTTGCTAATGTTTGGTATTAAACGGAAGAACTAAAAATAGTTAAATTCGATTTTGGGAAACCTAGATCGAATTTTTTAATGCTCTAATGGGGAACGTTGATGAAAAATTGCATCAGATAGAGTAAAATCACTTGTCGCATTTTTCACGATTTAACACCCTTGTAAATGGGCATTCATTCGTGTATTATTAAATAATTATGTGAAAACGTATTGGAACTAAAATTAATTGGGAGAGTGAGGATTTTTTGGATGGGGATATGGGCACGGTTAACACAAAAAGAAGACGCGTCGAACTATGAGGACAAGGATTCAATGTTGCAGCGAGTCTTGGGCGTCAAGGATTTCTTAGCGCTAGGGGTCGGGACAATTGTCTCTGCTTCGATTTTTACATTGCCAGGCGTGATTGCTGCTGAACATGCAGGGCCAGCGGTGGTCGCTTCATTTGTAATTGCGGCGATTGTTGCGGGTCTGGTGGCATTTGCGTACGCTGAAATGTCAGCGGCGATGCCATTTGCGGGCTCGGCTTATTCATGGATCAATGTTTTGTTCGGCGAATTCTTTGGTTGGATTGCTGGATGGGCATTGCTAGCTGAATACTTTATTGCTTTGGCGTTCGTCGGGGCCGGACTTTCGGCAAACTTGCGCGGGCTGTTTGAAGAAGTTGGGCTAAAGATTCCCAAAGCTTTTGCCACGCCAATTATGGCCGGTGGATTTGGTGACATTTTCTCGGTCGGTGCGATTATCTTGGTGACGGTTCTGCTCAGTCGCGGTGTCAAAAATGCGTCACGGGTTGAGATTGCCTTGGTTTTGGCCAAAGTCTTTGCGATTGTCTTGTTCTTGCTGGTTGGTTTGACAGCTTTCCACACGAAGAACTTACATCCGTTTGTCCCAGCTTATGACCCAGCCGTGAAGCCGGGGCCGTTTGGTGGTTGGCAAGGGGTCTGGGCCGGTGTCTCAGGAATCTTCTTGTCATATATCGGATTTGATTCAATTGCAGCCAATTCAGCTGAGGCCAAGAATCCAGGTAAAACGATGCCCCGTGGAATTTTGGGCTCATTGTTGATTGCCGTTGTTTTGTTCTCGGCCGTTTCGATTGTCTTGGTGGGGATGTTCAAATATTCACACTATGCTGGAAACGCTGAGCCGGTTGCTTGGGCACTTCGGCAAACGGGACATCCAATCGTTGCAGCTGTCGTGGGGGCGATTGCTGTGGTTGGAATGTTGAGCGCGTTGATTGGAATGAGCATGGCTGGTTCACGGTTGATTTACTCATTTGGGCGCGATGGACTTTTGCCAAAACAACTTGGTAAATTAAACGAAGAACGCTTGCCAAACGTTGGGCTATGGACACTGGCAGCGGTGGCAATTATCATTTCAGAATTCTTTGAGTTTTCGCAGTTAGCACAATTAATTTCAGCAGGAACGTTGGTCGCATTTATCTTTGTGTCGCTCGGAATTTATCGCTTGCGGCCACGTGAAGGTAAAGATTTAACTGACCCAGCGTTCAAGATGCCGCTGTATCCGGTGTTGCCAGCATTGGCGGCCGGAGCAGCGTTTGGTGTGTTGCTAGGTTTGGGTGATGATGCCAAAATTATGATGCTAGGATGGTTTGTCATCGGAATGATCATTTACTTCACATATGGTATGAAGCATTCGTCAATGAATGAGAAAAAGTAACTTAAAGTAAGAATTGATTTGGTTGATCAGCTTCACTAAAGATTCTTTACGTTTCGGATTTGCCCTGCACGATTCATGGCGAACGGCAAAATAATTTGCCAATTTCACAGCGCTAAAGCACGCGTGAAAAGCTTCGCCTAGATTCGGGAAGGGCTTGTCATCCGACGACAGAATCGCTTCGCAGATCAAGCAAACTTTGTCATTTTATTCAAGGCGTGGTGGAATGAGATGATGATAGTAGGTGGAAACGCGAGGTAGCGGCACCAATTCGCCTAAATTTCGGTTTACCGAAATTAAAAGCCGAATGGGACCGTGTCGCCACTTACTATCATCATCGAAAAGCCACCATGCAAATAAAAAAATGACCAAAGCGTTTCATAATTACCAACGCTTGCTAAAAAGATGTATTCTAACTAAAGATATAACCTGGAGGATTTTCAAAATGAAATACGCTTTAAATTGGGATTTGGATTCAATTTTCAAGGGTGGAATTCATTCGCCCGAATTAGCAGCTAAGCTCGAACTGTTGAAGCAACAAATTAGTGACTTTAAGCAGGGTGTGAGCGCATATGAGGCAAATTCTGATGCGCCAGAATATGCCGAGCTCGCTAAGCTAACGGATTTGTACCAAACGATTTTGGCCGGACATTTGACTGCCGGGTTATTCGTTGGTGCTTTGTACTCCGCTGATTTCACTAACTCAGTTTACCGTCCTTATCTGTCAAAGGTTGAAAATCTCGAAGTAGAGCTAAACGAACCCGCCAATGGTTATGCAAAGATTTTGGCTGGCTTTAGTGATGCTGAATTTGCAAAAATTATCGAACTGCCTCAGTTTGCGATAGTTGGGTTCACGTTGAATGAAAAGCGGAAGAGCGCGCAACGGTTGCTTGATGATGTGACTGAAAGTATTATTGACAAGCTTCGGACGGATGGTTTGAGTGCGTGGTCATCACATTATGACACAATTGCTGGAACACTTTCGTTGACTTATACAGATGAAAACGGTGCTGAGCAAACAATTTCTGCAGGGCAAGCTCTTAATCAAATTGACGGTTATCCAGATTCAAAGATTCGTAAAACGATCATGGCTGCGTATGAAAAAATGTGGGGCAGTGCTGAGAATTTGGCTGCAGATACATTGAACCATATTGCAGGAGCTCGGTTAACTGAGCAAGCAGCGCATGGCTACAAAGATCATTTGGAGCAACCTCTTGAGCTTAACCGGATGTCACGAGCAACGTTGGAGACAATGTGGAAGGTCGTGGATGCAAATAAGGGAATGTTTAAGCCTTATTTCGCACGCAAGGCGCAGTTGTTGGGCATTGATGAAATCGGGTGGCAAGACCAAGTTGCGCCGATTACAAAGTTGGGTGATTATACGCCGACCGAGCTGAGCTATGATGATGCGGCTGAGATTATTATTGATAATTTTGGAAGGTTTTCGCCAAAGATGGCTGCGTTTGCGCAAAATGCATTTGAAAAGCAGTGGATTGAGGCGGAAGACCGACCTGGTAAAATGCCTGGTGGTTGGATGGAGAGTGTGCCGGATATCAAAGAGTCACGTATTTTCTTGACCTTTACTGGTTCGGTCAATGATGCGGCAACCATTGCGCACGAACTTGGACACGGCTTCCATTCGAGCGTTTTGACGGACCTGCCAGAGTTCCGTGATCAATATTCTATGAACGTAGCTGAAACAGCGTCAACGTTTGCGGAATTGATTGTGAACGACGCAAGTGTGGCTGCTGCAAAGACGGATGCTGCAAAGATTGTGTTGATTGATGCAAAGATGTCAAATCCGGTGGCGATGTTCTTGAACATTCACGCGCGGTTTGAATTTGAAGATTCTTTCTATAAGGAACGCAAAGATGGATATGTTACAGCTGAACGTTTAAATGAGTTGATGGACCAGGCGCAAGAGGATGCTTTTGGTGGAATCTTGGCTGTACGTCATCCGCATTTCTGGGCGTCAAAGCTGCACTTCTATGGCGATTCCGTTCCGTTCTACAATTTCCCTTACACGTTTGGTTATTTGTTTAGCGCGGGTGTTTATGCTTGGGCTCAAGCGCAGGATAACTTTGAGGAAGCCTATGTGGCGTTGCTTCGTGATACGGCAGCAATGTCGGCCGAAGATTTGGCGCAAAAGCATTTGGGTGTGGATCTGACGAAACCAGACTTCTGGCAAGCCGGTGCGGATCTGGTTAAGAAAGACATTGACGAATACATCGCGTTGTCAGAACAATTTGTGAAATAAAACGTGGCTGGTGGTCCGGCGACAGAATCGCTTCGCTGACCAGCAAACACCCTGGTCATTTTATTCAAAGCGTGGTGGATTGAGATGATGATAGTAGGTGGAAATGCGAGGTAGCGGCACCAATTCGACTCATTTTGCAAAAATGTGTAGTCGAATGGGACCGTGTCGCCACTTACTATCTTTATTGAAAAGCCACCACGCAGGTGAAAAATGACCAAGGTGTTTAAGAATTAGCACAATTTCAAATAAAAACTCCAACAATTTTGCAGTTGTTGGAGTTTTTATTTATGCTACATAACGGATTTTCATGCAAAAAATCGTCACCGAACCATGATTTATGAGAGAAAAATAATTAAAAGTAAGTGAATAATATGTATCTTTAACTAGATTATTTTTAATATAAGTGATTTATCAGACGTTTTAACGATAATTTAACAATAGTTTGTTCACATTTTAGACAAATGTAAACGGAATCATAGAACAGTTTGTGAAGAAGATACACATATCATTGATTAATCCGAATTAAAGGATTTTAATTAAATCATTAAGAAAAACTCATAAAACTTTTGGAGGAAATTTATATGAATAAAATCAACAAAATGAAAGGGTATATCTTGTTGTCAACAATGACACTTGGATTGATAGCTCCTATCTTACAGTCTACCAATATCCTAACTGCCAGCGCCGACACTGCAGATACTACCACCACACAATCTAAAGACACCTCCGCCAAAGACGTTGTGACATTGAAGGCCAATGAACACGTTTCTGGTAAAAATGTTGGGAAAGTTACTAATAAGGCTGAAGTTAAAGAAGCCTTACTCAAGCAAACGGATTTGCAAGACGAAAAATTTGCTTCAGATTATTTGAAGGCGCAAGACAATACTTTTGGAGCAACGCAAGCTTATGCAAAAGCGAAGGCTCAAGTAAGTAGTAAAAAAGTTCGCGTGATGGTGCAATTGGATGCCAAGCCAGCCATAGCCAAGGCAGACACACCTGAAGCTGATGGATCTAAGGCAGCGGTTAAAGCAATTGACGCAGCGACGGATGAAGTCATTGATGATCAAAGCGCATTGCAAGATAAGGTTGAAAAGATTACTGGACATAAAGTTGCCAAGGAATTTGGTTACCTATGGAATGGTTTCTCAATTGATGCCAAGCAAAGTGAAATTGCTGAAATTCAAAAAATCGACGGAGTTAAGTTGGTTCAAGAATCTGATTTGCTTTATCCACAAGATACGGATGCCAATGTTTTGGCTGGTGTGACGACTGAGTGGCAATCAAAGCACAAACTCAAGGGTGAAGGTCTCTTGATCGCTGACATTGACTCAGGAATTGATGCGAGCCACAAAGACATGCGTTTGACTGAAGCTGGTGAAAAGGCTGCCAAGATGTCTGAAGCAGATGCTAACTCAGCTATTAGCGCGCTTGGTTATGGTAAATACGAAACTGAAAAAGTTCCTTATGCCATGAACTATGCGGACCATTCAACTAATCCAGAAGACTTATACGATGCAACTGGAATCACACATGAACACGGAATGCACGTTGCCGGAATCATGGCTGCGAATGGTAAAGATGCTGACAACATGACGTCTGTGCAAGGAGTTGCTCCAGAAGCCCAGTTGTTGAACATGAAGGTTTTCTCAAACGAAAATGCAGGTGCTTCAACTGATACCGTCATTGATGCCATTGAAGACTCAGTTAAACTTGGTGCTGACATCTTGAACCTGTCATTAGGAAGCGACAACGGAACTGTGGATGCTACATCGGCAGAGCAAGTTGCATTGACGAACGCTGCTAAAAAAGGAATCCTTCCAGTTGTTGCAGCCGGAAATGCTGGTCGTTATGATTCTAAGGGTGGTAACGATATGACGGCCACGGATTCAATTGAAGATCAAACGCTCAATAGTCCTGGTGTTACGGCAGCTGCATTGACGGTTGCTTCATATGAAAACACAACGACAACAACAACGACTATGAAGATTAAGTCTGGTGACAAGACATTGTTGGACGATGATCAAGCAATCCAAACTAATTCAACAACGGATTATTCATTCCCGGATGAATTCTTTACAGATCAACAATCATTTTATTTGATGCCAGATGGTGGAACAGCGCAACCTGATGCAGATTTGCCTGGTTATGCGACGACAGATAATATTGCACTTATTCCTTTCAACCAAGGTGACTATGCATCACAAAAAAAGATTCTCGTTGTTTCACGTGGAATGATTGGCTTTACCGATATGCAAGCAGCAGCGATTGCTCGTAACGTTAAGGCTAAAGGGTTGATCATCATTGATAACGTTAAAGATGAAACGCCACAATTTAAGCTGGATGCAAGTTTGCCAACAATTGCGTTGGGTTACTCACAAGGAACTAAGTTGGTTAAGGCTATTCGTGAAAATTCAGATCTGACTGCAACTTTCTCAAAGATTGCAGTAAAAAAGATTGCTAATCCTAACGCGCAAAAACTTTCAAGCTTTTCATCATGGGGACCAACTCCTAATCTTGATTTGAAGCCAGAAGTTTCTGCTCCTGGTGGAAATATTTGGTCAACTGCTAACGACAATGGTTACCAAAATTTGTCAGGGACTTCAATGGCAACACCATTTGTGGCTGGTTCAGCTGCTTTGATTATGCAAAACTTGAAGGCTAATGCAAAGAACTTGGCAACTGGAACGCTCGACTATGTTCAAGCAATTAAGAATGTGATTACTAACACATCTAAGCCAGTTGTTGATAAAGCTGCTAAGACAATTATTTCACCACGTAAGCAAGGAGCCGGTCTAATTCAAGTTGACAAGGCCGTTGATAATTCTGTCATCTTGACTGACAAAGCTGATGGAGATGGAATATTTGCTTTGAAGGAAATTGGCGAGACAACTAGCTTTACTGTTAAGCTGCAAAATACTTCAAACAAGAAGGTGAAATACTCATTTGATAACTACGGTGGAGCTTATACTGAAATCCAAACCGAAGATCAGAGCTCATTGACCGAACAACCAACAGTTAATGGAATATACACCAATGCAGAAACAATTAATTACGTTCAAACTCCTGGACATGTTAGGCAATACGAATCAAAGGTGTCTGATGAATTGATCGCTGGAGCAACTGTGAAGGCAGATAAGAACGACATTACTTTGAATGCTGGTCAAACCAAGGAAATCAAGGTTACCTTGAAGCTTTCAGCTGATGCAGCTAAGCAAAACTGGGTTGAAGGATATGTTGGCTTCACTGCAAAGACTGCTAATACACCTGACTTGGTAGCGCCATACTTGGCTTTCCACGGTAATTATGGAGCAGAAGACATGCTTGATAAGCCAGTTGACGAAGAAGGTTCACGTTTTGGTTATGGTTATTTGACTGATGAATACAATGGTCGTCCTTTGGGTGCTTCAGAAACTGGAATGCTTGATGCAGATGGAAACTACTTGTACAAGATTAATCGGGACAATGCTGCCATCTCACCAAATGATGACAATCGCCAAGAAGAAGCATTCCCAATGTACGTGGCTGCTCGAAGTGTGAAGCATGTTGAAACTGACATTGTGGATGCTGATAAGAAGCTAGTGCGTCATATTGGTTCTTCAAATGGAGCTAACAAAGAAATCTTTGGTATGTATGAAGATACTCTCTGGGACGGACGAACACGTAATTTGACAACTGGTCAAGAAGACGCAGTTCCAGATGGACAGTATTATTACAAAACAGAGGTAACGGGTGAGCTCGCTAGCGAAAAGCAAACTTATTATTACCCTGTGAAGGTTGATACAAAAGGCCCTGAAATTAAAAATGCAAAGTTGACTCAAGACGCCGAAGGAAATGCATACCTTGACGCCGAAATTACCGATGATAACAGTGGAATGCGTGACATGAACACTCCAATTATCGTAGTTATCAATGGTCACCAAGAGTTCTATTACGTTGGTGAAGACATTAAAGTGGTTAGTGATCTAGCACATCTTCACGTTAAGTTGTCTTGGGGACAAGAAGCCGAAGTTAAGAATGGCGACAATGATGTTTACGTTGGAGCTGATGATTATGCTGGAAACGGTTCAGCCATCCACGTTGCAGCTGCTGACTCAAAGTTGAAGGCAGTTGGGGATGACGTAACTCAAGATGGTGGTCGTGCTGATGGTAAGGTTGCCTTCTCATCATTAGAAATTTTCAAGTCACCACGGACAGGGTTGTACTCAAGTAATCCGTTCAAATCTTCATCACAATACGTGCGTTACGATGAAGCTACTAACACTTATGAATTAAATGTGATTGGATCTTACTACAAAGAATTCCAAATCTATTCAACAAATGAAGCTGGAACAAAAACAGATCCTATTACTGTACACCCAGCTGAAAAAGATGGAGCATTCTCTGTTTGGGTACCACTATTGCCAGGTGATTCTAACATGCACTTTGAAACTGCTGATGGTCAAGAAGTGATGGACACGTTGCCTTTCACGTTCAAAGTTAATTCTGCGTTTACATTTGACCGTAATAGCTCATTTGAAGGTCTAGAAGTAACATCATACGCACCAGGTGTAAATAATATTTATTCACCTGATAATGCTCAACACGGTGTTTCAAAGATAGTGGTGAGTCATGATCAAAAGTCAATTCACTTGAAGGGTAACGCTAAGGATCAAGACGGCGTGAAGTGTGGTATTTTTGGATATGGAACTACTGTGTCTAACGGTGTCAGTAAGACGGTTGATGGGAAGATTGATGCAAACGGAGATTTTGATATAGATGTTGACTTATCATTGCTATCGATGACTGGTAAGGTTCGACTCAGTCTGTTTAGCTATTTGAATGATGCTACAATGGATGCTGGATACACCAAGAGTACAGATGATACTATCTTTGTCACTCAACGAGATGCTGACGGTAACTTGCCACCAGTAGAAGAGGAAGAATCAACAACCGGTAAGGCCAATGTTATAGAACCAGTTCGTTTTTCAACACATCTGTTACAGACTGCTGGAACGTTGAAGGACAATCCTGATTACGACGCTGACAAGCAGACTTTAGTTCTCCGTGGATCAGTTTACAAGACAGTCAAGGCACTTCGATTCTACTTGAATGGAACAAGCCGTGATGATGATGCGGTGAAAGTCAAGATTAATGATGATGGGACATTTGAATACACTGTCAAAAATGTCACACCATTGTATGCAAAGACATTTAAGGTTGAGACTGACGTTGAACAAAGTGATGGTACAATGCTGATGAAGAGTGAACTAACACGTTTGATTGTTGATGCAGCGCTCCCTGATCTTAAGTTTGATGCCAAAGACAACTGGGTCTATGACGATGCAAAGGCTCAGTATGATGTTTATACAACTGATTCTAAGTTTGACCTCAGCGGATCTGTTTACAATGATTTGCGAGGGACAGCAGTTTATATCAATGGTGAAAATGTCTTCACTGACATTACACTAGATACTATTGCTCACGGAAATGAATACTTGGAAAACACACCAAAGACATTCAAGGCAAGTTATGACTTGAACAAAGACAGTGACAATATCTTTAAGGTCATTGCGGCTGCTGCAAGTGAAAACCAAACTGAAATCAATATTGTTGTGCACCAAAAGACAACTAAGCTTGATGCCCCAAAGATTGATTTGAGCACAACTGAAAAGCATGCTAAGTCAGTAACTTTGACTTCAGCAATGGATGCTAATACAACAGTGCAATACTCAACTAACAAGGGTAAGACATGGTTGCCATTGAACGATGCAGGATTGATCTTGATTGCCAATGCAACAGTGCAGTTCCGTGCTACGAATTTGTGGCACCAAACTTCAGATGTTGTGAGCGTAAAGGTTGATAACATCGACAATAGCAATTCTGGAACTCCTAAGCCAAAGTTGCCACCAGTTAAGTGCCCTACGCCAAAGGAAATTGTGGATGCAACACAAAAGGCAAAAATGATTTTTAGCAAAGCACTTTAATTGAAAACACCGCCGATCATTGCGATTGGCGGTGTTTTTTGTGTATATTGAAAATATTTGGTGATGGTTATGAAACACCTTGATCATTTTTTACTTGCGTGGTGGTTTTTCGATAAAGATAGTAAGTGGCGACACGGTCCCATTCGACTTTTAATTTTGTAAACACGATGATCACCTACTATCATCATCTCAATCCACCACGCCTTGAATAAAATGACTGGGGTGTTTCGTGAAATATTATACCCAGTATGATCAGCGAAGCGATTCTGTCGTCGGATGGCCAGCCCTTGCCGAATCTAGGCGAACTTTTTTCACGCGTGCTTTAGCGCCGTGAAATTGGCAAATTATTTTGCCATTCGCCATGAATCGTGCAGGGCTATCCGAAACGTAAAGAATCTTTAGCGAAGCTGATCAACAAAAGTACAATATTGTACAACGTAGCATCTATCAAACAAGTTTAACTTTTAACCTTAGACTTCAAAATTTTATGTTCCAGCCTAGTAGCCCAGAAGCTTGAAGTCTCAAAGATGCTTGATTCGCTAAATGGTTCCTCAGAAGTAAATGAATCGCCAATTTCTTGCGTTTTTAGAATGTTGATAATCTTAACCGCACAGATGGCCATCAAGATCACCACGCAAAGCAAGAAGATCACAGACAAAGTTCCTTGAATCAAAGTATTGCGCATCGTCGCATGAGCATTTGTTAACAAGATGCCACTCAGCTTACCAGAAGCCACTTGCGCCTTAGCTGCCGCGTATGAAGCAAAGTAACCGATGTTAACGTCGCTAGAAAAGATTTTTTGCCAGCTCGCTGTGAACGTCACCAGAGTATCCCAGACCAATGGAATTGCAGGAATCCAGACCCATTTGAGATAACCTTTGCGGATCACCATGACACAGACAATGCTGAGCGCAACCGCGGCAATCAACTGGTTTGATATTCCAAACAACGGATACATGATTTTAATTCCACCATTTGGATCAGAAACTCCCATCAAGAGCAACGCACCCCAGACACCCACGATAAACGCTGTTGTGACAATCTTGCTTGGCAACCAGTCATCATTTCCCAACTTGCCGAGCCCTTTGAACCTGCGCAATGCATCATTTAGCAAGTAACGCGTGGACTTGGTGGCTGCAGACACGGCTGACAGGATAAACAGAGCCTCAAACATGATGGCGAAATGATACCAGAAGCCGACCATGCTTTTTCCGCCGATGACTGGAACCTTGTGCAAAATGTTCGCCATTGAAACGGCCAGCGTTGGAGCACCACCTGTTCGAGAGACAATCGAAGTTTCGCCGACATCCTTTGCGACTTCCTTCAAAGCAGCTTCTCCAGTTTCATCCGCCCATTTGATGTTCAACTTCGAACCATCTGGCATCATCGCGATATTTGGCACCGCTTTTGCAGCATTGTACTCCGGACTTTTTGCACTATTATATGATTGACCGGCAATTTTTTGAATACTGGCTTGTGGAGTGTTCATTGAATAATAAATTCCAGGATTCAGCGAAATGGCCGCAACTAACGCCATGATCGCCACAAATGATTCAAAGAGCATTCCACCGTAACCAATCATGCGGGTTTGAGACTCTTTGGCAATCAAATGCGGCGTCGTTCCAGAGCTCATCATGACGTGGAACCCAGACAGCGCACCACACGCAATAGTTACGAACAAGAATGGAAAGAGCGAACCAGCGAAGGCAGGACCATCTGTATTATGAGCGAAATTCGTCAATGCAGGAATCGTTACATCAGGATGAACCCCGATCACGGCGACTGCTAGAATCACAATCGTTCCAATCTTCATAAACATTGACAAGTAATCGCGAGGAGTTAACAAAATCCAGGCCGGAATAATTGCGGCGATGAACGTGTAAGCCATGACCCACCAAACGAGAGCAGTTGGAGCTAATTCGAAAATATGAGCAAAGGAAGACTCCGAAACTAGGCGTCCGCCAAAGATTGCGGCGAGTAAAAGAATAAAGCCAATCGTAGAAATCTCATTCACGTGACCAGGACGGATGTATTTGAGATAAATTCCCATGAACAGAGCGATTGGAATAGTCATCCCGATTGAAAATACGGCCCAAGCTGAGTTCGCCATTGCAGTCACACAGATTAGCGCTAAGACGGCTAGGACGATCATTGTCATGATGAAGACAATGAAACTCGTCAAGCCACCAGCAAAGTGCCCGACTTCATCGCTTGCCATTGCGCCAATTGACTTGGCCCGCCGACGATGCGAATACCAAAGCACCAGCATATCTTGGACACCACCTGCAAAGATAACACCGAAGATAATCCAGATTGTTCCAGGCAAGTACCCCATTTGAGCTGCCAAAACTGGACCAACCAGCGGACCTGCTCCAGCGATTGAGGCAAAATGATGACCAAAGAGCACGACCCGGTTTGTTGGATCGAATTCCTTGCCGTCATTGTGTGCTTCAGAAGGAGTAGCCCGCAAATCGTTGGGACGCATGATTTTACGCTGAATGTACAGGGCATAAAAACGATACGCAATCAGATATGAACAAATCGCGGCAATGACAAACCAAATCGCATTGATTGTCTCACCTTGTGCAAAAGCAATCAGACTCCAGGCAGTTGCGCCAACCAATGCAACTATGACCCAGATCACGATCGCCAATGGACTTGGCTTTGGCAGGTGCTTCTTCCAGTCAGCCATTGTTTCTTGGAAATTAGCTTGTTTAAGATCTTTGATTCCAACAACTTTACCAGCTTTGTTGCGGAGTAAAAACAGTTCCTCTTCGTCTGTGAAGGGTGAAACTTGTGGCTCTTCATCCATAATAATCATTTAAGAAATATCGCATGTTTTGATATTTCTAGTTCCTTTCGTTTGTTGGTAATTCAAGAATCATTTTCAAGAATCATTCTAAGTTAAAAAAGTATGAAAAAAAGAGTTTTTCAGTGAATTAAATGTGAAAAAATAAAAATTCACAAAATTTTCGGGGGGTACAGAATATCGCGCAGTTTAAACATAGAGCAAGAGTATCCTTTGTGTGACATGTGAAAGCGTTTTCAAAAAATAAAGGAGAAGGCAATGATAGGACTAAAATTAACTAAAAGATTAGCACAGGCTTTAGCACTGTTGGCTGTAGTAGTTGGTGGCGCAGTCACTCCAGCAGCAAGCATCATTATTCCTGGCATCGAGTCAGTAGCGCAGGCGGCAATTACGGCAGAAAATGATTTTGGAAATTGTCATTGGGTTTTAGATGATGGTGTATTGACTATTTCGCCTAAGCCAGCAACGGATGGGGTACTGGGAGCAAGTCGAGGAAATTGGCTAGCACTATATGGCCAATTAATTACTAAAATTGTCATTGCTCCTGGCGTTGTTGCGAACCCCGACTCATCTAATTTATTTAGTGCTCACACTAAATTAATAACGATTGAAGGGGGCGATAACTTAGATACAAGTGAAATGACTAAGATGGAACAGATGTTTAAAGGATGTTCTAATTTAGTTTCAATAGATGTTTCAAATTGGGACACGTCAAATGTTTATGATATGTTTAATGTATTTGAAGATTGTAGTAGTTTAGAAGAGTTAGATGTTTCAGTTTGGGACACGTCAAATGTTCAATGGCTGGGTAGAACATTTTACAATTGCAGCAGTTTAGAAGAGCTAGATGTGTCAGAGTGGGATGTAGGCAGTGTTACGTTAATTAATGCTTTATTTCAAAATTGTGTTAACTTGAAAGTGTTGAATGTTGCGAACTGGCACCCAGCCAAAATTACTCAAGCGGTGTTTATGTTTTCTGGTTGTAGCAGTTTAGAAGAATTAGATTTATCTCAATGGCACACTACGGAGGCTTTGACCACAGGAGGTATTTTCGCAGACTGTTCATCCCTTTGGAAGCTCACACTAGGAGGGGATTTTAAGTTTCAACCTTCCGTGAATGCAGCAATACCCATACCAGTGGAGGGAACCACGTTTAATGGGAATGATACGGTTGCTTCCGCTCTATGGCGCGAGATAGGCACTGGAACACCAAAAAATCCGTCGGGGGCACAAGTGTCAGCCGCTGATATTGAGACAATGCATAACGCATCTAATAAAACTGAAACATATGTCTGGCAATGGCTTAGTGACACGATTGTGGATTACACCGTTGAGCCGGCATACACAATCATAATTCCAACTTCAATCACGATTGCAACTACAACTGGCAAAGGAACTGGGAATGTCATATTGGGAGCTTACCCTAAGTTGCCGTATAATGAGCGTTTCATTACGATTAGTGTGGATTCGTCCAACTGGAAATTGAAAAATACGAATGATTCCGGAGTAGCATATTTATTTGGTAAAACAGATGGCGGCAGGGAATTGAGTGATGGGGGTAGCTTTACGTTTACAGCTGATGGTGAAAAGTCGACTGATACCGTACAACAAGTCTATGCAACCTTGCCCGCTGGATCACAAGATGACTTTAAATATGCCGGAGTTTATTCGGACACAGTTAACTATACGATTAGGACAGGTGATTCTGCTGCGTAAGAAATAGTGAATTTGAACTTGCTAGAAAGATAATTGATCAAGAGTTGAGCTAAAATGGACCAACGATTTTCAATGGAAACAGAAAAAGTCACAAAATTTTCGGGGGGGGGTACAGAATATCGCCTAGTTTAGCCTTATTGACGGAGTATGCTTATTTTGAATATATCGATTGTTAAAAAATTAACAAGATTAAATTTATGTAGAAAGGCAAGGGCTTGGATGAAGATGAAAATTAAAAAACAAGTTATCAAGGCAATTACCTTGCTCAGTATTATTTGTGTAGGTGCTTTTACCCCAGCTGTCAACATCATTATTCCGGGAATTCAGTCGGTCGCGCATGCAGACCAAACTTATAAATTTGGTGAGGCGACATGGACAATAGATGGAACAGAAATTACGCTTTACAATAGTGGTAAGAGTGGGGGGATAGTTGGGCCAGGTAAATTCTTGGATTACATCGATACTCAAATTGATAGTGGAACCGGCGCTACAATAACTAAAATCACGATCGAAAGTGGTGTTTCTGCTAATGATGATTCTACACAAACATTTGCAGACTTTCCTAATTTAACTGAGATAGATGGGCTAAGTAATTTAAATGTTAACAGTGCTACAACTATGTTCGAGATGTTTAAGGGATGTACAAACTTGCAAGAATTAGACTTGACTGGATGGAACACATCGAATGTAGAGACAATGAAGGAGATGTTTTATCAGTGTACTAATTTAGAAAGTATTACCTTTGGACCTACATTTAGTACGGATAAAGTGACTGATATGTACTGTATGTTCTATGAATGTAGTAACTTGGAAGTTATCGATGTAAGTAAATTTAGTACATCTCATGTAACAGATTTAGGTGCCATGTTTAAAGGGTGCAGTAAAGTCAAAGAACTAGATGTCAGTAAATTTAATACCGAAAGATCGGAATACTTTGATGAAATCTTTAATGGTTGTAGTTCATTGGAAAAACTTGATTTGAGTCTTTGGAGCACGACGGCTAATACAGATGAAATGACTGATTTATTTAGTGGGTGTACGTCAATTTGGAAGTTGACGCTTGGGTCATCGTTTGATATGGACGCCACAACAAACCTTCCTAATCCAGTGGAAGGAACCACATTTGATCATGACTATGTGACCAGCTCTGATAATTGGCAGTTAGTTGGCAATGGGACGGATCATGCGCCGAAAGGGGGTGTGCTAAAAGCTGAGGATATTCCAGACGACCATAATACTGTGGGTGGGATTGGACCGCAAGCTAATTTTGCCCCCGATACGTATGTCTGGCAAGGCGAACAAGATGCCCCAATTATCATCGAACCTTCGTACACCGTCACGATTCCAGCAGAGTTGCCTCTCGATACGACTTCAAAGTCAGGAACCGCACAAGTTACCGTGGGGGCAGGAGCAATCTTGCCGGACCA
>JAITPD010000035.1 GCA_031289615.1 Lactobacillaceae bacterium | reverse complement strand
TTGACCTCCTCAAGCCCGATTTTTAGTCGTAGGAGGGTCAGGGACGAATGTTCTCAAACGCTTGTCATAGCTCCCCAAAACCGAAATTTAGCTTCACTACAAATACCAGTATGAAGCATAGCAAAGACCTTTACAATAGTATTTAGGTGACTAATACTTTATTCATATTTATTTTTTTAAAGACCTTGTTTGCTCAGGGATAAAATTCGTTTTCCTCTCAAAATTAGTATAAATTTATCCATAAAATCATTTTTCCAAATGTGCATTATTTTTGAAGAAAACGCCTGAAATTCAGTTGAGATTAGAAATATCTACCAAGTTGGTTGTGTTAAGCAACTAACTGTATTATAATTTTAGTGTTGAATGGAAACGATTACAATCAATTTCATTCCACGGACAATTAATAATATCTCAATTAAACAAGGAGCATTATAATGAAGATTCAAAATCCTATCTTGCCTGGTTATAACTCAGATCCATCAATCATCCGAGTTGAAGACACTTATTATATCGCAACATCTACTTTTGAATGGTTCCCTGGAGTTCGTATCCACGCCTCAAAAGATTTGGTGCACTGGAACTTGGTTAAGAACGTTTTGGACACAACGACTTTGCTTGACATGAAGGGTAATCCTTCATCAGGTGGAATCTGGGCCCCAGACTTGTCATACGCTGACGGAAAGTTCTGGTTGATTTTCACAGACGTTAAGATTACTGACGGTGCCTTTAAGGACATGAAGAATTACTTGACGACTGCCGAAAGCATTGAAGGACCTTGGTCAGATCCTATTCTTGTGAACGGTGTTGGTTTCGATGCCTCATTGTTCCATGATGAAGATGGGCGCAAGTACTTGGTTCAACAAACTTGGGATCACCGTGAATACCACCACCCATTTGACGGAATCACTTTGACTGAATTTGACACTTCAAACATGAAGTTAAAGCCAGAGACTGCCCGCACGATTTGGGAAGGAACTGAAGTTAAGTTGGTTGAAGGACCTCACTTGTACCAAATCAATGGTCAATACTACTTGTTTGCTGCTGAAGGTGGAACTATCTTTACGCACCAAGAAGTTGTTGCTCGTTCAAAGAGCTTAGATGCCCTTTCATTCGAACGTGAGCCAGAAGGACCATTCTTGACAAACTTCGACACTCCAAACTCATATTTGCAAAAGCAAGGTCACGGTGCCTTGGTAGCAACTCCAGGTGGAGAATGGTACTACGCTTCATTGACGGCGCGTCCATGGAATCACGAAAACGAATCATCAACTGATCCACGTGGTTGGTCAACGCTTGGTCGTGAATCAGCATTGCAAAAGGTTGAATGGGACGAAGCTGGTTGGCCTCGTGTCGTTGGTGGTCACGGTGGACAAACATTTGTTGACGCACCTAAGGACGCCATTTTGACTGAAGCACCTGCAGATCATTCACAACATGATGAATTTACGGACTCAGCTTTGGACATCAACTGGAACACTTTGCGCGTGCCATTTACTGAAAAGATGGGTAAGACTGGCGACGGAAAGTTGACTTTGGTTGGTCAAGGTTCATTGGCAAACCCATTTGACTTGTCATTGATTGCTCGTCGTTGGCAAGCATTCTACTTTGACGCTGAAACAAAGGTTAAGTTCGACCCATACTCATACCAAGCTATGGCAGGTTTGACAAACTACTACAACCACTCACATTACTCATGGATCTTCATTACGAAGAACGATGATGGCCAAAACGTGATTGAAGTAGCTGAAAACAAGGGTGGATTACGTAACGGAACTTACACTTCATACTTGAAGGATGACGCAATTGTGATTCCTGATGGGACTGAATATGTTTGGTTCAAGACAAAGGTTCGTAAGCAATCATACACTTACGAATATTCATTCAACGGAACTGACTGGAAGGATGCTGGAGTTGTTTTGGACGCCGCAGTCTTATCAGATGATTACGTTGTTCGTGAATACGGTGGGTTCTTCACTGGAGCATTCGTTGGATTGGCTGCAGTGGATTACTCAGCATACGGTTCAACTGCTGAATTTGATTTCTTCGACTACAAGGAACTTGGCGACAAGAAGCTTGCTGATGGATCATACAGCTTTGAAGCTTCAGAGACGCGTGATTTTGACTAATATTTAAAATGGAAATCCTGATCAGTGCAATTGGCTGGTTGGGATTTTTTTGATTGGAAACGCTCACGAAACTTGATAACGCTTACAATCAAATAATTAGCTTAAAATAATTGACTTTGCTTGTAAAAAGATAGACAATGTTAAAGGTCATAAGTATGAGTGTGGGAGTTAGGTATTATTCATAAGCTTTCAAAAACCAATTTGAATGAAAACCTTTATGAATTATATTTAACCTAGTTTTCAATAAAGACCGCCAAAAGGGCATGCAGGCTTTTAGGGCGGACAGGTTAGAAACGAAACCGGTAGAACTCGCGCATTTATGCTGTGGACAAAATTAATAGATATTTGAATTTTTTCATGCTGTCAAAATTCAATACGTCGAAAAGGAGTTTTATAAAATGGTCGAGTCTACAGAAAAGCACCACTTGGTTGAAAATGCTGAGGGTGACTTAAGTCTTGAGGAAGTTAACAGTTCTATTGAGACGCCAATGGGTGGTTCATTTTGGCGTAAGTTAGCTGCCTTCTCAGGACCAGGGGCGTTGGTCGCTGTTGGATACATGGATCCAGGAAACTGGGTTACATCAGTTGGTGGTGGTGCTCAGTATCACTACCTCTTGCTGTCAATCGTGTTGATTTCATCATTGATTGCGATGATGTTGCAATACATGGCTGGTAAGTTGGGGATGGTTAAGCAAGAAGACTTGGCTCAAGCAACCCGCGAACGGACTAACAAAGCCGGTGGAATTGCGTTATGGTTGATTACTGAATTAGCTTTGATGGCGACAGATATTGCCGAAGTTATCGGTGGTGCCATCGCCTTGCACTTGCTGTTTGGTTGGTCAATGATCGCCTCAGTTTTGACAACTGCATTTGATGTTGTGTTGTTGCTATTATTGATGCGCTTTGGATTCCGAAAAATCGAAGCAATTGTTATGACGCTGATCATTACAATCTTGGTAATCTTTGGGTACCTTGTAATCTTGTCAAAGCCTGAACTTTCAGCTATGTTTGGTGGATATTTGCCATCACTTCAAAGTGTGAACGGTGCTAGCCCAGTTGGTGGCGGAGATTCACGTTTGACATTGACTCTGGGTATCATCGGAGCCACTGTTATGCCCCACAACCTTTACTTGCATTCATCAATTTCACAAACACGTAAGATTAACCGTGAAAACAAGGGTGAATTGAAAGAGGCTGTTCGTTTCATGACGTGGGATTCAAATATCCAATTGTCATTGGCGTTCGTTATTAACTCATTACTTTTGATCCTTGGTGCTGCACTATTCTTCGGACACGCTGATAAGGTTGGAACTTTCGGAGCAATGTATAACGCTCTGTCTGACAATACGATTGCCGGAGCGGTGGCATCACCAATTCTGTCAACGTTGTTTGCGGTTGCTTTGTTGGCATCTGGACAAAATTCAACGATTACCGGTACTTTGACTGGTGAAATTATCATGCAAGGATTCTTGCATATGCGTGTTCCAATGTGGCTCCGGCGAGTTGTAACTCGTGGACTTGCTTTGGCGCCTGTCATTGCATTCACGTTGATTTACGGTGGTGCGGAAGGCAAGCTGGATCAGCTACTGGTTTATTCACAAGTGTTCTTGTCAATCGCTTTGCCATTTGCGATGGCTCCATTGATCATCTTTACTTCATCAAAGAAAATCATGGGTGAAGAATTTGCTAATCCAAAGTGGATGACAATTTTAGCCTGGATCGTTTTCGTAGTCTTGACTGGTTTGAACATTCAATTAGTGGTTCAGATCGTTCAACAATTCATGGCTGCAGTATAATTTAGGTAAGGAGAGATAATATGAGTGAATTAGACTTTAATGTTAAACCAAGCCAATTTAAGACCATTTTAGTTGGTGTAGACGAATCTGAGCAAGGTTACTTTGCCTTGGCAAACGCAATTCACCAAGCTGGCGAAGATAATTCAAAGTTGGTGATTGCTACGATTCTTGAGATGGGAGACCTTTCAACGATTGAAGCATTGTCATTGACTGCGGTTAAGGCCAAGCGTGAAGAATTCGAAGCGAACCTAGCGCGGTATAAGGCTTATGCAGAGTCACAAGGGGTCAAAGATGTTACAACTATCTTTGAGGACGGTGCAAAAGCTGGTGATGTTTTGGTTCATGAAATCGCACCTCAAGTTGGAGCTGATTTGATTATCGTAGGAGCCCACTCAAAGGAAGGCTTCTGGGACTCACTTGGATCACAGGCAGCGTATGTTGCGCGTCATGCACGGGTGTCATCAATGGTGGCTCGTCAATTGTACAAGCACTAAAAAATTAACGTTTTAAATATTTACTAAAGCCATGCTGGTTTCGATGCGTTTGTCGAAATGGGTGTGGCTTTTATTGTGTTATAATTTTAAAAATCAAACCGTTATGGGAGGTATCGCATGGAAATTGGAAATATTCATAACCTAAAAAAGTATCAAAATGGCGAATTGTTGTTTGAGGCTAAACATCTCATTATCAATTCGAACAGCGTAGTTGGCATCATTGGAAATAATGGTGCGGCCAAGACGACACTTTTTAGAATTTTGAATCAGCAAGATCAAGATTTTGAGGGTGCTTTTAAGCTACAGGGCAATGTCGAATATGTGCCACAAATCAATATGATATGAATGGTGAGTCTGGTGGCGAGATGACGAAACGCTTAATTTCTGAAGCGATTGCTCATCGGCCGGATGTACTAATGTTAGATGAGCCGACAACGCATTTAGATATTACGCAAAGATTGTGGCTAGAAAAAATTATCAAAACTTTTCGCGGGACGGTCATTTTGATTTCGCATAATCGGCAGTTGTTGCAAAATGTTTGTGATGTGATCTGGGAATTTAAGGCCAATGAAATTTTGGAATATGCGGGCGGATATGAAAATTATCTTGCAATGACGAATTCTAAAAACGAAACAGATTTAAAGCGTTATACAGAAAATAGGAAAGAAAAGGCGCGTTTGAAAAAGCAGGCTCAGCAGCAACAAAATCGCGCAAATAATATCAAGAAATCTAATCCAAATAAGCTGAGCCATGGTGATCGTCATGTTATTAGCGTAGTAGATAGCGCACAATCCAGTCTGAGTCGCGCTGGTAAAAATATTTCGAAGCGCGCGGATCAACTCGATGATGTGCAAAAACCGTTTGAGCAAAAGAAGTTGAAACTGCAAAACACGAATTTACCTGTCATTGGTAAGCCTTTGCTGAAAGCGATGGAATTAGATGTCGTTGTTGCAGGGCGGACTTTAATTCAGAAAGCATCGTTGCAGGTGAAAACCGGTGATAAGATTGCAATTGTTGGTCCGAATGGTGCTGGCAAATCGAGTTTCATTCATTCAGTGTTGCAAGATAATAAAGCAGTGACTCGAGCTCAAAATTTAAAGGTGGGAATTTCAAATCAAGATTTGAAGACATTGCAAATTGAGCAAACGGCACTAGAAAATGTGATGATTGACTCTAGTGAGAATGAGCAGGTTGCCAGAGATTTTCTTGGAGCGATGGGGATTCGTCTTGCTAAGGTTAACCAGGTCGTTGGCACGATGTCAGGCGGAGAGCAACTACGGGTGATGCTGGTTAAAGCTTTGCTGACAGATGCGCCTTTGCTAGTTTTAGATGAGCCGACGAACTATTTAGATATTCGGGCGATTGAGGCTTTGACAGAATACTTGCAAGTGACGACGCAAGCAGTTTTGCTAATTTCACACGATGAACAATTTGTAGATGATGTGGCGAAGGTGAAGTGTGAAATTTTGCATGAAAAGTTGCAGCTGGTGTAACTAACGCGTTACGCAATATCTTGGTCATTTAATTTAAAGCGTGGTGGAATGAGATGATGATAGTAGGTGATAACGCGAGGTAGCGGCACCAATTCGACTCGTTTTGCAAAAATGATTAGTCGAATGGGACCGTGTCGCCACTTACTATCTTTATCGAAAAGCCACCACGCAAGTGAAAATGGCCAATATATTGCATAACTAGTACTACGAGTTAAGTAATTAAAAACCTCATTTGTCAGAAACGACGATTGAGGTTTTTAAATATTGTATTAACCATCACCCATTTTCGCCCCGTGGTATAATTTAAAGATACATACCAACAGAAAGGGGTGGACCATGAATAAACCTGAATTAGTTGTCATTACTGGAATGTCTGGTGCCGGCAAGACCATTGCCATGCGTTCCTTTGAGGATCTAGAATATTTTACAACCGACAATTTGCCAGCTAAAATGTTGCCCGAATATTGGGAGATGTTGCGAGAAACTAAAGATCAAGCCAAGGCCGCAGTAGTCATTGATTTACGGGCCGAGGAGTTCTTTCCAGACTTGGCAAATGTGATTAAGATGATGATGGACGCGAATTCTGATGAAGAATACAGTTTGCGTCTGATTTTTCTTGATGCGAGTGACAAGGAGTTGGTCGCGCGCTACAAGGAAACCCGGCGTCATCACCCTTTGACGCAAGGGGCAGGAACACTTGAAGATATTAATCATGAGCGGGCATTGTTGACTGATATTAAAGTGCTTGCAACAGAGGTGATCAACACGGCTAATTTTGGACCGCGTGAGTTGCGCAAGTATATTATGCAGCATTATGGTGATGCAGGCGCGCATTCAAATTTGTTTAAGGTGCAGGTGATGAGTTTTGGCTTTAAATACGGTGCTCCACTCGATGCTGATTTAGTGGTTGATGTTCGCTTCTTGAGCAACCCATATTATGATCCGAGCTTGCGTGATTTGACTGGGTTAGCACAACCTGTGGCAGATTATATTTGGCAGTCTGATGGTGCAGAAGAGTTCTATCAAAAGGAACTAGACTTGATTCGGTGGACGTTGCCTCGATACAGGGATGAAGGACGCTCGACGTTGACGATTGCGTTTGGATGTACTGGTGGACAGCATCGGTCTGTTGCATTTGCCCATCGTTTGGCTAGTGATTTGCAGGCCGAATGGACGGTGACCGAACATCATCGTGACATGGAACGGCGGAAAGATAACGGGATGAGCGTATGAGAGAGTATGCAAAAGCGCAACCAATCGCAGACAAAGTTGTCGTCATTGGTGGCGGAACTGGACAGTCTGTTATTTTAGGTGGTTTGCGAAAATATAATACGGACCTAACGGCGATCATTACTGTTGCAGATGATGGCGGTTCTTCTGGGACGCTCCGGGATTACTTGAAAATGGTCCCGCCTGGCGATATTCGTAACGTCATGGCGACATTGTCTGACGCACCAAAAGATTTTTTGAAGCTGTTCCAATATCGTTTCACTGACGAAGCAAGTTTTTTGGCGAACCACACAATTGGTAATTTGATGATTGCCGCAATGGCCGAGCAACACAAAGATATTTTCGAGGCAGTTCAGTATCTTTCAAAGATTATGCAAGTTGACGGCCACATTTATCCGGTCGTGAACGAACCATTGACTCTGCACGCTAGGTTCACTGATGGAACTGAGATGCAGGGCGAGGCAGAGATTACGGACGCGCACAAGAAAATCGAAAATATTTGGGTGGAAAATGAACGTGGTGAAGAGCCAGAAGCTTCTCCAGCTGTGGTGAATGCAATTCTAGCAGCAGATATGGTGATTCTCGGGCCAGGTTCATTGTATACTAGTATTTTGCCAAATATCAGTGTGCCAAACGTTGCGGCAGCTCTGCGGGCGACGACGGCTAAAATTGTGTATATTTCAAACATTATGACGCAAAAAGGTGAGACTGATGATTTTTCGGATGGCGATCACCTGCGTGTCTTGAATCAACAAATTGGTGCCGATGTAATTGATGTAATGATTATGAATTCGGGCATTGTTCCGGACGATTATGTTGATTGGCAAAAGTGGAATGAAATTTCGCATCAAGTTAAATCCGATCCAGAAGAAGTCAAGAAACAAGGTGCGATACCAGTCTTGGCTGATTTGGTTGAGCTTCGTGATGATGGAGCATTTCATAATGCGGACAAGGTGGCGGAGTTGTTGCAAATGATTTCGTCAGATCCGTCGATTCAAAGCCAAAATATTAGCAAGGATTAATACGCGACAATGAAAATGAAAGGAGGGCTACTAGATGTCATTTGCCAGTGATGTGAAAAAAGAATTAACCATGCTTGAGATTAGCAAACCGTTGAATGCGAAGGCCGAATTGTCTGCGTTATTGCGGATGAATGGCTCGCTTGGTTTGAGCAACATGAAATGGACTTTAAATTTCCAGACTGAAAATGCGTCAACGGCCCGCCGAATTCTTTCGTTGTTGCAACAGTTTTATGAAGTGCAGGCTGAGATTTCGGTCCGGCGCCAGATGAAGCTGAAAAAAAATAATTTGTACGTTGTGCGGATTAATCAGGATGTGGATGAGTTGCTAAATGACTTGCACATTTTTGAACAAGGCGAGATTACGTCGACTGTTTCTGAAAAATGGCTGGCGGATGAAGGAATGATTCGTTCGTATTTGCGCGGAGCATTTCTGGCTGCCGGATCTGTCAATAATCCGGAAACTTCGCGTTATCATCTTGAAATTTATTCACTTTATATTGAACAAGCTGAGCAGTTGGCTGGTCTGATTAACAGCTTTGGGTTAAAGCCGAAAGTTTTGGAACGGCGCTCTGGCTACATTGTGTATTTGAAAGAAGCCGAGAAAATTGTGGATCTTTTGAATTTGATGGGTGCAACGGTGGCAATGCTGAAGTTTGAGGACATTCGCATCATGCGCGATATGCGTAATTCGGTAAATCGTCTGGTCAATGCGGAAAATGCCAACATTGAAAAGACAGTCAGCGCGAGCCAGAAGCAAATTGATGATATTGAGTTTATTGACGAAGAGTTGGGCTTGCATCGTTTGCCAATCAAGTTGCGAGAGATTGCTGAAGTTCGTTTGGCGCATCGTGATGACCCGCTTTCTGAGCTGGGACAATACGTGCATGCCGGCGAAATTACTAAATCTGGTGTTAATCATCGCTTGCGTAAAATTTCGGAATTGGCTGAAACATTGCGCAATGGGGGTAAATTGCCCAAAAGTATTCAGTAACCCGTTCCTCCATGCTCTCTTATTTATTGACCAATCCTGACTAACAATATAGTATAATTATAGACAACCTGTAGGAGGTAAACTAAGAATGAATCCAATTCCTTATGTTATTGAGCAATCAGCCCGTGGTGAGCGTTCATACGATATTTACTCACGTTTATTAATTGACCGGATTATTATGTTGACCGGACCAATTGACTCTGGGATGGCTGCGACGATTAAAGCACAACTTTTGTTCTTGGATGCGCAAGACCCAGATAAGGACATTTACATGTATATTGACTCTCCAGGTGGGGAAGTCATTGCTGGAATGTCAATCTATGACACGATGAACTTTGTGCACGCTGATGTGCAAACAATCGTGGTCGGTCTCGCTGCGTCAATGGCTTCAATCTTGGCTTCTTCTGGAGCTAAGGGCAAGCGCTTTATGTTGCCTAACTCAGAATTCTTGATTCACCAACCAATGGGCGGAACTCAAGGACAAGAAACTGAGATGAAGATTGCTTACGAGCAAATTTTCAAGACACGTGAACGTTTGGCTAAAGTTTTGGCTGAAAATTCTGGTCAATCACTGGAAAAAGTTAACGAAGATATTGAGCGTGATTACTGGTTGGATGCAGACGAATCACTTGCTTATGGCTTGATTGATAAAGTCATGGTTAACAGCAGCGAAAAGTAATTGACGCTCGCGTCGATTACTGCGCGTCAGGTTTTTACATTTGAATCAATAATGGAAAACGTGAAAAATAATTGACGCTCGCATTAGATTTATTACTGTTTTTGAACTAAAATGACTATTTCTGAAACGACTTGGTCATTTTTCACTTGCGTAGTGGCTTTTCCAATAATGATAGTAAGTGGCGACACGGTCCCATTCGGCTTTTAATTTCGGCAAACCGAAATTTAGTCGAATTGGTGCCGCTACCTCGCTTGGTCACCTACTATCATCATTTCAATCCACCACGCTTTAAATAAATGACAAGGCGTTTGTGTTACATTTGATCAGCGAAGCGATTCTGTCGTCGGATGACCAGCCCTTGCCGAATCTAGGCGAACTTTTTCACGCGTGCTTTAGCGCCGTGAAAATGGCAAATTATTTTGCCATTCGCCGTAACTCGTGCAGGGCCATCCGAACGTAAAGAATCTTTAGCGAAGCTGATCAATTAACGAACGATACCGCAAAAATAGCACAATGTACCAATTAAATCCAAGCAAAGGCTCGCAGCGATGTGAGTCTTTTTTATGCGTACACTAATAAAATATCTTGATAAATTGTTAGTGAGTTCTAATTTGTAAATATTGTTACCGGTATCATCTTAAGCAAATTGATTAGTAACTTATTAATTACCATTGCTAAAAATGAGAATATTTGCCATAATGTTTTATATTATCTATTTTTTAAAAAATGAAAAGAACGGGGAGCAAAAAAATGGCAGAAAACGAAACACAGCTGTTATCAGCCAAACATGTCAGCGTGGCTTTCAAAATTAATGGTGAATATGTCACGGCCGTTTCTGATGTTGATTTGACAGTTAAGCCGGGCGAAGTTTATGCATTGGTTGGCGAGTCAGGTTCAGGAAAGAGTACCTTTGCCACTTCGATTATCGGATTGCATGATCCTGCATACACAAACGTGACCGGTGAGATTAATTTCGAAGGCCAAGATATTTTGGCACTTGAAGGTGATGAATGGACCAAGTTACGTGGAAATGAAATGAGTATGATTTTCCAAGATCCGCTCTCAGCGTTAAATCCGTTGCACAAAATTGGTGAGCAAATTAAAGAAACGCTAGCGATGCACGATGTTTATTCAGAAAAAGAATACAACGCTCGCGTGATTGAACTTCTTGACGCCGTTGGAATTCCTCAGCCTGAACGAGTTGCTAATGAATTTCCGCATCAATTGTCTGGTGGAATGCGGCAACGGGTCGTGATTGCCATTGCGATTGCCAACAAGCCTCGTTTAATTATCGCCGATGAGCCAACGACTGCGCTGGATGTTACGATTCAGGCTCAGATTTTGGATTTGTTAAAGAGTATTCAAGCAGAAAACAATGCTGGAATTTTGTTGATTACCCATGATTTGGGTGTCGTTGCAGAAGTTGCCGATACAGTTGGTGTACTTTATGCCGGCCAAATCGTGGAGCAGGCACCCGTCGCTGAGTTGTTTGCAGATCCAAAGCATCCATATACTCGTTCTCTGTTGCGTTCGATGCCAACGTTGGAGCAACAAAATGACGATCTGTATGTCATCCAAGGAACCGTGCCTTCACTTAAGAAGATGGACCATGACCGCGATATGTTTTTGGAACGGACACCGTGGATTCCAGATGAAGTGCGTAATGCGAGTGGACTTTCATTGGCAGAAGTTGCGCCAGGCCACTTTGTACGTGGTGAAGCGTGGAAGACATTTAAGTTTGATGATGAAGAATAGGAAGAGGTCAAGATTATGGGTGAGTTAATACGAATTGAAAATTTGAAGATTCACTACCCAATTCGGGGTGGCTTCTTCAATCGGATTAAGGATTACGTTCGTGCGGTTGATGATGTTAGTTTTTCAATCGAAGCTGGAAAGACGTATGGTTTGATTGGTGAATCGGGTTCAGGTAAGTCGACGATTGGAAAAGCGATTGTTGGACTTGAGGCGATTACTTCTGGTGAAATTTATTACGAAGATGTGCCGGTGACAAAGCCGAGCGTGCGTAAGTCGTTGAACTACAACAAAGATGTGCAAATGATTTTCCAAGATTCGATGTCTTCATTAAATCCACGAAAGACGATTTATGATATTATCGCTGAGCCGCTTCGTAATTTTACGGGGCTCAAAGGTGATAATTTAACTGCGCGAATTAAAGAATTGTTGGCGATTGTTGGATTGCCAGAACAAACGATGTATCAATATCCATTCCAATTTTCTGGTGGGCAACGTCAACGAATCGTGATTGCGCGAGCTGTTGCGACGAATCCAAAGTTAATTGTGGCGGACGAACCAGTCTCAGCTTTGGACCTTTCAGTTCAAGCGCAAGTGCTGAACTTCATGAAGAAAATTCAAAAGGAATACGGCATTGCCTTCCTGTTTATCTCTCATGATTTAGGTGTTGTGCGCCATATGACCGAGAACATTTCGATTATTCATCATGGACGATTTGTTGAAATTGGTTCACGTGAAGATATTTTCAATCAGCCTCAGCATATTTATACGCAACGGTTATTGGCGGCGATTCCAGAAATTGACATCGCGCACCGAGCCGAAAATCGTGCTAAGCGTAAAGCGATTGAAGCTGAGTTTGATAACAATAAAGCAGATTACTATGACGAAAATGGTCGTGCGTTTGACCTTAAGCCGGTTTCAGACACGCATTATGTGGCATTGAAGGCTGAAAATCTTACCAAGGAGGGCGAATAAGATGTGGAAAACAATTTTACGACGGTTACTAATTATGATTCCGCAACTAATTATCGTTTCTATCTTGGTATTCATGTTGGCAAAGATGATGCCTGGAGATCCGTTTAGTGGACGAATGGGACCGCATACCGATGTTAAACAATTGGATGCACTTCGCCACGCTGCGGGATTAGACTTGCCTTGGTATCAACAATATTCGCGTTGGATGGTAAACCTCTTTCATGGTGATATGGGGCAATCTTTTCAGTTGAAGGCGCCAGTTAAGACAATTATCGGTGATCGACTTGGCAATACCGTTTGGCTGTCATTGATTGCGATGATCTTGACGTATTTGATTTCAATCACGATGGCTCTAGCAGCAGCACGGAAAGAAAATTCACGGCTCGATCGCGGACTCGTATTGTGGAATTCATTTGTCTACACGATGCCATCATACTTGTTCTATCTCTTTGGAATCTTTGTCTTTGGCTACATGTTAGGAATTTTCCCAACGTCTGGAACCGTGGATGCAACGGCCAATGGCTTCTTCCCAGTTTTGATTAGTCGTTTATACCACATGATTTTGCCCGCTATGACTGTGGCGATCATTGGAACGACGGCGACATTCACATACTTGCGGACAGGAATTTTGGACGAAGCAAAGCAAGAATACGTTAAGCTTGCTCGTTCAAAGGGTGTTCCGGAGAAGAAAATCATGTCAAAGCACATCTTGCGGAATGCGTTTCTACCAATTGCTTCGACGATGGGATATTCAATCACTGCCATCTTTGGTGGAATGATTATTGCCGAGACAATCTTTAGCTTCCCGGGAGTTGGAAAGTTGTTTATTGATTCAGTTTTGACTCGTGATTACCCAATTGTTACGACATTGGTGCTCTTCAATGGAGTTTTGGCTGTTATGGGTGGTTTGCTTTCAGACATTATTATGTCGATTGTCGATCCACGAATTCGGATTCAGTAAAGGAGGGGGAAAATGACATTTTTAAATTTTAATAAACAAAATACAGCGCCGGCCATTGCAGAAGCAGAGCTCGAAGCTGACCAAGCAAATGCGCTGGAAGAAATCGCATTGATTGGTGAAGATGACACGATTCAACCTTCATTACGTAAAGCATTGAAGCGCGAATTCACGAAGGATCAAGCAGCTCAGTTCGCAGCAATCTTGTTGATTTTGTTGACGATGATTATTTTCATCAGCGCGATCTTTATCAAGCCAGCTGCATTTATTGATGTGCACATTCTAGAACAATATAAGGCACCGTTTACTGATGGGCATTTCCTTGGAACTGACAATGGTGGCCATGATATTTTGCAAATGGTCCTTGTAGCGGCACGTAACTCGCTGACAATTGCGTTCTTCGTGACGGTTGCAATTCTGGTTCTAGGAACGATTGGCGGACTTGTGACGGGTTACTTTGGTGGTAAGTTCGACGGAATCTTTATGCGGTTCATTGACTTTATGACGATCTTGCCCGTGATGATGATTATCATCGTGCTAGTGACGTTGATTCCTCGCTACAATATGTGGTCGCTGATTATTATTATCTCGGCTCTGGGATGGTTTAACACCGTCCGTTTGATTCGGGCGCGGACACTAGTGGAAGCAAATCGCGATTACGTGAGTGCATCAAAGACTTCTGGTACGGGCGATTTTAAGATTATCTTTAGAGAAATTTTTCCAAATCTTTCTTCACTCATTATCGCGGAATCAACATTGATGTTTGCTGGAAACGTTGGATTGGAAACGTCGCTGTCATTCTTGGGCTTTGGGCTACCAGCTGGAACGCCTTCGCTTGGAACGTTGCTCAACTATGCAACTGATCCAGAAACAATGACGGATAAGCCATGGGTTTGGGTACCGGCTGCAGTTGTAATTATTGTCTACACGATTTTGATTATGATTATCGGGCAAGCGCTTCGACGGGTGGCTGATCAACGTCAAGCACTTGGATAGAACACTTCCTAAAAATACTAAGTAATTGTAATTATAACGTTTTAAAAACATATATTAAAATAAAATTAGATAAAGCATTGTAATTCTAATTTAAATCTGGTAAAGTAAAAATATTCTAAAAAGACAGAGGAGTAAGGTCTATGAGTAAAGCAGTTAAGTGGTTGATTGGAATCGTAATTATTGCGATTGCAGCAGTTGGTGCATTCTTCGCCTTTGGTAATCAAGGGGTTAAGAAGGATGAAACTAAGATTGGTAAGTTTAATGTGGCTTACAACAATCCAGATAAGGCAATTAAAGGTGGAGACATCAAGGTCGGTCAAATTTCTGACACGCCATTCCAAGGTTCATACTTGGCACCATTGCAAGATGATGCAACAACAGCTGATATGTTTGCCCCAACTGGAAACAATGCGTTGTTCTCAACTGACAAAAATTTTAAGATTATTGACGGTGGAGCAGCAGACATCAAGCTTGATAAGACAGCTAAGACTGCGACAATTACGTTGCATGACAAGTTGACTTGGTCAGATGGAAAGGCTGTAACGGCCAAGGACGTTGAAGCAACTTATGAAGTGATTGCAAACAACGACTATGGTTCAGATCGTTGGACTGCATCATTGACAAACATCAAGGGATTGTCAGAATTCCACGCTGGTAAGGCAGATAAGATTTCTGGAATCACTTACCCTGATGGTGAAGACGGAAAGGTTGTCAAGATTGCCTTTAAGGAATTGAAGCCTGGGATGACAAATTCTGGAAACGGATACTTCCTTGAAACAGTAACTCCTTGGCACCAAATCAAGGACATCAAGCCAAAGGATTTGGCATCATCACCTGCTAACACTACTAAGCCATTAACATTTGGACCTTGGACTGTGAAGAAGGTTGTCGCTGGACAATCAATCTTGTTTGAGCCAAATAAGTACTGGTACGGTGCAAAGCCAAAGTTGGATTCAATCCAATCAGAAATCTTGGCACCAACTAAGGCTGCAGCTGCGGTCAAGGCGCACAAGTATGACTGGATTCAAGGAGCTTCAGCAGACTTGTATCCACAATTGAAGAAGGTTTCAGGATATGCATTGACTGGAAATCAAGACTTGTATATCTCATTGCAATACTTCAACTTGGGTCACTATGACGAAGAAAAGTCAGAAAACGTTCAAGATCGTGATACTCCATTGCAAGACAAGAAGGTTCGTCAAGCTTTGGCATACGCTTTGAATATTGATGAAGTGGATGCATCATTGAACAACGGATTGAAGTCACGTGCAACAACTGTGATTCCAACATTGTTCTCAAACTGGCATGATAACTCTGACAAGGGATTCCCTAACGACATCAAGAAGGCTAACAAGTTGCTTGATGAAGCTGGTTGGAAGTTGGACAAGAAGACTGGTTACCGTTCAAAGGATGGCAAGGAATTGACTTTGACATACTTGGCTCGTTCAGGTCAATCAACTTCAGAAGCCATTGCACAAAACAACATCCAACAATGGAAGAAGGTTGGAGCTAAGGTTACGTTGTATCACGGCCGTTTGCAAGACTTTAACACTTGGTCAAAGTTGGTTCAATCAAACGATCAAGAATGGGACATCACTCAAGGTGCATGGTCACTTTCTTCAGAACCATCAGAACAAGATTTGTTCTCAAAGGAAGCACCATTCAACTTCGGACACTTCACTTCAGACAAGTTGACTGCAGCTTTGGATGCGGTTGATTCACAAAAGTCAATGGATGCAACTTACCGTAAGACAGCCTTTGACAAGTACCAAACTTTGATGAATGACGAAGCTTACGTTATTCCTGATAGCTATGCTTACAAGTACTCACCTGTTAACAAGCGTGTGGTTGGATACAGCTTCCAATACGGAACATTCCAAAGCAATGAATGGTATGCAAAGCTTGCTGTTTCATCAAACACGTTGGCTACTAAGTAATTGTATGAATTGATGGTTGATGAATAAAATCATATTTATCTAAATCGAAATTGGGTTCTACGTCAAATAGGACTGATGAACAAAAAATCAAGTAAATTAACCATTCAAGATCAAGCAGCGGAATTTAAAAGTTCTGTTGCTTTTCTTTCGTAATTTTTCGCGAAAAATGA
>JAITPD010000028.1 GCA_031289615.1 Lactobacillaceae bacterium | reverse complement strand
TGCACGATTCATTATGCGTTTTGTTAGCGATTTATCGCTTACCAAAACACGATCCGCAGTACTTAGTTGGGCAGCTGTGTCATACAGCTGGGCGACTTAGTAACGTAGGTGGTTCGAATGGCAAAATAATTTACCAATTTCACGGCGCTAAAGCACGCGTGAAAAAACGTTCGCCTAGATTCGGCAAGAGCTGGTCATCCGACGACAGAATCGCTTCGCTGATTAGTAAAACTGCGAACTATTTTCGTTATTTAGTATAGAGCCACTACGAAAACGCAAATTTTGAAGGTAGTTCTCAAGTAGTACAACACATTTTATAAAATACGCAGAGGAGAGATTATGAAATTCATTCATGCAGGAGACTTACACTTAGGAAATGCCTTTGAAGGGCTATCAGACATTCCAGAGTGGCTAATGATAAAGTTGCAAAACGCTACAGCAGATGCATTTACCAATTTAGTAGACCAAGCAATTGCTGAACAAGTCGATTTCATTGTCTTACCTGGCGATATTTATAATACAACGCAAATTAATCCACGGATTCAATTATTCTTTTCACAGCAAATGGAACGCTTGAACGAAGCCAAAATTCCGGTCATTCTCGGCTATGGAAATCATGATTTTGTGGAAGACTTTGCGAGCCAAGGTGTTTTTCCAGAAAACGTCACGGTGTTGTCGCACGCGGTTGAAACAGTTCATCTGACAACTAAGGAGCAGGTACAAGTAGCCATTTCAGGATTTAGTTATCCAACGCGACATTTGAATCGTTCAATGGTGGATGATTTTCCAGTTAAAGGCGATGAAGATTATCATATCGGAATGTATCATGGTGCAATCGGGGTTGATGGCGAGGGTGATTATGCGCCGTTTAACTTAAATGCATTGAACGCCAAGCACTATCAATATTGGGCGCTGGGGCACATTCATGTTCGGCAAACTCTACAAGAGCATCCATTTATTGGTTATTCAGGAAGTTTGCAAGGGTTGAACCATAAGGAAGCTGGTGAAAAGGGTTATTATCTAGTTGAAAGCAATGCTGAGGGTGATCTAATTCCGCGTTTTATGGCTAGTGCGCCGATCATTTGGAGCCAACAGACAGTTGAAATGCTGGGAAATCGTTCGTTTGGGCAAGCAGTCACAGAATTGCGAGATGCTGTTGATTCTCAGACTGAGCAGTTCGCGTTGCTCGCGCTAAACGTCACGGTCGATCAAGCAGACACTGCCCAAATTTTAAATGCTCACCAAGTGCAAGAACAACTCGCGCTAGAGGCTACTTCAGCTGACCATTTTTATATTTATCAAGTCAAAGCGACTATGGAACAACCAGTTTCTGTCTTGCCAGAATTGCCAGTAGAAAATTGGCAGGCTGGTCTAAAAGATTTGGTGACCTTTGATGAACTGCAAAAAATCGGTTTGAATTTAGTGCATAATCCAGAAATTTTTGCTTATTTTAGTGACAATCAAAATTTAGCGGAAATGCAAACACAGGTTGAAGAATTGGTTAAAAAAATTCAAGGGGGAATGCTAGATGTTGATTAAACAAGCCAAGATTAGTGGATTTGGACGCTGGAATCAGCAAAGCTTTGATTTTGTCTCAGGATTACAAATTATTTTGGGCTTAAACGAAGCTGGTAAAACCACCCTGCATCAATTCATTACGGGGGTCCTTTTTGGCTATCCGCAAGCGCGTGGAAATAAGGCAAAGACTTTTGAGACCGAGCAACAAGGAGCATACGGCGGAAGTTTGATTATTCAAGTTGACGGGCATGATTACGAAATCACTCGACTTGGACGAACTGATTCAAAGTTAACTGTGATTGAAATGACAACGGAAATTGAGTTTCCAGAGCCAGAAGATAAATTAAAGACATTGCTTTCTCCGTTGACGCGCGAATTATTTAGTGCCATTTTTAGTTTTGATCAAGAAGAGCTGTTGCAAATCTTTAGTTTACGCCCAGATGAATTCAACGACTATTTACGCAATGTAGCAACTCCTGGGGCTGACGAATGGACGCAAGTGGCCGAACGGTTGGAAAAATCTGCCACCAACGAAATGGGAACGACAAAGACAGCCAAACGTCCTATCAATCTTGGGTTAGCGCAACTGGATTCTGCTAATCAAGATTATCAACGGCAAGTGAGTGAAGCACCTAATCTTGCTCGGCTGGAACAAAGCTTGACAGAGGCGAAGGAGCAGGTTGCAAAGCTAAACGAACAAGCCAAGGCCATTCAAGCGGCAAATTTGCATGATAGCCAGCTAGAAGCATTGATTCCGGTTTATCAACGACGGCAGGCTCTCGAACAGCAATTAAAGCAACAGCCAGCGGTCATGCCAAAGGATTTGGTGACGCGAGCTGAGCAATTGGTGATGGCAATTGATAATCAGCCAACGTCTACAGTGAACGAAGGCGTGGATAAAGCCAAGCTAGAGCAGGCTAATGCAGATATTGATCAGCTTGAACGAGCAATCAATGGTGAGCAAACACAATTTGATCGAATTAATGATTTTAAGCAGCAACAACATATTCTGGCTGCAAAATACAGCGTTAATGAGATTCCGGCTCCGTTGACTGAACAACAGCTCACTCAAATCAAGCAAACTCAAGCACAACAAGCTACTTTGCAGAACAGAGCTAAGTTATTACTCGGGATAGGCATAGCAGTCGCATTGATTGGATTGTTAATTAGTTTTGTAGGAGACCAAAAGGCAATTGGGATTATCTTGCTGATGATTGGCGTTGGAGTTGCAATTTATTTTGGACGGCAAAAGTCAGGCAATCAGGCAATTCAAGTTCCAGGATATGCAAGTGATCAAGTTGACGAAATCGTGTCAATGCAACCAGATGCTCGGCAAAACGAGATGTATATCAACAATATTCGCAATGAAGAAAAAAAGTTAACTGATCTGAGGGCTCAAAAGCAGAACTTAACTTCGCGCTTAGATTGGCTTGGTGAAAACCTTGAAATGAGTGCGAGAAAGCAAAAAATCGCTAATTTATGGGCTATTCAAGCACAAAAGCAGGCAAAAGAAGTTGAAAATTTGCAACTCCAAACACAATTGCAAACAGCTTTTAGCGCTTTGAATGTGCATGATGAACAGGAATTTAAAGAGCGTAAGGAACAAGACCTGACGACGCAAACATTGCAACAAGAGCAAAAAATTGTTGACGAGCAACTCAAGGATGTTGATATACAGCAGCTTGAGGCAGCAAGTTCACAAGGACCGCGCCAAACGCAACAGTCTGATTTGGCAGAGCAGCTGAATCAAGCACAAAAAGTCCTTGCTGAATTACAGTATCAGTGGGATAAAACGGCTAACGATACGACTTTGTTGACGAGTCAGCAAAAATTGGCTGATGAGACGACGCGAGTAAAAAATGAGTTGCAGGATTATTTCGTTAAGAAGTTGGCGAGCCATTGGATTCAAGCGACTTTGGATCATGCGATCGGCGAACGCTTGCCTACTTTGATGAATGCCGCGGGCGAATTTTTAACTCGTTTGACGGCTGGTCGTTATACTGAACTAAAATATACAAAAACCTTAATCAGGGTTAAAAATGAAGATGGTGAGATAATTAACCTAATCGATCTGTCAAAAGGAACCGCTGAACAGATTTATGTGGCACTCCGGCTGGCGTTTATTCAGCAAATGGGTGTCACTAATAAATTTCCAGTTTTGATTGATGACGCGCTGGTTGATTTTGATCCAGCTCGGCGAAAAGTAATGTTAGAAATAATGCAGGAATTTGCGGATGATGGCTATCAGTTGTTGTATTTCACAGCACATCCGGTCCAAACGGGGACAACGCTGGATTTGAACCAGCTTTAGTTGTTGACAAGGAGTAAAAAAATGACTGAACAAAAGCAGTTACGTGATTATGCAATTGATGAAAATATTAATACTTTTGCTTTGCTTAAAAGCGTTGAAGCACGAGTGACAAATAGTGGAAAGCCTTATTTGGCGATTACAGTTGCGGATCGTTCGATGGAAATTTCAGGAATGAAGTGGGATTCGACCGAAGAAGAGTTTAAAAATTTGCATGCCGGAGAAGTGGTGGCAGTTTCTGGTGTACGCCAAGAATATCGTGATAAGCCCCAGTTGAAAATTTTTGAAGTTCGCCCAACAACGCTCGGAGAACCAAATAATCCAGCTGATTACATGGCAGCTGGGCCAATGAAAGCCAAGGAAATGGAAGAGGAAGTTAATTCGTTGCTTTTCCAGATTGTGAATCCAACGTGGCAACGGATTGTGCGCTATTTGTTAAATGAATACCACGAGAAATTCTTCACGTATCCAGCGGCAAAGTCAAATCATCATGCGTTTGCTGGCGGTCTTGGATTTCATACGTTGTCAATTGCACGCTTGGCAATGTCGGTTTCTAAGCAGTATGACAATGTTGATGCGAGTTTGTTATTGGCAGGCGCTTTGTTGCACGATTTAGGAAAGGTTTTGGAATTATCAGGCCCAATTGCAACTGTGTACACGGTACCGGGTAACTTGATCGGGCACATTGTTTTGATTGATGAGCAGATCGTGTTAGCAGCCAAAGAGTTGAATCTCGATTTGTTTAGCGAAGACATGATTGTGCTGCGTCACGTGGTATTGGCTCATCATGGTCAGCTTGAATTTGGTTCGCCAGTGCGTCCGTTGATTAAGGAAGCAAACATTTTGCATCAGCTGGATGAGTTAGATGCAAATATTCAAAGTTTTGATAATGCCTTGAAGGATACGGAGCCAGGTGAATTTTCAGCGCGGGCGTGGGCATTGGATAATCGGGCCGTGTATAAGCCAACAGAAAAGTAGAGCATGGAGCACCGGTTTTGTTTGCAACACAAAATTGAACGTACGAGCTAAGGACATCACGTTTGTTGCGTGAAACGCAATGAAAAGGGATGTGCTTAGAGTCGTACAGTTCAAAGGTGTGGAAGGCGTTTATGGTAGAGCATGGAACACCGATTTTGTGTGAATACGTTTAGGAAAAATATGGAGAAAACAAATATGGCAGAAACTAAAACTGGCGCAGACTTACGCGCATTATTGAAAGAACAAGCATTGTTGGAAGAAAACATGGGCTTGATTGGCTGGGATCAGCTCACTGGGATGCCGGTTGATTCAGGTGAATTCCGTGCTGAATTGCAAGCTTATTTAACGAAATTGTACGTTAATGCAGGAACTGGTGATGAGGCTAAAGCACTTTTAGCTTATTTTAATGATCCAGAACATCTAGCTGAGTTGGATGAAGATGAGCAGGCACTTTTTGAACGATTTGCGCATGATGCACACTACTTGCTAAAGGTCCCTGCAGATGACTATATTGCCTTTGAACGTTTGACATCAAAAGCGCATGATTCTTGGGCGTTGGCACGTGCAAAGGATGACTATGCGCTTTATCAACCTGATTTGGAGGGCCTGATTAAATATATTAAACAGTTCATTCCATTGTGGCGCAAAAACGAGGCAACTCCATATGATGTCTTGTTGGAGCAATATGAACCAGGATTGACGGTTGCGAAACTGGATGCTGTCTTTGAGCAGGTTAAGACAGGATTGGCAAAACTGCAGGCTGAAATAAAAGAGCATGGGACTGAGCCAAATAATGAAATTTTGCATCGTTCTGTGACTAAAGCAATGCAACGTGAATATACTGTCGGTGCGATTGAACGTTTAGGTTACAACTTTAATAAGGGGCGCTTGGACGATACGATTCACCCATTTATGCAGGATATGAATCGCAATGATGCTCGAATTACCACTCGTTGGGCTGACACTAATTTCCCAATGGCTGTTCTAGGATTATTCCATGAGGCTGGGCACGGATTGTTTGCGCAAAATGTTGATCCAAAATGGGATTATACCCCTTTTAACAAAGGAATTTCGATGAGCATGCACGAGTCGCAGTCATTGTTTAACGAGATTATAATCGGGCGTGACGAAGCTTTCTGGCAACATGAATATCCAACTTTGCAAGCAACATTTGGCGACGCACTCAAGGATGTTAGCTTTGAAGAGTTTTATCCAGCTTGGATGAAGACCCAGCCAACGTTGATTCGGACGGAAGCAGATCCTCTGACATATCCTTTGCACATCATTATTCGTTATGAAATTGAAAAGGCGATTTTCAATGATGATCTTGATGTTGCTGATTTGCCTGCACTTTGGAATGCTAAATATGTCGAATATCTGGGGATTGAACCAACTTCTGACTTGCTTGGAGTTTTGCAAGACGTTCATTGGGCGGGAGGTGCTTTTGGCTATTTCCCATCATATGCACTCGGGCATCTTTATGCGGCTCAATTTAGAAATGCGATGAATCGTGAAATGGATGTCGAACAGTTGCTTGGTGCTGGCGAATATCAACCATTGATTGATTGGCGTAAAGAGCACGTTTGGCGATTTGGTGCTTCAAAAACACCAGGTCAAGTTTTGTTGGATGCAACTGGCGAAGAACTGAATCCGCAGTATTGGTTGGATTTGCAGGCCGAACGTTATCGGAAAGCTTATAAAATTTAAGGCGTAACTAATTATGAAATATTGTCCTTTGCTTGATCAGCTTCGCTAAAGATTCTTTACGTTCGGATTTGCCCTGCACGAGTCACGGCGAATGGCAAAATAATTTGCCAATTTCACGGCGCTAAAGCACGCGTGAAAAAAATTTCACCTAGATTCGGCAAGGGCTTGGTCATCCGACGACAGAATCGCTTCGCTGATCATTTTATTTCTAACCGCTACGTCACTAAAAATGACCAAGATATTACGTAACTAGCACAACGCGTAATTAAATAATTCTATGAAAGCATTTTTGGAAATCAATCTAAAAATGCTTTTGTTATTGCTAGCTCAATCACTTTTAGTTGGTGTAAAATAGAGGTGTGCACAAATAGGTGTGTCGAAAATTAATCAAAGGAGACAAGATTAAAATGAAGACTATTATCGTTGGAGCATCGCACGGAGGCCACGAGTCTGCGATTGGGTTATTGTCAAAGTATAATGACGTGGAAGTCACTGTTTATGAGGCTGGCGATTTCGTGTCGTTTATGTCGTGTGGAATGCAGTCATTTTTAGAGGGTAAAGTTACCGCGCGAGACGATGTGCGTAATTTTAAGCCATCAGATGTAACTGATTTAGGCGGAAAGATTTTTGCGAACAGCCAAGTTACAGATATTGACGTTGCTAAGCACGAGATCACAATTAAAAATTCACAAACTGGTGAAACAAAAACTGACACATATGATAAGTTGATTCTGTCATCTGGTGTTAAGCCGGCTGCAATCCCTGTTCCTGGCGCAGATTTGCCAGAAGTTTGGTTTATGCGCGGGCGTGACTGGGCGATTAAGATTGATGAAGCACAAAAGAATGACACAGTGAAAAATGTGGTCGTAGTTGGTGCAGGTTATATTGGGGTTGAAGCTGCTGAGGTATTTAACAAGGCTGGCAAGCAGGTAACACTGATTGATACGACACCATCCCCGCTGAACAATTATTTGGATACTGATTTGGGCCAACACATTGTCGAAACGTTTAATGAAAAGGGCGTTAACTTGGCCATGAATCAACGCTTGACGGCAATTAAGCCTGCAGAACATGGTGTAACTGTTGTGACTGACACGAGTGAACACGCAGCTGATGTTGTAATTATCGCAGCTGGTGTGCATCCAAATACTGAGTGGTTGAAGGAACTTGTTGCGTTGGACGAACGTGGATTTATCAAGACTGACGAATATCTTCGAACTTCAGCTCCAGATGTTTATGCAATTGGGGATGCAATTTGGCCATTGCTGACGGCAGCTGATCAAAAGGCACCAATTGCTTTGGCTTCTGCAACTCGTAAAGAAGCACGATATGTTGTTTCAACAATTAAGGACGAGCAACCAAGCGAAAGGTTCATTGGTGTCAACGGAACTTCAGCTCTGCCATTTTATGATTGGAAGATTGCTACGACTGGTTTGAACGAGATGTCAGCCAACAAGATGCAAATTAAGGGGATGGCTTCTTCATCATACGAGGACAATATTCGGCCAGATTTTATTTTGGAATCAGCTGGAAATGTCAAAGTTTATAGCAAGTTGTATTTTGATGAGCAAACCCACAAGATTATGGGTGGGCAAATCCTTTCAACTCATGATGTGACGGCTAATATCAATACGATTGCCTTGGCGATTCGAGCTGGATTACGTTTGGAAGATCTCGCAGATGCAGATTTCTTCTTCCAACCAGGCTTTGACCGGCAATGGGCGTTCCTCAATTTAGCAGCGCAACATGCATTGGGTGATTATTTAGTTAAGTAAAAAGTTAAAACAAAATTGATCAAAGGGCTAGCGTGAGTATTGCGTTAGCTCTTTTTTGATGTGAAATTGCGAATCATTTCACGAGATATTCTGGAAATTAGGAATATTTGCTCAAACATCTTGGTTCACGCAATATTTTTAGTACTTAAAGCAAAGAATGTGGTGTTAAAAAATCCTATTATTAAGAGTATTGAAAACGGTTACAAAAAGTTATCGTTCATAAATAATAAATTAAAACGTTTAATCACAAAGGAGAAAGTTTAAGATGGATTTCGATCGTACTTGGCTTACAGAAAAAACGGTTCAAACCGTTGCTGAAAAAGTTTTTTATTTTGCAAGTTTACCAAATGAAGATGCGGTGTCATTGCGCTTGCGTCAAGAAATTACTGAGTTTGTAGGAGCTCAAATTTCAACGGATGAAACAGCTGCCGACATTATCATCGCAGTGGGACAAACTAATTTTGAATCAGATGAAGCATATCAATTAGCTGACAATGCTGGAGTGGTTACCATTTCAGGAAATACTACTAAGGCTGTGTTGTACGGATTCTATGCACTATTGCGTCGAATTGCAACGAAGCAAGACTTAAATGTCACATCAGCACCTGCTCAATCAATTCGCATGATTAATCATTGGGACCAAATTGATGGAACAATCGAACGTGGTTATGCTGGAGAGTCAATTTTCTTTGGTCAATACGGAAGCAACAGCAACCCTGACCGAAAAGAATTTGATTTGAAAGACGTTGCTGGAGACCCATTCCGACGCGATTATGAACGCATTGAATTTTATGCTCGAATGTTAGCATCTGCTGGATTCAATTCAATTTCTCTAAACAATGTGAATGTGCGTGGAATTGCAACTGGCTTGATCGTACAGCCATTGCTACAAGGAGTTGCAGATCTTGCTAAGATTTTCTCGAGTTTTGGAATCAAGACATTCTTGGCAATCAACTGGGCGGCTCCAAAGCGCATTGGTGGCTTGGAAACGTCTGATCCCCTTGATGCAGGAGTTAAAGCTTTCTGGAAAGAAACTTTGGATGATTTGTACAAGGTAATTCCTGATTTCGGTGGATTTGTAGTTAAAGCCGACTCTGAAGGTGAACCTGGTCCATATCAATACGGTCGTAATCATGCGGACGGTGCTAACATGTTGGCCGAAGCAATTGCGCCGCACAATGGTTTGATTATCTGGCGTACATTCGTCTATAACTCACGACAAGATTGGCGTGATCGTTCAACTGACCGTGCTCGTGCAGCTTCAGATAACTTTGCGCCTTTGGATGGACAATTTGCGGATAACGTCATCTTGCAAATCAAGTTTGGGCCAATTGACTTCCAAACAGTTGAGCCATTGACGCCATTGTTTGGTGCTTTGAAGAAAACTAATCAAATGATGGAATTCCAAGTGACGGCCGAATATTTGGGACATCAAATCGACATCAACTATGCGGTTCCGCAATGGAAGAGCATGATTGAGTTCGATACAGAATACACGGATGTTGAGAATTCAATTGCTAAGAACGTGATTCGCGAAAATTCAATTGATGCAAAAAGTTCTGGTTTTGTCGCAGTTGGAAATGTTGGAATGGACTACAACTGGACTGGAAATAAATTGTCACAAGCTAACTTGTATGGCTTTGGTCGAATTGGCTGGGACAATGATATTACGCCCGATGAAATTTTGAATGAATGGATTGCACAAAGTTTTGCGGATGCTGATGAAAAAACTCATCAAGCCATCTTTGAAATCATGAGCACTTCAAATGCCACGTATGAAAAATATAATGCACCTTTGGGAATTGGCTTCATGGTTATTCCGAATTCGCATTATGGTGTGTCAGTCAATGGTTACGAATACGATCGTTGGGGAACTTATCATTTTGCCGACCGCAATGGTGTCGGAGTGGATCGGACAGTTGCAACTGGAACTGGCTACACTGGTTTGTATTCAGAAAAAGTTGCAGCAATGTATGAAAATCTTGCAACGACGCCAGACAAAAACTTGCTATTCTTCCATCACGTTGCATACGATCACGTGTTGCAATCAGGTCAAACGGTGATTCAATACATTTATGACACGCACTTTGCTGGTTATGAAAAGGTTGAAGAATATATCGCAACATGGGACAAACTCGCCGATCAGGTTGATGCAATTACGTTTGCCAATGTTCAAGAACGTTTGCAATTACAAAAGCAAAACGCATTGGAATGGCGCGATCAAGTCAACACGTACTTCTTTAGAATGTCAGGAATTGCTGACGAAAAAGGCCGGACAATCTACGCATAATTAGTCAAGTGAGGATTGCAAAATGACAGAACAGATGAGCCATGCAGATGCGCGACAGCAAGCAAGTACAATTGTTGCGCAAATGACGTTAGATGAAAAAATTAATCAAATTTCATGGAAGCAACCGGCCATTGAACGACTGGGGATTCCAGAATACAACTATTGGAATGAAGCCTTGCATGGAATTGCGCGTGCTGGTGTTGCGACTGTGTTTCCCCAAGCGATTGGGTTGGCAGCTATGTTTGATGATACGTTAATGCAAGAAGTTGCAGATGTGATCGCCACTGAAGGTCGAGCTAAGAACAATGCGTTTACTGCTTATGGTGACCGTGATATTTATAAGGGCCTGACATTTTGGTCACCCAATATCAATATCTTCCGGGATCCTCGGTGGGGACGTGGACATGAAACGTATGGTGAAGACCCATTTCTAACTTCGCAACTTGGAAAGGCATTCATTCGTGGATTACAAGGCCAAGCTAAGTATCTGAAGTTAGCAGCAACGGCAAAACATTTTGCGGTGCACTCTGGTCCTGAAGGGATTCGGCATGAGTTTGATGCAGTTGTAAATGATAAGGATCTCTATGAAACTTATTTGCCAGCGTTTAAAGCAGCTGTGACAGAGGCTGATGTTGAAGGAATCATGACAGCGTACAATGCTGTGAATGGTGTGCCGATGTCGGTCAATGAACGTTTGTTGAATGAAATTTTGCATCAAGATTGGCAATTTGAGGGGCATGTCGTTTCTGATTATGCCGCGCCTGAAGATGTTCATGAAAACCATCATTATACTCAGAATGCTGCTGAAACGATGGGACTGGCAATTAAAGCTGGCCTTGATCTTGTTGCTGGTGGGATTGAACAGAGTTTGCATGAAGCACTTGAGCAAGATTTGGTGACCGAAGCTGAAATCACGCAAGCAGTCGTGTCATTGTATGCGACTCGCGTTCGGCTGGGGATGTTTGCAGATGATGACGAATATCAACAAATTCCATTCGAAGCAAATGATGCACCAGAACATACTGATTTAGCGCAAAAGACGGCTGAGAAGTCATTTGTCTTGTTGAAAAACGATGGCATTCTACCGCTGCAAAAAGATGCGTTAAAGTCAATTGCGGTGGTTGGTCCAAATGCTGATAGTGTCCGTGCTTTGATTGGTAATTATTTTGGAACTCCTTCTGAAAAAACGACCATTCTGCACGGGATTCAAAAAGCTGTCAATGCAGATACGCGGGTCTATTACTCAATTGGGTGTGGACTTTTCCAGCCCCATGCTGAGTCATGGTTGGCCAAAGAGGACGAACGTGAATCTGAGACAGTGATTTCGGCGCAACATTCGGACGTGGTTGTTGCTGTGATGGGACTCGATTCTACTATTGAAGGTGAACAGGGCGATGCGGGTAATTCACAGGGTGCCGGCGACAAGGAAAACTTGGACTTGCCTGGACGTCAAAAGCAACTGTTAGAAAAGTTGTTAGCGACTGGTAAGCCAGTGATCGTTGTATTGACCACTGGAAGTTCAATCACACTGAACGGTTTGGAAAATCATCCGAACTTGAAAGCAGTGATTAACGTTTGGTATCCCGGAGTACGTGGTGGAGATGCATTCGCGCGAGTTTTGTTCGGAGAAGTGAGCCCGTCTGGTAAGTTGCCAATCACATTTTATAAGGATTTGGCCGGACTGCCAGAGTTTACGGATTACAGCATGACGAATCGCACGTATCGTTACTACACAGGAACGCCATTGTATCCGTTTGGGTACGGCTTAACTTATACCAAGGTTAAGTTGAATGATCCGACAGTGACGGTTGATGCAAAAAATCATTTAGCAACTGTTACGGCAAATATCACAAACATCGGCAATGTTGATTCAGATGAAGTCGTACAGTTGTACCTGAAAAATTTGAAATCAAAGCAAGCAACGACGAATCCAGCTTTGAAGGGATTCAAACGCGTTACTTTGCAAGCGGGAGCCACGAAGACAGTTGACTTTGAATTGACGGCGACAGACTTTGAAGTATTTGACAAACATGGTCAGGCGCAAATTGATAGTGGTAGCTTTACTGCTTATGTCGGAGTGAGTCAGCCAGATGAGCATTCGGTGGAGTTGTCGCAAACGAAACCAGTTTCAATAGAAATTAACTTTGAGTAGAAAATTGGGTGATGAAATGAGTGAAAAATTACAATTAGCCCAAACCTTCCAAAGTGGCATGCTTTTGCAACGTGATGTGGAAAACGTGATCTGGGGAACTGGAATGCCGCAAACGAGTGTTACTGTGCAAGTTGATTCACTCGCACCAATCGAGGCAGTTGTTACTACTGATGGCGAATGGGAGCTTAAATTACCAACACAGGCAGCAGGCGGTCCGCATCAGATTGTGGTGAAAGACGAAGAAACGCAAATTTCGCTCACAAATGTTTTATACGGTGATGTGTGGTTGTTAGCAGGTCAGTCAAACATGCAGCTTTGGATGGGACGGGTGAAAGCCCGTTTTCCAGAAGAACTTAAAAATGCTGATAATTCTCAAATTAGAAGGTTTAAGGTTCCGCAAACGGTTGATTTTGTAAACGAACGAACGGATTTAGTTGGCGGTCAATGGCAGTCTGTGAATCAAGATAGCATTGCTGATATTTCGGCGTTAGGATATTTCTTTGCTCAAAAAATTCATGCTGATGAAGGTGTGCCTGTTGGTTTGATGGAAACGGCAATTGGTGGGACGCCGATTGGGTCATGGTTGAGTGACGAAGAAGTGCAACGCTTGCAGGCTCAAACATTGGATTATGAGCAGTTGCGAGATCATGATTATATTTTACAGGTCGAACAAACTGAAGCTACTCGTGACGCAATTTATTGGGCGACGATGGATGAAGCAGATCAAGGATTGCAAGAAGGTTGGTGGAATGGACAAACCAACTTGAACGACGACAACACAAACAACGCCAGCGAAAGTGCTAACCCCAGCGCCGACAATCAAGACTGGCAACCAACTAGCTTAACCTCAGCTTGGCAAAGCCCATATCGTGATTCAGGCGTAACTTGGCTTCAAAAAACATTTCAAATACCTGCTGAATTAGTTGGCACTGATGCTGAAATTCGTCTGGGAACAATGACGGATGGAGATGAGGTTTACATCAATGGGCAAAAGGTTGGTGAAACTGGGTATATGTATCCACCGCGTAATTATGAGATTGGTCCGCTTCCACAAGAGTTAAGAGTCGTGATTCGTCTCAAAATTTGTTACGGTAACGGAGGGCTCACTCGCGGAAAAGCTCATGTACTGGTCAATTCTGATAATGAAGTGATTTATGATTTGGATCAACATGGTCCGTGGCAGATTCGGCGCGGGACAAGGCGAATGCCAGACAAGATCGAGCAAACATTTTTCCAGAATAAACCCTCAGGATTGTTTAACGGAATGATTGCTCCGCTGCAAAAGTTGGCGGTGAAAGGCTTTCTTTATTATCAAGGTGAGAGCAATGATAAGGCGCCCAAAGGTTATGGTCAGAAGTTGCAAGCTTTGATTACTGATTGGCGCAAGCGATTTGGTCAAGGTGGACAGCCGTGGATTAATGTGCAGTTACCAAATTTCGCATTAACTCCGGAGTTGGATTGGGTTCAAATCAGATCTGAGCAAATGGCGGCCTTGGATTTACCTGACGTTGCTTTAGTTGGAACGCTTGACATTGGCGAATACAATGACTTGCATCCCACGGACAAAAAAACGGTTGGACAACGAGTGGCTTTGGCTGCTGAAAAGTTGGCTTATCAACGGGACGTGGTTGCATCTGGTCCGCTCGCTAAAGAAGCGCTTCTCGCAGGCCAAGAAATTGTTGTTGTGTTTGACGATGTAGCACCACTCAAACAGACCGCTGACATTGAAGTAGAATTAGTAACTGATACACAAATTTTAAAAGCTGTTGCAATCATTTATGATCAGCAGTTGCGGATTCAAATTCCGCAGGGTCAAGTTGTGACCCACGTGCGTTATGCCTGGCACGTTAATCCCACGGCAAGTTTATATAACGTGTTTGATTTGCCGGCATTGCCATTTGACTTGGCGGTGCAATGTTAATTCAAATTTGTAACAGCACTTGTTTTATATAATGCTAGTTGTGAAATGTTTATCATCAGCTTCGCTAAAGATTCTTTACGTTTCGGATTGGCCCTGCACGATTCATGGCGAATGGCAAAATAATTTGCCAATTTCACGGCACTAAAGCGCGCGTGAAAAAATTTTCGCCTAGATTCGGCAAGGGCTTGGTCATCCGACGACAGAATCGCTTCGCTGATCAGCGTAATTGGTCATTTTATTTAAAGTGTGGTGGTTTGAGATGATGATAGTAGGTGAACCAGCGAGGTAGCGGCACTAATTCGACTCATTTTGCAAAAATGTGTAGTCGAATGGGACCGTGTCGCCACTTACTATCTTTATCGAAAATCCATTACGCAATTAAAAAATGACCTGATGTTCACAACTAGCATTAAATTCACAATACTATATTTTTATATTTTGAAAGGTTTAGGAAAATGGCAGAAAAGAAAAAAGAGAGTTTCTTTAAAGCACTGTTTAGTTTTAAGACGGATAAAGAAAAGGGGATCGTTGGAATTCATCGCGCCCTCGGAGTTGGAGCATGGGATATGTTCAACTCAGGTTCAGGTGGATTGATCGGATCATGGTTGCTTTACTTCCTGACAGCATTTGGTGGAGTTAACCCTGGAATCGCTGCATTGTTGATTTCAGCTCGTTTGTTCATCGACATGATCTGGGCACCAGTTGTTGCCGTGTTGTCAGACAACTTCTATCGTTTCGCTTTGGGACGAAAGTTTGGTCGTCGCCGTTTCTTCTTGATCTTTAGTATTCCAACTTCACTTGCTTTCGTAGCAATGTGGGTGCCAATCGCTGCTGGTTGGTCATGGTTGTACTACTTGGTTGCATTTATCGTGTTCGACATCTGTTTGGACTTAATCTTGATCCCTTGGGAGACTTTGCCTGCCGAGATGACCGAAGATTATACGCAACGAAACAAGATGGGAACAGTTCGGATGTGGGCCGCTGGTTTGGCTCAACCTTTGATCGCATTGGTACCAAGTTTCTTCATGACAATCTTGCCTGCACCAAAGGGCTACACAACTTCGCCTGATGCATTGCTTTGGACTGCCGTAGTTTGGGGAATCATGGGACTTGTCTTGACAGTTGCCGTATACTTCTCATCATGGGATCCAATTCACATTTCAGAAGAACGTCGCGAATTGATCTTGGCCCATTTGGAAGAGCAACGTAAGACTGTTGAAAGCCCAATGAAGATTATCGCCAAGAACTTTGCTAACTTAGCTTTGACATTGCGGATTAAGACTTTCCGTAAGCACTTGGTATTGTACTTCTCAACATTTGGAGTGATTGATTCATATACAACGATTTTCGTTATCTTTGCATCAGTTTCATTCTTGCCAACATTGACAATTAACCCAGCCGCTGCCGGAGTGATCTTGGCTATTCCATTGTTGATCATGACATTTGTCTGGTCACCAATTAGTGCTTGGTTGTTGAATAATCCAAAAATTGGAGCGCAAAAGCTTTACTTGGTTGGATTTGGAACAGTTTTGTTCGCCTGTGCCGCTTATGGTGTCACATTCTTCTGCCGTGCATCATTGTCATCTTCACAAGCAATGATCGCCGTAATCGCAGCTAGCTGTATCTTTACAATTGGACGTAACATCATGGGTGGAATTCCTTGGGTTGTCTTCCCAATGATGGCCGACATCGATGAAATCATCAGCCGTGAAAAGCGCGCTGGAGTTTTCGCCGGAGCCATGACGTTCGTTCGTAAGTTTACAAACGCAACATTTAACATCATTATCGGAGCCGTAATGGGTTGGGCCGGATACAATCAACAAGTGTCTGGAGCAGCTGACAAGATTACTGCTTATGTTAACGAACACAGCGTGACTACTAGTGAAGCCTTTAAAAAGATTGTTACCGACTCAAAGTTGGAAAATCAAATTCATTCTGCCGGAACTGGAATTGCGTACTTGATGGTCTTCTTCGTGGGAGCATTGGTTATTGTCGCAATGTGGAACGCCGCAACCTTCAAGTTGAATTCTAATTCACACAAGGTTTTGATGGATGAAATCGAACGTTTCCGTGAAGTCGGTGTACTTGACGAAGAAGCAATCGAAGCCGCTAAGCTACAAGTAACTCCAGAAACAAAGGAAATTGTCGAAGCCTTAACTGGTTTGGAATATGGCAAGTTCGCTTGGTCTGGTGACGTTGTTCATGGTAATACTAAGAACGTCGAAAATTAAAGTTTAATGTAATGAAAAAGGATGAGCTCTTCAAGGGCCCATCCTTTTTTAGGTGATGCAATATTACGCTAGTTGTTCAGCTTCGCTAAAGATTCTTTACGTTTCGGATTTGCCCTGCACGATTCATTATGCGTTTTGTTAGCGATTTATCGCTTACCAAAACACGATCCGCAGTACTTAGTTGGGCAGCTGTGTCATACAGCTGGGCGACTTAGTAACGGAGGTGGTT